>JBHEKR010000058.1:0-44322 GCA_041859365.1 Candidatus Hydrogenedentales bacterium
CAACAGGCAACATGTCGTCTGGTCGATGTGACGCAGTAAACCGGGTTTACCTCCGCGAGCGACGGGACAGCCACACCCCGCGACGTCACGGACTCGCAGTCGGAACAATCAATACGTTGTGGATCACGAAGATCTTCACCGAAAACGCGGGTGTGTCAGTCCCTAAGGCGGCGTGTTTTCTTTGCAGCTCCCCCGCTGCGCTCCTCTGCTTGAGGGTGGCACCCGTCATCGCCCCACCGTATTTTCGTCGACTCTTATTTCAGTTGTGCCTTTCAAGAATGGCTAACGGCGGGAAGCGCTTGCTTCCCGCCGTTGGTAACGTGAAACTGAACCTTGAGGATCAGTCGTCGGTCTCGCGGAGTTTCGCGAGGACATTAAAGTCTTCGAGGGTGGTGGTGTCCTGGGTGGTCTCGTTGCCCGCGGCGATGTCGCGGAGGAGGCGGCGCATGATTTTTCCGGAGCGCGTTTTCGGCAGGGAATCGGTGAAGCGGATCTGGTCCGGCTTGGCGATGGCGCCAATTTCGTGGGCCACGTGGTTGCGGAGCCGGTCCTTGGCCGCGTCGGACACGTCCGCACCGGGACGGAGGGAGACGAAGGCGCAGATACCCTGGCCCTTGATGTCGTGGGGGAAGCCCACGACGGCGGCCTCGGCGACGAGCTCGCTGGAAACGAGGGCGGACTCAATCTCCATGGTTCCGAGGCGGTGGCCGGAGACGTTGATGACGTCGTCGAGACGGCCGATGATCATGTAGTAGCCGTCTTTCGCGCAGAAGGCGCCGTCGCCGGTGAGGTACCAGCCCTGCTTCTCGAATTTGCTGAAGTAGACTTCCTTGAAGCGCTCGTTGTCACCGTAGAGGCCGCGAAGCATGGAGGGCCAGGGCTCTTTGATGACGAGGAGGCCGCTGTGGCCCGCGGGCACTTCTTCGCCTTCCTCGGTGACGATGGCGGCCTTGATGCCGAGCATGGGCACGCCGGCGGAGCCGGGCTTGGTGGGCATGGCGCCGGGCAGGGTGGTGATCATGATCGCGCCCGTCTCGGTCTGCCACCAGGTATCGACGATGGGACAGCGCTCGCGGCCGATGTGCTTGTGGTACCAGATCCAGGCTTCGGGATTGATGGGCTCGCCCACGGTGCCCAGAAGGCGCAGGCTGCTCAGGTCGTACTTCGCGGGATGCTCATCGCCCCACTTGGCGAAGGCGCGGATGGCGGTCGGTGCGGTGTAGAAGATGGTGACCTTATACTTGTCCACGATCTGCCAGAAGCGATCCGGGCCGGGCTGATTGGGCGCGCCTTCATACATCAGGGAGGTCGCGCCGTTCGCCAGGATGCCGTAGATCACGTAGCTGTGGCCCGTGACCCAGCCGATATCGGCGGTGCACCAGTAGATGTCGCCATCCTGCAGGTCGAAGACATATTTCGACGTCAGGTAGGTATTGACCATGTAGCCGCCGATGGTGTGGAGGATGCCCTTGGGCTTTCCGGTGGAGCCGGAGGTGTAAAGGATGTAGAGGGGGTCTTCCGCGTCCAGCTCGGCCGCGGGACAGTCTTCGGATGCTCCACCCACGACGTCGTGCCACCAGTGGTCGCGGCCATCGTGCATCTTGATATCGTTTGCTGTGCGCTTCACCACGAGCACATTTTTCACCATCGGGCAATTGGCCAGGGCCTCGTCCACGGTATCTTTGAGAGGGACGATGGCGCCGCGACGCCAGCCGCCGTCGGCGGTAATGACGCAGCAGCAATCCGAGTCATGGACACGGTCGCTGATGGCCGTGGCGGAGAAGCCGCCGAAGATGATGGAGTGGAGCGCGCCGATGCGGGCGCAGGCGAGCATGGCGATGGCGAGCTCGGGGACCATGGGCATGTAGATGGCCACGCGGTCGCCCTTTTGCACACCGAGTTCCTTCAAGGCGTTGGCGGCCTTGCAGACCTGTTTATGGAGCTCGCTGTAGGTCAGGATGACTTCGTCGCCCGGTTCGCCTTCCCAGATGATGGCGGGCTGGTTTGCGCGCGCGCCCAGGGCGTGGCGGTCGAGGCAGTTGTAGGTGATGTTGGTCTTCGCCCCTTCAAACCACTTCACGAAGGGCATGTTGTCCTTGTTGCAGACGCGGTCCCACTTTTTGAACCAGTGGAGTTCATCGGCGACGCCCGCCCAGAAGGCTTCAGGATCCTCGATGGATTTCTTGTACAAGGCATCGTATTCAGCGCGGGTCTTTACGGTCGCTGCGGCGGAAAATTCCGGCGATGGTTCAAACAGCCGGGTCTCTTCCAATACGTGCTCGATTTGCTGGCTCATGTTGCTCCTCCGATGGGTAATAGGGCACCGCGCGCGGCGGTGATTTCGGGTATCTCTCTCACAGAATCGGCGAGGGCACGGGACTACCCGGAGGGCCTCGCTGGATAAGGGCTTATTGTACACAATTCCGGGCGGGAATCAACGGGAGACGCGTAAGGGGGTTACAATGACCCGATACGCCAGCGAAGGTATGGAGAGGGGGCATTCCTGCCCCCTTTTCTTTGATCCCGTGCAATTGCATTGCGCGGGCTGGGGGCTGGAATGCCCCCGCTCCATGTCCCCCGCGCTCAGCTATCCGTGGACGTGCTTCGGTTCAACTCCGCCACGATATCGGTGTAGCCGGCGGCCTGAGCGACCTGGAGGGCGGTCTGGCCCTGGACCAGTTGCCAGACCTGGGCGCCGCTGCGAAGTAACATGGTGGTGAGTTCGGCATCGGCCCGGGCGACGGCCTGGTAGAGGGGCGTCTTGCCTTCCCGGGACTTGGCGTTCACATCGGCCCCGGCCGCTACAATCAACTGGGCCATATCCTGGTTGCCGCCGTTGATGGCCATGTGGAGGGGCGTCAGTTCAGAGGGGCCTCGACGCAGTCGAACGCAATCCGGCCAGTAGTGGAGCACTTGCTTCGCCAACCGGATATCGTTCTCCTGGATCGCTTTGAAGATGTCGTCGCTGCGCCCGTGGTCGCTGTCCGTGGCGGGCGGTGGACCATCGAAGCGGGTTTCGGCTTCATCGACCAGGCCCATTTTCGACCAGTCGGAGAGCTGGGCCTCGACCTCCTGCAGCAGCATCACGACGCGGGCGTGGCCCTTGTCCAAGGCGAACTCGCAGGCGGTGTTGCCTTCCCGTGAGCGAATCCGGACATCCGCACCGGCATTGACGAGCATGCGGACCAGCTCCAGATTGCCGTTGCGGGACGCGTACATGAGGGCGGTCATTCCACGGCTGTTGGTGAGGTTTACCTGAGCCTTGTACTCCATCAGGAGGCGCGCCATGGGCACGTTGTCGTCACGTACGGCCTGCATGAGCGGCGTCCAGCGTTCGTTGCGCGTGCGCGCGTCCACACAACCGGGGTCTTGCCGCAGGAGCGTTAGCGCGCGGGGCGGATCGTTTTCCGTGACCGCCTGAAAGAGGTTGAAGCCCACGGCCTGCTGCTGGGCAAAAGAATCGATGAATTCAACGACAGCCTGCTGATTCTGGGTTTCGGCATAGGAGCGGAGGTCGGTGCCTTCTGCGTCCACCTGGTCAATGCGCGCGCCCCCTTCGAGGAGGACCTTGACCATGGCCAGATCGCTCCCGTCCACGGCAAAGGCGATGGCCGACTTCCCATCCTTGCTTCGGGCGTGTACATCGGCGCCGTGCTCCAGGAGGGTGGCGGTGATATCGAGTTGCCCTGCGCGGACGGCAATGAGCAGGGGCGTCCAGCGGCTGCTGGCGGAGTGGACATTGACGCTGCGGGGCACCTGGGCAACGATTTCTTTCACGCGATCATGGTCGCCCCGGGCCACCACTTCGAGGATGTCCATGCAGGCGGCGAGGCGCTTCTCGCGCTTGCGCAGGTAGGCGGCGAGCTCCTTGTAGCCTTCGCGCTCGGCCACTTCAACGGGGGTTTCCTTGTTGGCGAAGGGCGCGCTCACATCGGCACCGGCATTGAGCAGGCGCCGGGCGATGGCCATGTTCCCGCGGAGCACGGCGATGCGCAGGGCGCACATGCCATCGCGGGAATGGTGGTGTACATCCGCCCCGCGATCGAGGAGACGTCGCACGAGATCCTCGTCTTCTTTCTTTACGGCCATCATCAGGGCATTGGCCCCGTCCTTCGGCGCGAGGTTCACATTCACATTGTGGCCGAGGAGGAGATCGGTCAGTTCCTTCTGATTTTCCCGCATGGCGATCATGAGGGCGCTCCACCCCCGATTGTCCTGCTGGTTCACATTGGCCCCGGCGGCGAGGAGGGCGCGGACAATGGAGACGTGGCCCTCCCGTGCGGCGATGAGGAGCGGAGTCTCGCGGTGGACCGTTTCAGGGTCCACGGTAACGCCCCGCTTGAGCAGATAGAGGAGCGACTGGAGCTGGCCGTGCTGGGCGGCGCTGTAGAGAGGCGTCTCCCCCTGGCCGGTGGGCAGGGCAAGGTTCGCGCCGAAGCTGGCCAATTCTTTCAGCACGCCCACGTCGCCCTGGCCGGCGGCGTAGATGGCGGCGGTGTAGCCCAGATCGTCAATGGTGTCGGGATTCGCCCCCTTTTTCAGGCGGCGCATGATGAGTGAGCCGTGCTGCTGCATCACCGCCTCGGGGAGGGTTTCCTTCGTGGCGCCCGCGCGCCAGCGCCAGACAAGAGCGGCAACTGCGGCAAGAAGGAGAACTGTCGTGGTTACTATGTACACCCTTTTCCTCTCATGTGCAATGGCGCGACTGGTCGTGTTTGCCCATAGTAAATTGATCAGTCGGAAAGGTCAATATCTTGCAGACGGTGGCTGTCGGCGATTAATGAGTCGTATGGGTCGGTTCGTGCAAAAAACGGGCATGATCAGTCCCCAACGCCTCACTATAAAGGCGAAGCCCCGGAAAACAACAAACCATAAGACCCATCGGGCAAAAAAACACCGCCCGGTGCGCGTTGGCGGACCGGGCGGTGGAACGTTTACTCAAACACAGCAGCTCGTGGGAGCGGCTTACATCATGTCGTGGCCACCGCCGCCGTTGCCGGCAGGCGCGTCATCGGGGAGCTCCGCGATGAGCACTTCGGTCGTCAGCAGGAGGCCGGCGATGCTGGCGGCGTTCTGCAGGGCGGTGCGGGTCACCTTGGTCGGGTCGATTACGCCGGCCTTCATCAGGTCTTCGTACTCGCCCGTCGCGGCGTTGTAGCCGACGGCGCCCTTCTTGCCGCGGACGTGCTGGACGACCGTGGCGCCTTCGTCGCCCGCGTTGTACGCGAGCTGGCGGAGGGGTTCTTCGATGGCGCGGCGGACGATGTTGGCACCGACGGCTTCATCGCCTTCGAGCTTCAGCCCGTCCAGAGCGTCCTGGCAGCGGATCAGCGCGACGCCGCCGCCGGGGACGATGCCCTCTTCAACGGCCGCACGGGTGGCGTGCAGCGCGTCTTCCACGCGGGCCTTCTTTTCCTTCATTTCGATTTCGGTCGCGGCGCCGACGTTGATGACGGCTACGCCACCGGCCAGCTTGGCCAGACGTTCCTGAAGCTTCTCGCGGTCATAATCGGAGGTCGTGCCTTCGATCTGGCGGCGGATCAGGTTGATGCGGCCCATGATGTCGGAGCTGGATCCAGCGCCTTCCACGATGGTGGTGCTGTCCTTGTCGATGACGACGCGCTTGGCGCGGCCGAGATCGCTCAGGCCGATGCTTTCCAGCGAGCGGCCGAGGTCATCGGAGAAGGCCAGGCCACCGGTGAGGATGGCGATGTCTTCGAGCATGGCCTTGCGGCGGTCGCCGAAGCCGGGGGCTTTCACGGCGGCGGCCACGAAGGTGCCGCGGATCTTGTCCACCACGAGGGTCGCCAGGGCTTCGCCCTCGACATCTTCGGCGATGATCAGGAGGGGCTTGCCGGCCTTGGCAACCTGCTCAAGCAGGGGAAGGAGGTCCTTCAGATTGGAGACCTTCTTCTCGTGGATGAGGATGTAGGCGTTTTCAAGGACGCATTCCATCGTCTCGGAGTCGGTCACGAAGTAGGGGGACAGGTAGCCCTTGTCGAACTGCATGCCTTCCACGACTTCCAGGGTGGTCTCGATGCTCTTGGCTTCTTCGACCGTGATGGTGCCGTCATTGCCGACCTTTTCCATGGCGTCGGCGATGATGTTGCCGATTTCCTGGTCGCTGTTGGCGGAGATGGAGGCGACGTTCTTGATGACGTCCTTATCGTTGCGCACCTGCTTGCTCATGCCGTGGAGCTTTTCGGTGATCGCTTCGACGGCCTTGTCAATGCCGCGCTTGAGTTCCATCGGGTTGGCCCCGGCGGTCACATTGCGCAGCCCTTCGCGGAAGATCGCTTCCGCAAGCACGGTCGCCGTGGTGGTGCCGTCGCCGGCCACGTCGGAAGTCTTGGAAGCGACTTCCTTCACCATCTGAGCGCCCATGTTCTCGTACTTGTCTTCGAGCTCGATTTCCTTGGCCACGCTCACGCCGTCTTTCGTGACGGTCGGGGAGCCCCATTTCTTGTCGAGCACCACATTGCGGCCCTTGGGCCCCAGGGTCGCCTTGACGGCCCGGCTGAGCTTGGTAACGCCGGCCAAGACGCGGCGACGCGCGTCTTCGCCAAATTCAAGTTGCTTTGCCATTGTGCAACATCCTTTTCGTGTTTATTCGGATTTTTGAGACCGGGGGGATTACTCGATGACGGCGAGGACGTCGTCTTCGCGCATGATCAGGTGCTCGACGCCGTCGATCTTCACTTCGGTACCGGCGTATTTGCCGACCAGGATGCGGTCACCCTTCTTAAGCTCCAGGGGCGTGCGCTTGCCCGCGTCGTCCACCTTGCCGGGGCCCACGGCAACCACTTTGGCTTCCTGGGGCTTTTCCTTGGCGGTGTCGGGGATGATGATGCCACCGCGGACGGTTTCGCTGGGCTCTTCACGCTTGACCAGGATCCGGTCTGCCAACGGACGTACTTTCATGGTCTATCTCCTTTTATTCTGTTTGGTGGTGTTGTTTACCACTTTGGGTAGGCCCGCTCGAAGGCGGGCGTGTTTAAATTGTTAAAGGGCGGCGCGCTTGTTAGCACTCACCCACGGGGAGTGATAATAACAACCAGGCGCGGTGCTTGTCAATAGGGTGACGCTTCGTTTCCCTTGCATCCCGTAGGGGCGCATGGCATGATCTAGGGTCGCTGGCGCTTTGCCACCCTTTCCAAGCCCACCAACCCGGCCTTTCCGGCGGAACACCACCTTGCCTAACCTATTGCAAAACATCAACTTCGACATTGGCGACATCATCGGCGGCGTGGCGGCGCTAATCTTCTACGGTCGTTTCTACCTTCAGTGGTACACCTCGGAGCGGCTCGGGCGTAGCGTGGTCCCGGTGGGTTTCTGGTACATGAGTTGTATCGGGTCACTGATGTTGTTTTGCTATGGGGTTTACACCCATTCGGCCGTGGGGACCCTTTCCCATTGCTTCAATATCTTCATCTATGTCCGCAACCTCATCCACGTCTGGCGTAAGAATGGCACCCTCTCCCGCCGACGCTCCGTGCTCGTTCATGGCCTGGCGGTGGCGGTTATGCTGGTGGCGATGACCCTGCTGGCGGTCACGTGGGGCCAGGTGCTTTCCAACTCGAAGTCGGGATCCGAAAGCGACGCGGCGCGGACCTGGTTCTGGATCGCCGTCGGCGTGGCGGGCCAGGGGCTCTTTGCCTGCCGATTCCTGATTCAGTGGATCACTTCGGAGCGGAAGAAAGAGAGTGTCATCCCGGTGGCTTTCTGGTACCTTAGCATCGCCGCATCTTTCCTGATGCTGGCCTCATTCATCCAGTTGGGCGAGTGGATCTTCGGGTTGGGCATGTTGCTGACCCTTCCGATCTACACGCGGAACCTGTGGATGATCCATCGGAAGAAACAGGCCTTTTCCGAGGCCGCGTAGCGCGGGAGTTACGAAACGTGGCGGTACCGAGCGCCGATAGCACTCATTGCATCTGGCGGATGGGAATTGTTCTGGCGGCCTTGGCGCTGCTCCAGTGGGCACCCGCCGCGGATGCTACGGACCAGCTTCCCTTGTGGCGCATTCTGGAGAAAATCCTTGCGCAGGAGTCCGTGCAGCCCGTCCCGCCCGGCGCGGGCTCCGATCTCCCCTATCCGCCCGAGCGCCGCTTTCTTTTCGACGATGTCCTTACCCTTGAGCCTGAGGCGCTCCTTCGCGGCGTGGCCTATGTGGCCGTCCGGAACCCCGCGCCGGCCCAGGCCGACGAAGCAACGCTGGTGGCCCATGGGCACCAGGTGGATGAAGACCTTCAAGCCGTGCTGGAGTATTATCCCCTGATAGCCCATTCGACCGAAGACTTTTTAAAACTGACGGAGATGATCGCCAGTGGAAAGCAGCCACTGGCGCTGCGGCGTTACCTGCTCAGGAATTGCGCACCGCCGACGGGGCAGCCAGGCGCGCTATGCGCCTACCTCCGGGACCACCTCGCGGATGGCGCACCGACCTTCCAGGATACCTTGCTGTCCCTCCTGCAAAATCCCACGGAGGACCCGAGCCTCCAGCTTCAGGCGGCAGGGCTGATCGACACGCTGATTTCCGATTCCTTCAACTGGATCCTCGCCCACAGCGAGGAAGCAAGGGCCTTCGCCGCGCAGACGGGCCAAGCCCTCGATATTCGCGCCGAACTGATCGCGCCCGGCTCCATTCCGCTTGCGAAGGCCGATCAGGTGCGGGTGGAGCAGCAGCGCCAGCGCGCGGGCACGGTGGCGGCTGTGCTGGAAATGATTGCCCGGGACGGAAGCCGGGCGGAGGCGCTCCGCCAGGCCGCTGGCGAGACGGCGACGCGACTCCGGGAGACCTATCCCCTGGCGCGCCCGGAGGATGTGCTTCCGCCACCACCGCCCATCCCTTTCCCCGAGGGGAATTGAATCCATAACCGGCCCCGTGTAGCATAGCCGTGGCTCCCCCATAGTTCACCATCCAGAGCGGGCTTTATGCCCGTACGAACCCATCAGGAATCTCACCATGCCCATGCCTGTAACCATTGAAAATGCCCCGCTGGACGGGCTCCTGATCGTGAAAACCGGCGTCTTCCACGACGATCGGGGCTTTTTCTCCGAATCCTACTCGCGTGACATGTGGAAAGCGGCAGGCTTTGAACTGCCCTTCGTACAGGATAACCTGAGCAAGTCGAAAAAGGGCACCCTCCGCGGAATGCACTATCAAATCCGCCCGGAGGAGATGGGCAAGCTGGTGCGATGCGTGCAGGGCGCGGTATTCGACGTGGCGGTGGATCTGCGGAAGGGTTCGCCCTCCTACGGAAAATGGTTCGGGCTGGAACTGTCGGGAGAGAATCATCTGTCGCTCTGGGTGCCCGCGGGCTTCGCCCATGGCTTTGTGGCGCTGGAAGACAACAGTCTGGTGCATTACAAGTGCACCGCGCACCACGCGCCGGCTTATGAGCGGGCCTTGAACTATGCGTGCCCGAAGGTGGGGATCGAATGGCCGATTGAGGCGTCAATCGTGACGCAGAAGGATCTGGATGCGCCAATGCTGGATGATGTGGATACGAATTTCGTGTATTGAGTGCGCACTGACGAGTGCCTGTTGTGGACTTGGTGGACAGGGTGGATGTGTTGGACGCTCCCCAGGAGTTGAAGAGTACTTGCGTACACTCGGTCCACAATGTCCACTCCGTCCATTCGCTTCATTGAGCCCTACGCGTCTTCGATCACCCGCTCCAGGCATTCCAGGAACTCATCGGCCTTGCTGTTGCGCGTATAGTGGGCTACCACGTGAGCACGGCCGTTTGCCCCAAATCGTTCACACAACGCGGGTTCTGCGGCGAGCCGCATAATCGCATCGCGATAGGCCAAGGCATTCTCCGGATCCACGGCGATTCCCGCATCGGCCTCGCCGAGCAGTTGCCGGGCCTGACCTTCGGCCCCGAGAATGATGGGCCGGGCGCAAGCCATGATCTCGAACATTTTCGAGGGAATGTTGAAGCGGAAGATGTCCCGCTTCTTGAGCGGAACCAGACAGGCATCGGCGGCTGCGTAGAAATCGGGCATGGCGGTCTTGGGTTGGTTGGGCAGGAACTCCGCGTTGCACAATCCGCGCGCACGCGCGTCTTCCCGCAGCCCCCCCCACTCCGCACCGCTGCCCACGAAAACGAAGTGGAAGCGCGAATCGCCCGCGAGGAGTTCGGCCGTATCCAGGATGGTTTCGAGCCCCTGGGAAAGGCCGTGGGTGCCGATGTAGAGGACGACGAACTTGTCGCTCCACCCCCGGGACGCGCGGAGGCCATTCTTTTTCTTCGAGACGAAGAAAGTCTCGTCGATGCCGTTGGTGACAGTGAAAAGTTTCTCCGGGACGATTCCGCGCCCCTCAATGAAGCGTCGGGACGCTTCAGAGACGGTGACGACGGCCCGGCTGTGGCGATAGAGAAACAATTCCAGTCGCTGGAGTCCGCGAATGACGACGGAATTGGTGATAGCACCGAGGTCGATGATGTGCTTGGGCCAGAGGTCGCGCACTTCGAGGACGAAGGGGCGGCGCTTGACACGAGACACGAGGTAGCCGCCCAGGGCGCAGAGCATCTGGGGGGTGGTGCCCACGACAACGTCGCACTTTCCCGTGACGAAGATGCCGAAGCCCACAGCGGACACCATAAAGGAAAGAAAGCTGACGCAGCGCTTGAAGACACCTTTGTTCGGGGCGACAATGAACCAGCATCGCAGCACTCGAATGCCGTCTATCGTCTCGCGGCAAAGCCACTTGCCGCGATAGGCCGGGGGCACGATGCCGTCGGGGTGGTTGGGCAGTCCGCAGAGCACGGTAACCTGATGGCCCCGCTCCACCCAGCGGCGGGCATGCTCGTGGGTCCGTGCGGCGGGGGCGCCGACTTCGGGCGTAAAGTACTGACAGAAGAACAAAATGCGCACGGGCATCCTTTGGAATTGAGAATAGTGAATTGAGAATAGTGAATTGAGAACTGTTGAAACAAGCAATCCCTTCCCCTTTCCCCGCCCCTCAATTCACTATTCTCAATTCACTATTCTCAATTCGTCCCTTGACAGCGGCTTGGCCGGCTGATTAGAGTCATGGGCAATCTGAACCGGGGAGTCTGGGATGGGACAACGGCTGCAGAAAAGCCTGCTGTACTGGCGCACGGCGCGGCACTTGAAGCCGTCGCAGGTATTCTGGCGTCTGCGCTACCGGCTGGGTAATGGCCGGGTGTCCCGTTACGTCGCTCCGAATCCTCTCCCCTCCATCGACGAACCGGTTGCGGAACAGCTCCAGGGCCTGGCGCGGCACTGGGCCATGGTGGTTCCGCCGGACGCCTTGAAAGTGCAGTCGTTCCTTCGGGGGCGCTTCACGTTCATCAACAAGACGGTACAGAGCGCTCGGCCCTTTTGGCGCGGTCTGGATGTGCCCAGGCTTTGGGCCTACCACCTCCACTACTTCGACTATGGCCGTGAGATCGCCCTGCTCCATCCCGACCCCGCATCGGCGGAGGCCGCGACCTTACGGACCTGGATAGACGATTGGATGGAAAAGAACCCCCGGGGGGCCTCGCCGGCGTGGGACGCCTTCCCCCTGTCCGCGCGGCTGATCAACTGGTCCATGATCGCTTCGGTCTATGGGTGGCGCGATTTTGAACTGGTGTCGAGCCTGCACGAGCAACTGGACTACCTCGCGGGACACCTGGAGCGGGATCTGCTGGGCAATCATCTCTTGAAGAATGCCGCCGCGATGACCGTGGCCGGAGCGCTGTTGAACAGTCCCCGTGCGGAAGAGGGGTTGGCGCTGCTGAAGGAACAGGTCCTGAGCCAGTTCCTGCCCGACGGTGGCCATATCGAACGCAGCCCCATGTACCATGCGCTGGCACTGCGGGATCTGATCTTCGCGTGCGCCGTCCTCGAACCCCGACCATCGTGGATGGAAGACGGCATCGAGCGGGGCCTCGCTTTTCTTCAAGGGATTTCCCACGAAGATGGTCATGTCGCCCAGTTCAACGATGGCGCCGCGGACGAGGGACCTTCGAGCACGGAACTGCGGGCGCTGGCCGTGTATTTCGATCCGGATCTCCCGCCGACTACCGGGGGCTCCGCAGCCTTCCCCGACAGCGGTCTTTATCGCCTGGAACCGGGCGGTGTGGGCGGGCTCATGCTGGTGAAGGCGGGCGACTCCACGGTGAATTACCAGCCGGGGCACGCCCACTGTGACTTGCTGAGTTTTGAATACAGCCTGCGCGGCGAGCGGCTGCTGGTGAATACGGGGACCCACGGTTATGCCGAGAGCCCCTGCCGCTCCTATTGTCAGTCCGCCGCCTCCCACAATACGCTCCGTATCAACGGCGAGGAGCAACTGGAGCACTGGTCGACGTTTCGGGTGGCGCGCCGGATCCACGGCGATGTAATTCACTGGGATCCCCGCGAGCCCACCTTGCGGGCCGCCTACACGACCCGGCGGGGCGTCCGCCATGAGCGGCTCTTCGCCTGGGACAGCGGCGGCTGGTGCCGGGTACAGGACAAGATCTCGGGCAAGGGCGCGCTTTCGGTGGAGACCTTTCTCCATTTCCACCCGGGGTGCCGCGTGGAGGCCCTGGACAACCGGCCCTGTTCCGGGGTGTATCGGCCCTATCGTCTGACGACCGGCACGCAAATCCTCCAGTTGCTCATCTTTGGGGCCAGCGACGTGCGCCACCACCGGGGTACGGTGCCCTTGGGGCCTGGCTGGTATTTTCCCCGCTTCGGCGAGGCGGTTGCCGCGGATACGCTGGTGGCCCGGTCGGAGGGGAACAAGGAGATGACCATCAGCTTCGTGATCGCGCCCTGCGACGAGCATGGTCACCCGCCCGCGATCATCCAGAATTTTCTATCGGCCTGGAAGCCACGCAACGGCTCCTCATGATCGTTCCGGGCGCGGACAACCTCACCTGTCGCGTGCTGCGCGGTGCAATTTACTTCTGGATCGCGGCACTGGTGTTCGCGCTGGATCCGCGCACGGAAGATCCCGCTACGCCGATCAAGCATCTTGCGACTGCGGTGCTCGCGGTCGGCATCGTGCTGATCTGGGCGGTCGGACTCTGGACAAATCGTGTGCCCTACCGCAACTTGAGCCACACCCTCTCCTGTGTTGTCCTTTTTTTCGGTATTCTCGCCGTCTCCGCGGCGGTTTCCGATGCCCCGAACCGGGGCATTCAGGCGCTGGCCCCGTGGGTGGTCTTTGCGGTTATCGGCTTTGTTGCTTACCAGACTTTTCCCCACACCCGGCACCTTCGCAATCTGATTCGCGTGCTCGTCGCCTGCGTGGCCCTTTCCAGTGTCTACGGCCTCGCCCAGCATTTCGGCTGGGATCCCTTTCCCTGGTCGATGCGCGACGTGGAGGAGTACCGCGCACTGCCCGCGACCTATGGAAACCCCAACCTTGCGGGCCACGCGATGGTGGTGGCGCTGGCGCTTTGTGCAGGGCTGCTGGTTGATGCCTGGCAACGAAAGCGGTGGGCGGAGCTGCCAGCGTACCTTGTGCCGGGCGCCGTGATGGCCGCGCATCTGGGCTTCACGCACATGCGGAGCGGTCCCGTGGCCCTGGGGATGGCGCTAGTTTTTGTAGTCGTCACGCTGGATGCCTATCGCCGAATGCAGCGCCCCCAGTACGCGACTTTTCGTTCCTGGTATGCTGCGTGGATAGGTTTCTCCGCCTGCGCCGCGCTGTTTCTGGTATTGGCGCTGGCGACTCTTGGTTTGGCCCCACTGCTGGATCTGGACAGCTCGCTGCAACTCCGGCTGAACGGTTACCAGGGCGCGGCAACGCTTTTTCTGGAGAACCCAATCTTTGGCGTTGGGCCTGGAAACTACGCCTTTCACAACATCGCACATTGGACGAACTTCGAAGCGCTGTGGTACGCGCTGGAGAACAAGCGGAATTTTCATGTACACAACGAGTGGCTGGAAATGGCGGTCGAGTGCGGCATCCCGGGCCTGGCGGCGCTAATCGGGCTCTTCCTGTTTTCCATCATCACCTTTTTCGGGAATCCCTGGCTGGCCGCAGAGCAACACTGGGGACTCCTGATGGCCATTCCGGCCGCGATGGTTGCCCTGGCCACGGATGCGTGCTTCGGCTTTAATCTCCACGCGCCGGTCAGTGCGGGGCTCTTCTTCCTGCTTGTCGCGCTGCACCCCGCGCGACCCTATTGCAGCGCGCCAACACGAAGATCGGCGCGACGCGCCATGGTGCCGCTTTGTGTGGTGACTCTTGCGGCCGCGGGGTCGTTGTGGAGCGACTACGGCTATGAGCGCCGTTATTTCGAGGCACAGATGGCGACCTCCTCGGTTCCGGAGGCGCAACGGGATCAAGCCGTCAGGATTGCCGCGGCCTTGCCGGAATCAGAGCCCGACAATTATCGGAGTTGGATGCTTCGAGGCGACGTCGCGCTGGAGGAGGGTCGACCGGCGCAGGCGGTGGAAGCTTTTGGGCAGGCCCTTGCGCTCCATCCCCACTTGCCGGGCCTCCATACACAGATCGCGCGGGCCTGCCTCCAGGCGGCGCAGGCGGGCGATGTCGATGCGGGTCCAGCACTGGATGCGGCGAAACGACACGCGGAAATCGCCCGTGAACGCTGCCCCGAACTGGCCGAAGCGTGGGCCATGCTCGGTTGGAGCGCCTACGTGCGAACGACACTGCCCGCGCTTAACGCTTCCGACGAGGACTACCGACAGGCTGTGGACTATTTCAATCACGCCAGAGCACTTGGCCTCGCTGGCGATGCGAATATCGACACTGCCCTGGGCGAGTGCCATGGGCGCCTCGGGGCCTGGGGCGATGCCGCGATCGCCTATCAACGCTCTGTCGCCGCGTGGTCCTATGATCTCGGGCGCTGGATGCGCTTGCACGATGCCGCCACCCGGGCGGGCGGTACGGCGCTTGCCGATTACCGCCAAGCGTTGCTTCACCATTTCGCACCCTCGAGGGACGGCAAGCTACCACACTCGCCCGAATTAGCGGTCTGGCTTGCCAGCCGGATTGCAGCCCTGGCGACGAGTCCGGCGGAGGTGGCCGTGGCTGAACGGGCCCTGAGGGATGCGCTCGGCACTAAGGCCGCGTTGACCGGTATCTGGAGCGCGTGGTTGGGACTTGCGCCGGAAGAATCGCGCACCGAATCGCTGGCACGTATGATTTCGTCGATTCCGGAATCTCAGCGGGCGGAGATCTCGGCGACGATTATGACATTGAATGATGCCTTCGTTGCGCCAAATGCGGATTCCCTGACAAAAGCGGCGATGACGCTGGCACGGGAGCTCGCCACGGCGCCGGGCGCGGAGGACTTCGATCGGGCCTCAGTTCATACGCCGCTCGTCGCCATACTTGGCGGCGCACTGCGCGGCGGCGCGTTGCCCAGCGCCGCGTTGGGGCCAGCGCTTCAGGCCCTCGGCGCGGCGCAGTTTGAAACGGGCGACCTCCGGGAGGCGGAAGAAAACCTGCGGGCCGCAGAGGCTGCGTTGCCCGCCGGGGAGCTGGCGCAAGCATGGTACTACCATGCGCGGACCTTGGTGGCCCTGGGACAACACGAGCCGGCGCTGGCCATGGCCAAGGCAGCACAAAGCGCGGATGGTGGCGTGGTGGAATATCAGTGGCAGCTCGCCCGCTGCCTCGCGGCGGGAGGACACGCCGAGGCCGCGCGCTTTGCCTTTGAGTCGCTGCTTGGAACGCTGGCTCCGGATCATCCTTACCGTGCGCTCGTGGAACGTGACCGCCAGGCGCTGGCCCTGCGGGCGACGGCGCCATGAACGCGGAACGGCGAGCGCTGTGCAAGCAACTTTTCAGGGCTTCGATAGTTCTGACGATGGTCGTTGCGGTTATGGTCCTGTGTTTTTCGTGGTGGGCCTCACGGGTGCTGCCGGGGTTGTCGGGGTCGCTGGCGGAAATCGCCATGGAGCAGGGAGAACGCCGCGAAGCCTCGGGAGATTTGAAGGAGGCCCGGACCTTCTATGAGCGGGCCCTGGCGGGCAAGTTCCATGGCGAGGCGAACCGAAATCACTGCGAGAAGCGCCTGGGCGTGGTGCTGATTGGACTCGGCGAAAATGAAGCGGCCCTGAAGCACCTGAAGCGTGCGCAGGCCGGTCCCCTCAGGAGTTTGAATGGATTTGACCCACTGGTGGCGGTGCTGATGGCGCTGGAGCGCTGGGAGGAGGCTAAGCGCGAGGCCGAACGCTGGCTGGAGGAATCGGGAGACGAACCCGTCAATCGATCAAGCTCCCTTCAGGCCCTCGGACTTATCGCGCTGCAGGGCGGTCTCCTCGATGTCGCGGAGGCGCATTTTCAGGAGGCGCTGACGGCAGATTCCACTCACGCGGCCCGTGCAGGCCTCGCAAAGGTGTACGCCGCGCGGGGGGATATGGCGAAGGCACGGGACACGATGATCGAATACCTCGCCAGCGCAGGATCGGACGAAGACACAGCGGGGAATTGGGCGCTGCTGGAATCGTGGATGCCGTAACTGAAAGGCGACACCGATGGCATGACTTCAGGTCTTGGTCGAGGTGATCTGAAGCACAGCCAAGGGCGCCAACTTCCCTCAGTCCATCAACGGAAATACACTTTGATTGTCTTGATCTCGAAGGGGGTGAAGTGCAGCTCAATCTCGTCGCCATGAACGGTTAACGTATCGCCGGATTCTTCCATCAAATCGCACGCGCAAGCTCGCTTGACGGGACGGCTGAAGCTCACCATGGCGACACCACGTGTATTGCCCGCTTCGTAGAAGCGTACGACAACAGCATCGTCCTCCTCGGCTTTTTTTACCGTATCCACAATCAAATGGGGATCGCTCACGCGGCAAAAGTCGATAATGCTTTCCGCACCGCTGGGAATGGCGGCGGCGGCGGCGATCAGGGGCACATTGAGGGCCCACGCTTCGCGCACTACCGTTTCGACGGCAAAGGGCCCGTCGTGGGGAAAGAGGGCGTAGGTAAATTCATGATCGCCGATGTCCGCCAGTTCATCCGGACAGCGCGGCGAGCGCAGGAGCGTCAAGGACACTTTGTCGTCGAGGGTATCGTAGCCGTACTTGCAGTCGTTGAGCAGGGCCACGCCGTAGTTGCCTTCGGACATATCGACCCACTTGTGGGCGCAGGCTTCAAATTTGGCGCGGTCCCAGGTGGTGTTTTCGTGGGCATTGCGCATCACATGGCCAAACTGGATCTCGGCGCGGATCTGGGCCGAGTGAATGTCCAGTGCGAAGCCGGTTTTGAGCAGCGTGCGATCTTCCCGCCAGTCCACCTGGGTCTTGAAGTCGATCCGGCGCGTGTGGGTGTAGACCGTCATATCCTGGGTAATTCGGGAGCGGCGCCCCACCGCCCAGGTGGAGCGGATGGTCAGAAAGAGGGGGCCGTCGGCAACGAGCTCGCGGGATTCGAGCGCGTCCACGACCTTCACGTGGTCCCGATAGAATCGGTCGATGTCCCAGGCGTCCCAGAACAGGGGCATGTCCTCCGCAATGTAGAACTCGTTCAATTTCCCGCCCGGAGCAACCACCTCGCGTCGCGCCGACTTGTCGAAGAGCTGCTTGATGCGCCCCGCCTTGTCGAAGGCGATGGTGTAGTGGGGCGTCTCCAGGGCTTTGCCGCTGTAGGCAAAGGGCGAGGCATCATCTCTCGTTTTCTCGCGAAGTGCGACGGGCGCAATGCTGAGGCCCGGCACACGAACGAGCACTGCCAGGCCGTCCTCGGTCTCTTGACAGGGCAGGTAGTGCCCCTCGCCATCGCAGGCGGCGGTGGCGTGGTCGCCGTGGAGCAGCACGATATCTTCGCGGGGCCAGGACACGGCATTGGCCACCACCTGGGCACGACCCTGACCATCGGGCAGGAGCTCGCGGCCGAGGGTATCGAGGGCCTTCCCGCGCAGGGCCAGGAGTTCATGCTCCATGTCGGCATACTCGGACTCGGCGACTTCATAGACGCTACGCACGCTGGAGCCAGGAATAATGTCGTGGAACTGATTGGTCAAGAGCGTACGCCAGTGCTTCTGCAGGGCGGCGGAAGGATAGGCGAGGCCGTGGGGCATGGCCATGGCGGAATAGAGCTCCACCTCGCGCAGCAGGAACTCCAGCTTGCGGTTGTAGCGCTTGGTGCGGGCCTGGGTCGTGTAGGTGCCGCGGTGATACTCCAGGTAGAGCTCGCCCACCCAGACGGGGCGCTTCACCTGATCCTCGCGCAGGCGCTCCAGGAACTTGGAAACATTGACCCACTCCGTCTTCGGGCAGCCTTCGAGATTTTTCATGCGGTTGGCGTTCTCGCACATCTCGCGGCTCGGCCCGCCGCCGCCATCGCCCCAGCCCACGGAGCTGAGGGTGCAGTCCTGCGTTTCCTTGTACTGCACGCGGCTCCACACATGCTGGGAGGAGTCGGGGCGGACGAAGGCGTTGTAGCCCATGTAATCCTTGCCCTCGAAGAGGCCCATCATATTGATGTAGTGGGTGAAGATGCGCGTGCCGTCGATGCCTTCCCAGTGAAAGGTGTCGAAGGGGAAACGGTTCGTGTCGCCCCAGTTGATCTTGCTGGTGACGAAGTTCTTGATGCCGCTCTTGGCCAGGATCTGCGGGAGCGCGGCGCTGTAACCGAAGACGTCGGGGAGCCAGAGGGTATCGCCCGTGTAGCCAAAAACTTCGCGGGTTTTTTTGCGCCCTTCGAGGAACTGGCGCACGAGGGACTCGCCGCTCGGCATGTTGCAATCGGCCTCGACCCACATGCCGCCATTCGGCTCCCAGCGGCCCTCTTTCACGCGCTTTTTGATACGGGGAAGCAGCTCGGGGTAGTGGGTCTCGATAACATCGTAGAGCCAGGGCTGGGACTGCTGAAAGCGGAAGTCGGGATAGTCATCCATCAAGTTGAGAATGGTGGCAAAGGACTTCGCGGCCTTGCGGATGGACTCGCGCACGGGCCAGAGCCAGCCGATATCGATGTGACAGTGGCCCACGATGCCTACGGTGGGGGTGGTTGGGCCATTCTTCGTGGCGAGGAGCGGCGCGAGGATGGCGCGTGCGGCGGTGGCCGTGGTTTCGAGTTCTTCTTCGGTCTCCCATTGCATGGGAACGAGGTTCAGGGCCTCGTTGAGGCCGGCGAGAAGGCGTGCGCGGCGGAGACTGTGCTCTTCGAGCATGCAAGCGGTGCGGAAGAGCACCTCGGCGTCGTAGTAGAGACCGGCGGCGGCTTCGCGCTCGTAGAGCAGGGCGCTGGAAATCATGGGCAGGGGTGGCTCCACGCCGGGGTCCCGCTCGGGAAACTGGTGGGTGTAGAGCTGGTCCTTCCAGGGGTCCATTCCGGGCATGAGGTGGCCGGTGTAGGCCTCGACATAAATCTCGTGGGACTCGCCGCCCTTCGCGGGACCGTGGAGCAACACTTCTTCATGGCCGTGGTTCATGCCTGCGAAGGATTCACCGTCGAGCCAGAGCAGCTTGTCGGTGTGGCTCTGGTGACGATAGAAAACGCGGCGCCCCTTGAGAGATTTGGGGATATCGATGCGTCCGCGAAACCACGTGGTGCCCCAGTGGGTGCCCCAGGTGCAGCCGATGGGCGCTGGCACATAGCTCAACTCCGCCGGGGGGCGGCGCAAGTGCTGCATGGTCTCCGCCATCTCCAACGGCACGTCCGCAACCCAGGCATAGCGCCATTCCTTCAGTTTTTCGATCCGGCGGCCGAGTTTTTCGATGACCTTAGGGGGGAGCATGGCGATCCTTTTCTTTTCTTGGGAGCGGAGTTTTGAGGGAGATTTTAACATAGTCGAGCCTGGAGTCTGGAGTCTGAAGAATGGGTCTTACAGGTCCTATGAGTCTTATGGGTCAGTATGAAAGCCGAAACACGATACGGCCCATAAGACCCAATAACGTCACATGACCTTGTGCCCCTTTGAGCCCATTGCTATACTTAGCCGACTTTAGACCCAACACGAGGATCACCCCATGGCCAAAGGCGGCGCGAAAATACTATTTGGATTGTTTTTCACCATTGTTCTGGCTGGGGGACTGGCCGGGGGTGGCGCGTGGTACTTGACCGAGCACCGTGCGGAGGGCTACCGCGCGACAGCACTGTTGTTTGTGGACCCCGCGACCACGGCGGATAGCCGGGAGCATCCGGGTTCGGGATGGGATACGCCGATCTACGCCGAATTTTTTCAATCGGATAGAGTCGCGACGATGCTGCTCGAAAAGGTCCGGGAGCTGTACACAACGCATTCTATCGCCAATCCACCGGAGGCCGTGGGGCAGATTCAGAAGGCCATGCGGGTGGAGACCTCGGTCGCCCTTCAAACCGCAAGCGAGGTGGTTCACAGCCGCGTGATACGCCTGCACTACACGGCAGATGACCCCAGGGTCGCGGCCGGTGCCGCCAACGCCTGGGGCCGGATTTGCATGGAATTTGCGATCAATCAGATGGCCAATGCCGAACGGGAATTCTATATGCGCGCGGAGGCTGCACTGGAGAAGGTGCGCGTTGAGCTTGATATCGCCCGGAAGGC
The DNA here is from genome assembly GCA_041859365.1 of Candidatus Hydrogenedentales bacterium. Classification (GTDB taxonomy): domain Bacteria; phylum Hydrogenedentota; class Hydrogenedentia; order Hydrogenedentales; family JAEUWI01; genus JAEUWI01. The sequence goes on from JBHEKR010000058.1 coordinate 20,459, forward strand.
GCAGGTGGACCTTCGCGCGACCAGTCCCCTGGAAACGCTGGAGACCGCCGCCGTAGAGGGTGCCAGGGCCTTGGAAACGTTGAAAGCAACCATACGTCAACTGGAAGGCAATGCCGCGCGGGACGATGCGGCCTTGAGAGCGCTCAAGGCTTATGCGTCCAAAGCTCCGGTGGCGGTGGCGCTGGAGCTTTCCGTGAAGGAGGCCGACGCGGAAGCCGCTCTCGCAGGCGCGAAGGCCGAAAGCGAGTACGCCGTTGCGAAACTTGCCGAAGTCCAGGCGGCCCAGGCGGAAGCGCAGGCGAAGTGGGCCGAGGCCCGACCCAGGCACGATGCGGCGGATGCCGAAGTGGATCGCCTTTCCGAGAAGTTGCGTTCGCTGGAGCGGCTGGTGCCTGACAACAGTTCCTCCCGAAGCCCCATAAGCATTCCGTCCGAAGCCGCCGTCCCAACCGCCCCCGTGGGTCCACACCGCTATGTCATCGTTGCGGGCGCGGCTATTCTCGGCGCCCTCGCGGGTCTCATCATCTACTTTGGCCTGTTGACCCTGCGGGTCTACGCGCGGGCGCTGGATCGCGCCTGACGGGCGGCCCCGGCGTCACCGTGAAGCAGCGATTTCTTCAGGGCGCGGCCTACTCCACGGGGAGTATGATCTACTCCACGCTGGCGCTCCTCGTGGCGGGCAAGCTCATGACGAATGCCCTGACGCCGGAGGCGGTAGGGCAGGTGGCGCTCCTGCTCATCCTGGGCGAATTGCTGGGCACCTGTTGTAATCTGGGCCTCACCGCGGCCCTGCCAAAATTGTTGCCGGCCTGCGATGAACCGGGCCGCGCGGGACTCCTCGGGGCGCTCCTTCCTTTTCAAATGGTCTCGGCGCTCGTCATGGCCGCGGTCTGCGGGCTGGGGGCGCTTTTCGCGCCGTGGTGGCGTCCCCTCGCGGAGGGTTTTCTTCCCCTGCCGGTCACGCTACTCTGGCTTGCGCCGCCCCTGCTTCTGATCATCACGCTCCGCGATTTTCTGCTGGCCGCGGCCGCCGGCCTTCACGCCTATGGCCTGCGGGCGGGGGCGATCATGCTCATGTCTTCCCTTCAGATGCTGACCTTCGGCGCGCTCTTCGTGCTGGGGGTGGAGGAGGCGTTTCACTACGCCCTGGCCTACATTGTATCCGGGGCGGCGGGCACGGGGTTGCTGCTGCGCATCGCGCCCCGGCCCTATGGCTGGGATGTCCCCCTCGTCTGGCGGCAGGTGAGTTTCAGCGCACCGCTCTTCGCCAATACGCTGCTGGGCTTTGCTTACCAGCGTCTGGACACGGTAATCGTCGTCTTTTTTCTTGGTGTGGGCAGTGCGGCTGTCTTCGAGATGGCCAAGCGCATTCCCGGCGTAGTCGCGCGATTTCTGAACGCGGGGCTGGTGCCCTATCTTCCGAGCATCGCGGGACTGCTCCGGGACTCAGGGCGAGACGGCGCGGGCCTGCTGCTTCAGCGAGCCTCGGCCTATACCGCTTTCACCGGCTATCTTGCCACGCTGGCCGTGGTGGCCGTGCAGGAGCCGCTGCTCGCCGTACTGTTCACCACCGACTATCAGGATGCCGCGCCCGCCGTGGGACCGCTGCTCATCGCGGCGTGTCTCGCGACCCAGGCGGGGCTCATGGGGCAGGCGCTGATCGCCCTGGACCGGCCCGTACTGGTAATGAACATCAACATAGGGCTGGCCGGCATCGGGGTCGGCCTGAACCTTCTGCTCATTCCCCGCTTTGGGCTGGCGGGTGCGGGGTGGAGCGCGGCGGCCGCGGCCTGGTTCAGCTTCGTGCTGCAGCGTGCGGCCGTGGCGCGGGCGGGCCTTCCGCTGGCGCGGTCTGGCGCACTCTGGATCACGATCTTCTTCGTGGCGGCCTATGGTTTCACGTGGTGGATGAATTCGGTACTTTGGACGCTGTTGGCGGCGGTGGCCTATGGCGCGGCCTGCCTTGCGGCGGGGTCGGTTTCATTCAACGAACTTCGCATGCTCCTCCGAAGAGAGGAGGTGGCATGATCCTGGGCATTGACGGACGACTGGCCAATGCAAAGCGCCCCGCTGGCGCGGGCCATTATTGTCGGGAGGTGCTTCGGGCGCTGGGCGATATGGATGCGGGGCTGTGGCTCCGGGTCTACCTGGACGACGAGCCCGTGCCAGAGCTTCCGGTGCGCCGAGATCGAATCCGCATGCTACCGCGCGGGCCCCTATGGACCCATCGAGTCCTTGCAAACGAGTTGCGCAGCCATCCGCCCGATGTATTCTTCTCGCCCGTCGCGCAGGCGCCATGGCGCTGCCCCTGCCCGTCACTGGTGACGGTGCTGGATCTGGCGGCGTGGAGCCACCCGGGCTTCTTCCCCTGGCGGAAGCGGATCACGATGAAGATGCAGGCGCGCCATGCGATTGGGGCGGCGGGCCACCTTGTGGCCATCAGCGAGGCCACCGCCACAGACCTCGCGCAGCGATTCCGAACGGACCCCGCGCGCATTACGGTAGCCCCGCTCGGCTGTGGCGATCGCTTTTTCTATCCCGCGCCTCCGGAGCCCGGCACGATCCTGTCCACGTTGCCCGATCGCTATGTGCTCTATCTGGGTCAGGTACAGCCGCGCAAGAATCTGCTCCGACTGATCTCGGCCTTTGAACGGGTGCTGAAGGCGCACCCGGCCCTCCCCCACCACCTGGTGCTGGCGGGCGGCCTGGGCTGGCAGAACGAAGCCATCTATCGCGCGGCGTTCCACTCGTCCGTGGCGGAGCGGATACAGTTTCTGGACTATGTTCCGGATGCTCTGGTGCCGACGCTCATTGCCGGCGCGGATGTGCTGGCGCTCGTGTCGCTGTGGGAAGGATTTGGACTGCCCGCGCTGGAAGCCATGGCGGCGGGCACGGCGGTGCTCGCTTCGAACTGTTCGTCACTGCCCGAAGTCGTTGGAGAAGCGGGTGTGCTCGTGGAGCCAGAGAATGAGGTTGCGATTGCGGACGGCCTCGCGCGGTTGTTACTGGACGATGGGTTGCGGGCGCAGTGCGAGCAACGGGGAAGGGCGCGTGCGCGGGTCTTTACATGGGGACGCACGGCGAGGGCGATCCTCGATGCGGCGCAGGATCTGACGCGTGCGGCTCAAACGTAATAGAAGCTGTGGGGCGACGCAGAATCCAAACGGGTGATGGGACTCCGATATACAAATTCTGTTCAACCTACATGGACTTTATTGCGGGTGCGAAGCATATGGCCGCAATATAACGCATTATGCGCGAACGAGAAAAACGCCTCTGTTGCCCGCGGCCTGAAAGGCCATCGCAGCTTCCAGCCCTGGGCAACGCCCAGGGTATTGATTGAACAATTGAATTCTTCGCCCTGAAAGGGCAGTGCAGTAAGGCTGTGACGCGTGGCTCCCGTCTGTAACTGCGCTGCCCTTTCAGGGCGAAATGTAGTGGTGTGCTCCTTACCCTGGGCGTTGCCCAGGGCTGAAAGCTGCGCTGCCCCTTCGGGGCGAAAGCGGTCTAACAATCACGATGGACTTCAGACGTCTGCAATCATCCTGATCGCGGCCAAAGGCCGCACCAAGTCCCCTCAGTCCCAGTCGTTCGCGCTGAAGTCACAGGCACGGCAACGGGTCAACATCCGCGAGATAACACCCGTAAACTTGGTCGCTTGCGCTCCCGCGTGTACGGTTGGCACCCGGCGTGAATTGTGAGTTTTCGACGTAGCGGGCGTCAGTCCCTACTCTTCCCGCACCTCAAATTTCTCCGCACTGAGCTTCAGGGCGACGATTCGATCCGAGAGGGCGATCGCGAGGGTGCTCACGTCATCGTCGCGCTCGTGTTTGAACTCCATATCGGCGTCATTGATCGTAAGCAGCGTGATGAACTCCTGTTTTTTCTTTTTCTCCGTTGTGGCCGCGGTGAGGTGGGCTTCGTTCAGTTTGAAGTTGGCCCACTCGGCGGGCGGCGTGCTGAATTCCTTACTCTGGGTGATCTCCAGCTTGCCGGGGTGCACGAAGTGTACGTCCACACTCCCATTGGCCCCTTCCCAGAGGGCGCCGTCTCCATCGATGATGAACCCCTCTTCGGCGTGGAGCAGCCACTGGTAGTTGACCTCTTCGGGGGCCTCCAGCACATCGTGAATCACGACCACCCAGGGTTTGAAGAAGAAGATGCGCCGCGTCCATCGTTTCAGGTTTTCATAGGAAGCGCCCGCCTCGCCCACCACCACATCCAGCGTGGGCGAGGTCTGGAAATGGGTAATCTGACCCACGGCCGCGGGCGAATGAGGCGCCTGGCCTTTGCCGTCCACCAGAATGGCGTTGTCGGACTTGGTTTCCCACATCCACTCCTTGTGGTGAGGGCTTCCGTAGACGTCGCGCTTGCCGGTCATGCGCAGGGCCCGTTCGCCGCCGATGTTGAGCAGAAAGGCGTTGTTCGCGTTATAGCCATGGCTCTGACGACCCATGGGGCTGCTCTTGAAATGGATCTGGACGTTACTCGCGCCGTCCGTCAGATCGCTGTTCAACACGGCGAGGCCGGCGGCAGGAAAGGCGCGGGAAGACGGGAGCGTGTCGGGGCTCTGCGCTTGAACCGCGCCGCCGCGGAAGGCCTCGATGATACCCAGGTAGTCCGTGGGCTGTTTTGCACCGCTCGCTTTGGCATACCAGGCCCAGTAGGGATTCTTCGCGCCGGCGGCGAAGGTGCGCATGAGCTGGGCGATGGAGGCGGAGGTGGTGTTTTCGGCCTGATCGCCGAAGGCGCCCGCGTTGGTTCCGGGGGGCAGGGAATACATGGCGTAGTAGCCGGTGGCCTCGAAAAAGGGCTTTTCGAAGACATCCATATTGAAGGCCGCCTGGGAAGCGAAAGCCCAGTACATGAAACGCGCCATATAGCTCGACCAGTAGGCGGTGCCTTCGTGCCAGCCGCCGTCTTCTCCGCCCCAGACCGGGTAGCAGGTGTAGAAGATGGTCATGGCATAGTCGAGCCACTGGTCCGCTTCGGGAATTTCGCCGTGGAACGCGATGGCCACTTCGCCCAGGAAGTGCCAGGCGCGGTTGGAGTGGCTTGCGTAGGGCTTCCAGAGATGGTCCCGCTGCTTGAGGTGGTTGAAGCAATCATTGCCCCGGATGGTCATGATCTCGACCATCTTCTTGCGCTCAGCCTCGCTGAAGCGATCGTAGGCCCAGGAATAGGCGCGGGCGGGGTAATAGAGGAGGGGCATGCCCGCCTCGTCGTTGTACTCATAGCCCGTTGCGCCGCGCGGGTCCCATTTGCAAAAGGCGACCAGAAGATTTTTCGCGGCATCGCCGTATTTCGCGTCGCCGGTAAGCTGATAGGCGAAGGCCAGCGTAGCCGCACTGTCGGTCACGTCGATCGCGCGCTTGCGGTTGCCCCACCAGATCTTTTTCCATTGCTCCCCGCGCATCTCGATACCTGCGGGATACTTGGGCGGCTCGGTGGTGTCGGGGGGTGATTCGAGCAATTTGTCTGCCTGCGCCAGCAGGGCGTTCCAGGGCTTCTTCAAGGATCCGCCAACCGCTTCCTGCAACGCGGGAACCTCTTCGGGCCGGAAAAACAAGCGGGGATGTCCCGCAGGTATACGGCTGGTCAGTTCGGCTGTTATAGGCTTGGGGAAAGGACGAGCGTCGGCGGCGATCTCGAACTTTCGCACCTCGCTCCAGGGACTTTGGGCGCCCGCCCCATCGACGGCGGCATAGCGCCAAAACCACGTGCCGGGTTCGAGCGCGGCTTCGGGGGCAAAGGAGGACCATGGCAGGCCCGGCCAGGTTTTCACCCCCTCATTGAAGGCCTCGTCACGGGCCACCTCCAGCGCATAGTGGGCCGCGCCCTTGACCGGGCGCCACGAAAAGGCGGGCGGGGTAGTCTTGGCGACGCTTTCGCGGGCCGGGCGAAAGCCCCACTCCTCCGGTCCGGCGGGGGAATCGTCCACGGCCAGGGCTCCGGCGGAGGCGATCTGGCTAAGGGTGAGCAAGAGGGGCAACAAGGTCATGGCGTGCTCCATGGAGTTTTGTGGGCGAATTCGCAGGAATTCAGAGAGCAGGGCAATCGCATAAAAGACGCCCTATAATCAAGAAAATATGGAGCGGGGGCATTTCTGCATCCTTTTTTATCATTCCGCCTGTACAACTGCGTTGCACGAGTCGGGGGCTGAAAGCCCCCGCTCCATACCGTCGCTTTCTCTGAATATTAATTGGTTCCGAGGGACATGATAGTCCATTCGGGCCGGGAATTTCAGGTATACTGCGGGGATGGCCCCGGCCAGTGGCCGAATCGACAAAGGAGTACGTTTTGGAAATTAAGTCTTTCGTCATGACCCCATTCGCCATGAACTGCTACGTCATCAAGGATGGCGGCGAGGCGATGGTGATCGATCCTGGCGAGGCCACGCCGGAACTCAAGGCTTTCGTGGCGGATGATAAGGTCACCATGATCTTCAATACGCACTGTCACATCGACCACAGCGGCGGCAACGCGGGCATGGTGGCGGCCACGGGTGCCCCCCTGGTATGCCACCGCGACGATCTGCCCCTGCTCCGCGCCCTCACGCAGCAGGGCATGATGTTTGGCGTGGCCTGCGAACCTTCGCCGGAGCCGGACCGGTTTATTGAGGAGGGCGACGTGGTGAAGGTGGGCAATGTGGAACTCAGGATCCTGCATACACCCGGTCACGCACCGGGCCACGTGGTGCTCGTGGGCGACGGCTTTGTGATCGGTGGCGATGTGCTCTTTAACGGGTCCATCGGTCGGACCGATCTGCCGGGCGGGGACTACGACCAGTTGATCGAATCGATTCAGACGAAATTGATGCCCCTGCCGGACGAGACTATCGTTTATTGCGGTCATGGTCCGGCCACGACCATCGGCCGGGAACGGGCAACGAATCCTTTTCTGAGAGGCTTATGAACACACTTGCCATTCTGAGCACGCTTCTGCTTGCCACCGTCGATATTACGGTGTCGCCCGATCAGCCCCTGCCCTTCAGCTATGTGGACGATCCGCTGATTGTGGAGATCCGGAGTGATGCGGTGACGCGGGCGGACATCACCATCGGTCTGGAGTCTTCCGACGGCCAGGGCAAGGTGAGCCAGGTTTTCCCGGCGACGCCGCTGGGGCCGGAGATCAACCGCTGGTGCGCCATGAAGGAAATTCCGCCGCTGCGGGGCCCCTGGAAAGTGACGGTGGAAGTGCGCGCAGACAATGGCGAGTCCTTTCATGATGCGGAAGTCTATCGCGTAGATCGGCCTGCGAATGCTTATGTCCACCCACTCTATGCCTTCGGCGATGCGCTGGACCGGGAGACATTGCTCGCACTGCGGGGGGTTGGGGTGAATCTCGTCCGGGTACCTGCGGGACAAGCGGATGCCGCCAGTTTGCTGGAGGAAGTTGCCCGACTTGGCATGAAGGCGATCGTGACCCTCGGCGGTGAAGGCGATGTGGCGGCCACGGCGGAGACGCTGGCGGCGTCACACTGCGCGGCCATTGAACGCTGGGAACTGCCCGCCACGCGGGAAAACGCCGCAGGCCTGAAAGTCGTGGTGGAGCGCCTGCAGGCCCTCGATTGCAGCCTGCCCATAAGCCTTTCCATCCGTGATTCGGTGTCCGTTCCGGATATCCTCACGGCCATCGCGATCCCGTCGTTGCAACATCTCGTCATCAATGAATCGCCCGATGGCCCCGGTGTGCTGGACGGGTTGCGGGACGACTTGGCGGCTCTGGGCGTGGAGTCGCCTGTGCTGGAGTACCTCTACGAGGCGAAAGATGCGGACAAATTTCCGCAGGTCTTTTTTGATGCCCTGGCCCACCGCGCGATCCGGGTGGGCTTTCCCGCCGCGCTGGTGCTCGACGGGGGTGAGCTGAAGTCAGGAATATCCTACCTTAACGGCCTGGCCCACGGCGTACCACCCGCCCCCTTTGCTGGAAACCTGCCCCAGCCCGGAAAGGCGCGCGCCCTGCTTTTCGCTTCGGGCAAGCGCTGGACACTTGCCTACTGGAGCAGCGGATCGAACGAGTCCATAGCCGTTCCGTGGAGCACGGATCACCCCTTTACCCTTTCCGATAGCTGGAACAATACGGCGCCAGTCGAGGCGCCGGAGGGAAGCGTTTGGAAGAGCCCAGCATCGGGCGGTGTGCGCTTTCTTCTTGGCGACGGCGGCCCGATTATCAAGGCGACATTGCTGAACCAGATCAAGACCACGATCCGGCACATCCTGAGCGAGAAAACGCTCGACATCGCCTGGAACGGCGAGGTGCGCGGCGCCATGGAGGCGATTGCCGAAAATCCCGAGGGTGAGCAGAGCCGTGTGCATTTCTTTACCCTCCTCCGGGCATTCCCGGATATTGAGGGGCGGTGGCACGCGGGACAGCTTCCCCGTCCCGTGGCCGTGGCGGCCCTCGCCCATTTGGCGGATCTGGCGCGCACCCTGTGCCGCCTGGAAGGCGCGCGGGACGCAAGTTTTCTGGAACCGCTCGCGGATACGCTGGCCCGCTGCGAGGAATACCAGAGCCTCTACCTTACCGGAGCCACCACCACGCCCCAGGCGCGGGCGCGGGGCGACTGGCTCGTTGCGGAGGTGAGACGCCTCATGGACGACGCCGAATCGCTCGCAGCCGGTGGCGCGAAGATAGAAGCCGATGCCGTGGCGGCGCTGGCGGAATGGCGTGCACGGGGTCTTGAGCTTGCCGCAAAGGCCGGTCCGCTGAGCGATCAGATGGCGCTGCCGAAGGTGGAAGAGCCCAAGGCCGAGGAACCGAAATCGGAAGCTAAGAAACCGGAACCCGCCCCGAAGAAAGCGCCCGCGAAGAAGGCCACGCCCAAGAAGTCCACCACGAAGAAAAAGAAGTAGCCGCCGGGACAGCGTCGCATCGTGTTCAGGTGCGGAAAAGCAACGTTGCGTAATGCAAGGAAACGACGACGTGGGAGCACGACTTCAAACGGCGAGGCTGTACTGCCGTTTGCGAAGCAGGCGCGAGCGTTCGAAATCACCCCTGTAGCAACAGAGCCGTCCGCTATACTTCTTCCACGGTCAATGCTCTCTTGAGGGCACCACGTTTCGACGCCAAACGACAGGACACCCGCGCCTGTTCCAGCCTGCTTCGCTTTTCTCCGTTTGTGTCTCTAGCGGTATGTTCACCGCGCCACACGGGGTCGCGAGGCGCCGCTGTCCCTGGATCACAACAATCTTCGAAAGCCAACATGCGCCTCGGGTCCTTCGAGCGCATCGTCGATGCTGTCCGCGGCGAGACACTCCGCGAGCTTCGCGAAGACCTCATCCATGGCTTCCGCATGTCGATCCACGATGGCTTCGGTGTGTGCCAGCGTCGGGTATATCACGGGACCGGCGAGATAGCCGCGCTTGAGCATTTCCTGAATATACAGTGTCTTCAGCGCGTTGGCCCGAGAATGATCAAAGGCGAAGTGGGCGAGGCAGGGATAACCCTCGTGCCCCGACACAGGGACACCGTGCCGCGCGGCGCTCTCCCGCCAGTGGCGCTGCATGGACGAACCGATGGCTGCGATATGCCCCGGTACGTCCTCTCGCGCCATGACGTCAAGCACGGCGAGGGCCGCCACCGGGCCCACGGACTCGGTCCAGTAGGTGCTGCTGATGAAGGATTTGTGGGCACCGTCCATGGCGGCCCGAGTACCGATGACCGCGCTGATGGGATGGCCATTGCCCAGGGCCTTGGCAAAGACCGCGAGATCGGGGTTAATGCCGAGCTTCACATGGGCCCCGCCGAAGCACAGCCGCCAGCCGATGGTGATTTCATCGAAAACAAGCATGGCGCCAACCTTCGTGCACCCGGCGCGGACGGCCTCCAGAAAGCCCGGCGCGGGATCGTGGTATCGACAGGGCTCCATCACCACGGCGGCCAGCCTATCACCGTGCTCCGCCAGAATCGCCTCGAAGGCGGGAATGTCGTTGGCCATGAAAGCCACGGTGGAGCCGCGCAATCCGGTGGGCACGCCCTCCGGTGACAGACCAGGCAGGAGGTGGCCCTTGAGGGCATCGCTCTCCCCTAGGTTGGCGGCAAGGTACCAATCCTGCCATCCATGATAACCGCAGATGGCTATCACGTCGCGGCCCGTGGTGGCGCGGGCAATGCGAGCCGCGATGGCGCAGGCTTCGCCACCCGTTCGGGCAAGGCGAACCTGCTCGGCCCAGGGATGAAGTGCGCACAGGCGGTCCGCCAGTTCCACCTCTTCCGGCGGGTTCAGCGTGCACATGCTGCCATTCGAGATACGCCGTGTGACGGCTTCGGTGACATCGGGATGGGCAAAACCCAGCAGACAGGCGCCAATACCATTGAGGGACATGTCGACATAGCGCCTGTCATCCAGATCCCAAACCTCGCAGCCCCGAGCGCGGCTGAAATAGGCGGGCCACTGGCCGGGCGCAAAGCTTTCGGGGCGCTTGCTGAGCAATTGGACCCCTCCGGGAATTCGGGTTCGGGCATGGGTGTAGCGTGACTGCGTCGTGTTGTCCGTCATGGGGTATGGGATCCGGGTGTCGGGGGTCGTGTGGTGGCGCTGAAAGGGGGCGGCCTCCCACGCTGCGGGCGCGTGTGTACGACGATAGTTCACCGGCTTCGAAGGAATCAACCCTGCGAAGCACGCCCCGCTGCGCCAGGAAACTATCCGCAGGCTCGGAGGTATATGGTTGCGGGGAGAGACCGAACCGTGGGAGTCTGCGTATGATTTTACGGACATAAGGTTGCACAGAGATTGCTTTTTTGGGTATAACGGACAGCGAATGGCGGACTTGGGCACTCCGATGCCACACTGGGCCGTCGGCCCCGTGCCAGGTACGCCTCCATCTCGCAATAACGGGGAGGTATCACCGTGTTGAAGCTCATCGGGCGTTTGGCTGCAGTCGGGGCAATCTTGGGGATGGGTCTCGGCTTAGCGGGATGTCCGCCGGTGGAACCACCGGATACCACACCGCCCAGCGCGCGTTTCAGTGCCGCGCCGACCTCGGGCCTCGTACCGCTGACCGTGAGCTTCACGGATCAATCCACGCGAGGTTCATCGTTCATCACGGAGCGTCTGTGGACCTTCGGCGACGGGGCGACCAGCACGTCGCTGAATCCCACGCACGTCTATGAGGCCCCCGGTTCCTACACGGTCAGCCTGTATGTCAAATCCACAGACGGCGAAGACACGCTCACTCGAACGGGGATGATCGCGGTCTCCACACCCTGCACTCAGACGAACTTGAGTTTGAATCAGCCCTCGGACGGCGCGGTGCTCTTTACGACACCGGGACTTCCCGTGACGCCCATCAATTTTGGCGCGACGACCGACTGCGCCGCCGACACGGCTTCGGTGGCCTTCAGCGTGGATGGCGAGACGATCGGCACCGCCGATGCCGCCCCCTACACCGTATCCGGCGGCAACCTTGGCGCGCTGACACTGGGCGAGCATACGTTCCGCGCGGAATCGACCCGTGTTTTCTCCGCTGGCGATCCGCTCGTAGCTGAAGCGATGGTAACGGTGAGCGAAGTCCAGATCGGCGACGACAGCGACGGTAACGGCCTTCCGGACAATCCCTTTGCCGTGCTGGGAAATGACGGCGACCTCTGGCTTGCGGCGGTGCAGGAATCCTCCACGGGTTTCACCCGCCAGATCGGCGTGATGCATATCGCGGCGGGCGCCAGCGGTTCCGACGCACCACCCTTTGTGCTTGCGCTCCAGCCCGACGATGGCAATGGGTCCATTGTGCAAGTTTCCGTGCCCCGCGCGCTTCTCCGCACGGGCGAGAACGCGATCCTTATTCTGGGCGTGGCTCCCGATCTGCCGACCCTGTTAGGGGACGATGAAATTTCCATGATCGCGCCGTTGCCCGGCGAGTCGACCGGTGCCGTGCCCTTCATCGAGATCAGTCTGCTGGTCAGTTCTGATGACGGCCTTACCTATGACGAGATCAGCGACACGCGCGTGCAGGCGACGCCCGTGACGCTTCGTATTCAGGGGCCCGCGGGTACGGCGCTGAGCAATTCCACGCTCTACCGCCATCCCTCCATCGTTGAGAGCGACGCGGATACCGGCATCCGAATCCTGGGCGAGCCCGGCACCTGGCAGTCGGCGCCTGCAACCAATGTAGAAGAAGGTGAGGATTTCGTCAGCCTTGATCTCACCCGCCTCTCGGTATTCGCCGCATTTGATGATGCCGGTGGTGAAGGTGAAGGTGAAGGCGAGGGGGAAGGCGAGGGGGAAGGCGAAGGTGAGGGTGAAGGCGAGGGTGAAGGCGAGGGTGAAGGCGAGGGTGAAGGCGAGGGTGAAGGCGAGGGTGAAGGCGAGGGCGAAGGCGAAGGTGAAGGCGAAGGTGAGGGCGAAGGTGAGGGCGAGGTCCTGGCTGATTTCAGCGCGTCCATCCGGTCCGACTCGGCCCCGTTGACCGTTCAGTTCAGTGACCTTTCAAGCCTCGGCGCCGTGGAGATTGCCAATTGGTCGTGGAGCTTCGGTGATGGGAGCGCCAGCACGGTGCAGCATCCCGAGCATACCTATACGGTCGCGGGCACGTATACCGTGACCCTGACCGTTTCGGGCGTCGGGCTCCAGCGCACGGTGACAAAAACGGACTTCATTCAAGTGCTGCCGCCCGCGTCACCCGTGGTGCGTTTCAGTCAGGAGCACGGGTTCTTCGAAGTGCCCTTCGCGCTGGTTCTGACGTCGGAGACGCCCGGTGCGCAGATCCGGTACACGCGTGATGGAACCGCGCCCACGGCCACTACGGGTACCGTGTACGAGAGCCCCATCGGCATTTCAAAGACGTCGGTCATTCGCGCGGGCGCCTTTGCCGCAGGTATCGCAACGGACCGGGTGCAGACCCAGAGTTATATATTCCTGAACGACATCATCACCCAGTCCAGCGACGGCAGCGCACCCGAAGGCTGGCCGACGGGTGTTGTAAACACGCAGGTGCTCGACTTCCAGATGGATCCCGAGGTGACGGGCGATCCCCGATACGCCGCGAAAATGAAAGAGTCGTTGCTTTCGATCAAGACCCTCTCCATCGTGACCGACGTGGATAATTTCGTGGATCCGGCGACGGGCATCTACGTGAACGCCAACCGCCGCGGGCGCGAATGGGAACGTCCCATTTCGCTGGAGCTCATCGACCCCGAGGGGGGCGATGACTTCCAAGTGCATGCGGGCATCCGCATCCGCGGCGGCTGGAGCCGACGCGGCGACAACGGCAAGCACGCCTTCCGTATGTACTTCCGCGGCGAATACGGGGATTCCCAGTTGCGCTTCCCCATGTTTGGCGACGAGGGCGCGGATGAGTTCGACAAACTCGACCTGCGCACGAGCTCGGACTATTCCTGGTCACTGGGCGATGAAGATGGCGAGGGCCTCGGCGCGCTGAACACATTTACGCGCGACGTCTTCTCCCGCGACACGCAGCGCGACATGGGCCAGCCCTATACGCGCAGCCGCTACTACCATCTGTATATCAACGGTGTGTATTGGGGCGTGTATCAGTCCCAGGAACGCTCGGAAGAAGAGTACGCGGAGACCTACTTCGGCGGTGATTCGGCCGATTACGACGTGATCAAGCGCAACAGAGAGGAAGTCTCGGGCGATGGCCAGGCGTGGACGGCACTCTGGAACGCCTATACCGCCGGCTTTGAAACCGACGAGGCCTACTACAAGGTGCTGGGCAAGAATGCCGACGGCACCCCCAATCCCGCCTACCCGATCCTGGTGAACGAAGAAAACCTCATCAGCTATATGCTCGTGGCGTATTACGGCGGCAATTTTGACGCGCCCATTTCCTGGTGGTACGAGGATGACAATGACATCACGATCCGCAACACGGGTGCGAACAATATATGGGCGATCTACAACCGAACGAATCCCAACGGGTTCATCTATTTCTCCCATGACTCCGAGCACACGCTTCTTGCACATCTGGCGGCGGAGTTGCCCTTCCCGCAGATCGCGGCGAGTGTGGACCGCACGGGGCCCTTCCTCCACCCCGACCTGAATGACTACCGCTACAACAACCCGCAGTCGCTACACCAGAAGCTGGCGGCCCATCCCGAGTACCGCATGGTCTTTGCCGATCTGGTGCAGAAGTACTTCTTCAACGGCGGCGCCCTGACACCCTCGAAAGCCACCGCACGCTTTAACGCGCGGCGCGACGAACTGGCCTCGGCCATCATCGCCGAGTCGGCGCGCTGGGGCGATGCAACGCAGGAAGGCAACGAGCCTCCCCGGACCAAAGACGACAACTGGCTCCCGGTGATCAATGACATCAATGCGCGCTTTTTCCCGACGCGGACGGCCGTGGTGCTGGAGCAGTTCCGTGAGCGCGGATGGTACCCGGAACTCTCCGCCCCGCGCTTTCAGATTGACGGTGTGAACCAGCACGGTGGCGAGATCGCACCGGGAGACACGCTGGGCATCACCCACACCAATGGCGCGGGCACGGTGTATTACACGCTGGACGGCAGCGACCCCCGCCTGCCGATATTCGTGGACCCGGCCAACGGCCCTCAGGGCGAAGTGGCGCCGGGCGCCGTGGAATATACGGGCGCCGTGGCGCTGGCGGGCACGACGCGCGTCAGGGCCCGCGTGCTGCATGAGGGCCAGTGGAGCGCCCTGACGGAGGCGGTGTACGCCCCGGCGGACGCGCAGAATTCGCTGCGGATCACCGAGATCATGTACCACCCGGCGGACGCTCCCACCGGCAATCCCGAGGCGGAATTCATCGAACTTCAGAACACCGGCGGCTCGCCCATCAACCTGGCGGGGGTCCGCTTTGTCACGGGCATTAACTTCGCCTTCCCCGCTGTGGAGCTGGCGGCGGGCGCCTATGTGCTCGTGGTGTCGAATGAGACGGCCTTCACCGATTTCTATGGCGACGGATTTAATATCGCCGGCGTCTATGCGGGCAAGCTGGACAATGCCGGGGAACGTCTGGAACTGGTGGACGCCCTCGGCACTCCCATTCACAATTTCCGCTATGGGGACAACTGGCACGACGTGACCGATGGACTGGGCCACTCCCTCACGTTTATCGATCCCTCGCTGGATCCCCTGTTGGATTGGAGCATTGCGACCAACTGGCTGCCCAGCAGCGTTTCCGGCGGCACGCCGGGCGAAGGGGACGCGGGCACCGAGCCGGAGGCCAGCGCCATCGTGATCAATGAGATCCTCGCCCACTCCGACAACGAGGAGCCGGACTGGATCGAGTTGCACAACACCTCCAATGCCGCGGTAAACGTTAGTGGCTGGTTCCTGAGCGATGATGAACTGAATCTCCAGAAATACACATTCCCCGAGGGCAGCATCATCGCCGCCGGGGGCTTCCTGGTGGTCTCGGAGGATGACGACTTCAACAATGCCGGGAATCCGGCGTCCCTGACACCCTTCGCGCTGAGCGAAGGTGGCGAAACGGTCTTTCTGAGTTCGGGCGAGGCCGGTGAATTGACCGGCTACCGCACGCAGGAAGATTTCGGCGCGTCCCGGCGCGGCGAGACCTGGGGGCGTTACCTGGCCAGCGACGGGGACCGTTTCCCGATTCTCAGCGCGGCCACACCCGGAGCCGCGAATGCCCAGCCCGCACTGGGCGACGTGGTGATCACGGAACTCTACTACGATCCCGCCTCCAACAATCAGGGCGAGGAATTTATCGAGCTCTACAACACCACCGCCGCCGCGATCAACCTTCAGGGGCCGGGTGGCGTGCCGTGGGCCTTTACCAACGGCGTTGACTTCAGTTTTCCCGCTGGGGCGAGCATCCCGGCGGGTGGTCGCGTCATCGTGGCGAGCGATCCTGCCGCCTTTGCCGCGGCTTTTGGAAATCCAGGCGTGACGGTCTTCGGGCCCTATGGCGGCCGCCTGAACGACGGCGAGTCCGTGGAGCTTTCCGAACCCGCCGACAGGAACAGCAATGAGGATCAATTCTTCTATCGCGTGGATCACGTAAGCTACGACAACGAGACTCCCTGGCCCACCAGCCCGAACGGGCAGGGCGATTCACTTCAGCGCGTGAGCCTTTCCGCCTTCGGAAACGACCCCGAGAGCTGGGAAGCGGCCGCGCCGACCCCAGGCGACTAGCGGAAGGATGAACTACCCAGGAAAGCGAGAATCCACGGCATGGAGCGCGGCGGTGGCCCAGCGCTTCGAGGCGAAGTATCGCATCAACGCGGTGCAGGCGCTCGCCATTCGCGAGCATATTCGGCCCTATGTGAATCCGGACGCCCACGGCCGGGAATATCCGGTGACGAGTATCTACCTCGATTCACCGGATCTGGCCCTCTACTGGAGTTCCGCCCGGGGCGAGGAACGGAGGCGCAAATTGCGAATTCGCACCTATGCGGGCGGCGACAACCTTTGCTTCTTCGAGGTGAAGCATCGCTTCAATCAGATTGTAAAGAAGGATCGGGCGATCGTGCGCCGGAGCGCCGCGGAATCGGTGCTCGCCGGCGACCTTATTCTGCCCGAGATTTTGAAGGATCACGATCGGGATGCTGAAAACCTTCATGAGTTTCAGGACCTTGTCATGAATTACCGTGCAACGCCGAAGGTCGTGGTTCGCTACATGCGCGAGGCTTACGTGGGCAAAATGGATGAACCCTTGCGCATCACGTTTGACAGCGAGTTAACCTGCCTTCCCAGCCATCGATTCGATCCGGAAGCCTGGGAGGCTTCGCCCTACTGGTTTGAACCACCGGGCTCGCCCATCGTGCTGGAGGTAAAGTTCACGGACACCTTCCCCACCTGGGTGGAAGATCTGGTGCGACGCCTCGATCTGCTCCGTGACTCCTTTTCCAAGTATGTCGTGTGCGTGGACGCGCTCCGGATGGAAGGCATTGATGTGGCGCGGCTGGAAGGGGCCCTTCGCTGATGGACACCCTCGCCATGATGATGACCTCCGCCGCGCCGGGCCAGATTGCCCTGGACGAGGCCGTGCTCGGTCTGCTCCTCGCCTT
This sequence comes from Candidatus Hydrogenedentales bacterium, assembly GCA_041859365.1. Classification (GTDB taxonomy): domain Bacteria; phylum Hydrogenedentota; class Hydrogenedentia; order Hydrogenedentales; family JAEUWI01; genus JAEUWI01. The sequence continues at coordinate 37,412 of JBHEKR010000058.1, forward strand.
CGTGCTGGGCCAGGTGGCCGCGTGGACCTACATGTACACCCACACGGGCCTGTCCTACTCCAGCGCCTTCGTGCAGTCGATCATTTTGCTGACCGTTCTGATTGCCCTGGCCATGATGGTCATCGGCAGCAATATCGTCATCGCCTTTGGCCTTATCGGCGCACTGGCGGTGATTCGCTTCCGAAATATCCTCAAGGATACCCGGGACACGGCCTTCATCTTCTTCGCGCTCGTTACCGGAATGGCGGCGGGCACGGGAAGCATCCATCTTGCGCTGCTGGGAACCGTGGTCTTCTGCCTGCTCCTGATGTATCTTCATTGGACCCACTTTGGCCATCTCAATATGGGCGACGGCTTCGTCAGAATCCATCTGGACACGACTCTGTGCGAGCGCGCCCATGCCCAGGGCGTATTGAATCGCTACTGCAGGAATACCCATCTGGTCTCCCAGCGCTTCCAGGAAAGCGGCCACGGCGAGCTGGCGTACCGGCTCATCCTGCGCGATCCCGAGCGGGCCGACGAGATGGTGGGTGAATTGAAGCGCGTGGAGGGGATTACCCACGTGACTTTTGTGCTTCATGAGGAACAGGCCCAGGTATGAGCGGCAAGACAGAACCTATTAAGACTCCCCTTTCTCGATTGTTCATGCTGTGGCGGAAGCGATTTCTGCCCGTCCTCATCTGGGGCGCGGCGGTCGCGCTGGCCGTGGTGCTCGTGCAGCGCCAGCGCGTCTATGTGGACGCCGTCGGCATCGCCGAAGCGAAAACCACCTATGTGGCCCCCCTCTTTGACGGGACAGTGCAGAGCCTGGCGGTGGACGTGCTCGATGTGGTGACCGAGGGCCAGGTGGTCGCCATGATGGACGACACCTTGATCCGCTCGGAACTCCACGTTGCCGAGGCGGAACTGGGCCGCGTGCGGGCGCTGCTTGACGCCGAAAGCGCGCGCTTCGCCCAGGAGCAGCAGATGAACGAAACCTCGGCCCAGGACGATCTGCGCCGCTTCCAGCTCAACGAGGAGCAAGCGCGGCTGAATCACCTGGACCGCGTCATCCAGCATGAGACCGACAAGGTGGACCTCGAGCGCCTTGCCGTGCAACTCAAGCGGCAGGAGGAAATGTTGAAGCAGCATCTGCTCGAACCCGCCGTGGTGGATGAAACCCGGTTGGCCTATACCGCGCTCAAGACGAAAGTGGACCAGGACGTGAACGCCATCGCCATGGCGGAGCAGAATATTGCCGCCGCGGCGAGTCGCAGCGAGACGCGATCCGGAGACGAGCCCGTGCCCGCGCCGACCGACGCGGTGCTGCGGTCACTCCAGGCGGACATTGCCGCACAGCAGGCCATCGTGGCTGAAGTGCAGGAACGCCGCCAGGCCCTCGCGTTGAAGGCGCCTGTTGCCGGTCAGATCGCGTTGATCGCGAAGCGCCCCGGTGAATCCATGCTCGCGGGCGACCCCATTCTCACCATCGTGGGGGCGGGGGCGAACCGGGTTACGGCCTACGTGGACGAGCGAGCGGCCACCGCTTTCCAGGTGGGTGACACGGTGGAACTCCATTCACGCACCCATCCGAGCACCGTCGCACAGGGAACGATCCTCAAGGTGGGCGCCTATATCGAGCCGTTCCCCCTGCGCCTCCAGATGAGCCCGGTCATCCTGCAGCACGGCTTCCAGGTACTGGTGGGCGATCTGCCGGAAGACGTTTACCGGCCCGGTGAAACGCTGGATCTCCGGCTGCGATCAACGCTGTAGACGGAGGCGTACCGCCGCAAGGGCCCGCGTACAAGAAACCGTAATCAGCAATCCGCAGAGCAATCTCGCACGAGCACAGCACACACCAAAGCGGCGACATGTCCCTTGGGATGCTGGAATCGGGATGGGAACGATCGTAGAAGTCCCAACCCTCATCCCGTCCCTGCGCCCTACTTCGCCGTATAGCCGCCGTCCACGGGGATATTCGCCCCCGTGATATAGCGCGAGGCGTCGCTCGCCAGAAAAACAACGCTGCCCATCAAATCGGATGCGTTCGCCATGCGCCCGAGGCAGGTGCGCTCGTTGTACTGGCGCACGAATTGCTCCGGATGGTCGGCCGTCTGGAACCCGCCGGGCGAAAGACAATTACAGCGTACGTTCTTCGCGCCATAGTAACTCGCGATGAAGCGCGTAAAATTGATCATGCCGCCCTTGTGGAAGAAGTAGTCCGGATACCAGCCGCTCATGTGGGTCCCCACATAGTTCGCGGGCTCTGGACCGATCATGCCCTGCATCGATCCGATGTTCACAATCGAGCCGCCGCCCCGCTCCGCCATAGTATCGCCAAAAGCCCGGGTTATAACGAAAAGACCCGTAGCGTTTACCCGCATACTCAGATCGAACTTCGAGGCATCGTCCTGATACGCGCCTTTCATGGGGCGGAGCACCGCATTGTTGACGAGCACGTCCACTGCCTCGCGTTCGGCCAGAATGCCGTCGCGCAGGGCAAGGATAGAGGCCTCGTCGCCCTGATCCAGCGCGCGGGGATGAATCTCCAACCCCTCCTTCGCAAATTCCGCCGCGAGATCCTTCAGGGAATCTACATTGCGCGAGGCCACATACGTGTGGGCGCCCGCCTCGGCCATGGCGCGGACAATCTGCTTGCCCACGATGCCTGCGCCGCCGGTGACCAGGGCCGTCTTGCCGGCAAGGGAAAAGGTGTCGAGAATACTCATGATAGTTGCCTCTTTCTGGTGGAGCATGGACTGGGTAGACTCAGTGGACTCATTAGACCTTTCAATACATTCTTAATTCACTATTCACCATTCTCAATTCAGCCGCAGTCCCGCTGCGGTTGCACCCGCCTCCAGAAAGCTCTGGCGTAGCGCGGTGACATCCGCCGCCGGGTTAAAATACCGATAGCCCATATCCACAAAGCTCTGGAGCATCGCGGCGGGTCCGACGGTACCGGCGAATTTTCCGTGCTTCAGCGCCGCCTCCGCCACGCGCCTGTAACCCTCTTGCACCAGCGGATGATTCAGGTTGCCCGCGTCGCCGAGGGCGTGGCTGTAGTCGCCAGGACCGAAGAAGATCATATCGATACCCGCCACCGACGCAATCCCCTCCACCTCCTCCATCGCTTCGGGATCTTCGATCTGAACAATCACCATGCGCTCGCGGTTGGCCTGCTCGATATAGTCTTTCACCGCGATGCCGCAGTAGGCCCCGTCAGCGTTGCCCCCATCGAGCGGGCGGCGACCGATGGGGTGAAAGCGCGTGCGCCAGGCGACCTCCTTCGCATCAGCCGCGCTCATCACGTGGGGCACCATGATGGCGGCGGCGTCCATCTCGAAGGGACGGATCAGATCGCTGTAGCTGCCGCGCTCCACCCGGACGATGGCGTCGCAGTCGTAAATTTTGGCCGCCCGGATCTGCGCCTCCACATCGTGGATACTGTTGGGCACATGCTCCAGATCGAGCCAGACCGCATCCACGCCGCACTGACCCGCGATTTCGGCGGCCCGGGCATCGGCCAGGTTGAGCTTTACGCTGTAGGCGATTTCGCCCGCGCGGAGTTTTCGTAGTACGCGGCTGGGCCGCATGGCAAGGGGAGTCATTCGGGGTTCCTCTGGTGATTTCCTGATTGTGACCGCGGAGAGGGGCGACTGGTTGACGTTGCGGAATTGGACCGATAGGACGGATAGGACCGATTGTGTATCGCAAATCCGTCCTGTCCGTCGTATCCGTCCTATTTCATCAGGCGCACCACCTCACCGCCGCGTTCCCGGCTTTCAATGCCCGCGATGACAATATTCATAAGTTCGACGGTCTCGGTAAAAGGTACCGGGCTCTGTCCCGTACGAAGGTAACTGACAAAGCCTTCGAGCTGCGTCTTGAAGGCAAAAAAGGTATCCTCAAACTTCGCATGAAGCGCGCCCTTGGTGCCGTAGACATTCACGTGACCGAAGGCGCCGTACAGGTCGCTGATGACATTGAGCAGCACCGAAACGCCGGTTTCATGTTGCAGGTGCATAAAATTCGCGTTGCCATCGCCCCGGTGCGAAACGGACGTGTAACCACCCGCGGCCAGCATGGGGTACACCGCCTCCAGGGCGTGGATGCCGTAACGCTCCCAGGACTTGGCCATGGTGACGGTAATGAGTCGAAGTTCGCCCGTCTCGTTGAGCCGCGAATCCAGCGCACGAAACTCCTTGCTGTAGCGCAGGGCGCTGGTGGAAAGGAAGGCCTTGCCGGCCTCGTGCCACGCGATAAACTGACGCAATCCCTCGGCGTTGTCGGTCAGGGGCTTGTCCACAAAAATCGGCAGGTCCGCCTCGACAAAAGGGCGGCAGCGCTCCACATGTTCGTGGCCGATATCCGTGGCGATGATGACCGCATCCACCTCGCCGATGACCTCTTCGGGACGCTCCGCGATGAAGGGAATGAAAGCCGCCTTCCCCACTTTCTTCGCGTCCTCGGGGTTGTCGCACCACACATGGGTGACCTGCACACCGGGAATCCCGAGATTTTCCTTCGGTTGCGCACCGAGGTATTGGGGAATCACGGGATAGCCGCACGCCGCCATCGTCTCGGCTTCGTAGCGGCCATTGATGATGGCGGACCAACTGTAGGGGTGGCCGTTGCCTTCCACCATACCAAGCATGGCGAGGCGAATGTTGTTGGGATCGGGTACGAGAGACATAGGCTATTCTTGCTCCAACGACCTCAGTATCAAGGACGTGCCACACGATTGCGAGGAACGAGCATTCGTGTGCCTGTTGCGCGGACAACTCGGGTATTGGCAGTCACTCCGAACTATGCGGCTTGACTCACAAATCAATTAACCCACAACACGACGCCCGTAAACATTTTCTATACCATCGGGTTTTAATTACGACGGGCACACGAACGCTCGTTCCTCGCAATCGTGTGGGACGTCCGATAAATCGAAGTTCCTTCTCGGCTCTTCAAGATCGCAAAAAACATACTATGTCGCGAGCGCATAGCCCGCACGCAATCCTTCATCCACCGCACAGTGGGCGCCCTTGAAGACCATCAACAGTCCGCGGCGAGCAAATTCACTTGTATTGGGTGCGCTGAAGTGAATCGTGTTGCAGTGGTGCACCAGCGCATCGCCCGCTTCGAGCAGTCCCGGCCAGCCATCGGCCTTATTGACTTCCTCGGCCAGGCCCATGGAATTGCCGGCCACGCCGGAAGTCTGATGGGGTCGTGCACCGTCGAGATGCGTGCCCAACAGATAGGAAACCGGTCCGTTCGCCTCGGTCACCGGGTCCACCGCAATCCACACGGTGAGCGCGTCGGGCGGTGTGAGGCAGAAATACGCGTTGTCCTGGTGGGGCGGTACCGCCGAGCCCACGCGCGCGGGTTTGTTGAACGACTCCACGGCCATAAGTATCGGATCGCCCTTTACAAACGCCGCCACCATATCGAGGATCGAGTCCTTCTTTGCGAGTTCCGCAAACCACGGGTCGTGGTGCTCCATGCGCCAGCAGTTGCGCACCGAAACGCCGTCCGCTTCGAAGACCACATCGTTGGGCGGAAGGCCGGGCGTGATCTCTTCCGCGTAGCGCTTGAGCTGTGCGCGGATTTCTTCGATTTCCACCGGAGAGAACAGGCCCTCCACCTTGATCACGCCGTCCGCAGCATACTGCTGCGACAATTCTTCGAGATTCATGTCCCTATTCTCCAATGGCCTGCCAGGTTTGGGTTTCCATCGAGCGCAGCGCGGCGAGATTGACCCGCAGCGTCTGCAGTCCGTCCTCGAGCGAGCACGGCGCCGGGGCTTTGCCTTCCAGACCGTCCAGAATGGCATTGGCGTTGTGGGTATACCATGTGTCCCGCTCCGCCATTTCGTGAACTTCATCTACCCACGTACCGTCCACGTCCAGCATGTAGCGCCAGCGCTTCTCTTGCAGCGAAAAACGCACCGTGCCCTTTTCGCAAACGATCGTCAGGTGGGAGTCGTTGGGCTGTTGGTACATGTTCAACGCGTAGCTCGCCATAACCTTGCCGTGGCGCGCCATGGCGTGAACCGTGTCTTCGACGGTGACACCCTCCAGTGCCAGGTGATCCGCATCGACCATAATGCGCGTGATGGGGCCAACGAGCCATTCCGCCAGATTGAAGGTGTGGGTGATGGCATCTTGAATAGCCCCGCCCCCCTGCTTTCGGTCCGCGAAATATATCGTGCGATAGGCGGGTCGATAGGTGGGAAAATTCTGGCCCATGATGGAGTAAAGCTGGAGTGGCGCACCGAAGCGACCGGAATCGATGGCCGCCTTCATCGACACCACACCGGGGTGCGCGCGGTAGTTGTAGCTCACCGCGTTGTAGAGTTTCTTCTCCGCCACGAGCCGCTGCAACTCGTCGATGCCCTCCATCGAAGTGGAAAGGGGCTTTTCCAGAATGAGGTGTATGCCAGCTTTTGCGGCTTCAATCGCGATGGGGATGTGGGTATGGGCCGGCGATGCGATGAGCGCGGCATCCCATGGCTGCGCGAGGGCTACGGAAAGGTCACTAAAGACCTCCGTCAGGCCGTAGCGCTCTGCTATCGTGGACCGCAGATCGCTGTTGATCTCGCAAATGCCGATCTCTGCGCGGCCCGTGGCGAGATAGCAGCGGACGTGACGTTCGCCAATCGAACCCACGCCGATAACGAGAATGCGGTGCTTTGATACGACACTCATCAATAGATACTCCACTTTTTGCTCGCAGCCGCCACGATGTCATTTGCGAGAATTTGCGTCAATTTGCGGTTCCTACTTCTTTCGCTCTCACAACACCTGCCACTCGCCGGTGTCGGCGGATTTATAGGCCGCGTCGAGGTGGCGCTGCAACTCCGCCGCACCGGGAATTGTGAGGTGCGCCTCGGCCTTGCCGCCGATGGCCGACAGGAAATTGTGGAGACAGGCCACGTG
>JBHEKR010000037.1:0-2950 GCA_041859365.1 Candidatus Hydrogenedentales bacterium
CTCGCCCATGTGCGCCGCATGGACGCCCTGGTCAACGGAGTCCAGGCGGCGGCCCAAGCCCTCCTCTGGTGGAACCCCGCCGTGTGGTGGCTGAACCGCCGCATCCGCGAAGAGCGCGAGTTCTGCTGCGACGACCTCGTGCTCTCGCAAGGCATCGCCAGCGGCGCGGCCTACTCGCGCACGCTGGTGAACGTCGCTGAGCGCGTGTCGCTGCCCCAGTCGACGTGGGCCATGGCGGGCATGGCCGACAACTTCGGCGCGATAGACCGGCGCGTGCGCCGCGCGCTGCAAGCGAAGGGAGAGCGTTCGGGTTGGAGACACTACGGGGCACTCGTGGCATTGCTGCTGGTGGCAGGCTGGGTACTGCCCGGCGCGACGGATGGGGCGGAGAAGGAGTTCGATGCGACGGAGGCAGCGAAGGTGGAATCGGCGTATCGGATTCACGAAATGAAGTCGGAGGAGGTCGGGCGCAATGCAGCCGGTGCGCCTCTACGGTCCGGAAAAGTCTCGTTTATAGTTCGGTCAAGCGCGGCGGAAGTGCCGCACCTTGAGGTGTTGGCAACGGGTGAGTTCCTCTACCCCGATGCTGCGGGAGACGCGGAAAAATGCGTCTTGACAGGGGAGATCAAGGCCACACACAGGGACATGTCCTTCGCAGCCTCACGCGTTGAATTTAATAAGGATGGCGTGGTCGACTTTGGCAAAGCGACGTTGGACACGGACCGAATCAGGGCCCTCACATCGGAGAGCATGGTGCTTGACCTGCGATACGGCACACTTGCCATGCAGGACGGGAGAGCGGAGCAAGTCAATGTGGAAGGAGCCGAGACATTGCTAGAGTCGGCTCCCGTGGCGGAGATAGGTCCAGCGCAAGAGCCCGCGGATGTCGAGGCCGACAGCGTAGAAAGCAATGCCGCACCTATCGGGCCACTCATGAAAATAGACGCCGGCAGTATGGTAGGCAATATCCAGACCGGGTTTCTCAGTGCATTGGAGGACGCCACAATCACGTTTTTCCCAGGCAGAGAAGGGGCAGAAATACCCGTCCAGGGAGAGCATCTGAAATTTAGTGCTATGGATGCGGCCAATCGCAGCGGCGTAATCGAGGGAAACATCCAGGCAAGCCGCGACGAATTCTCGATATCGGCCCCGCGCCTGGAATACAGCGAGACGCTTCTGTTCAGCAATGCGGTGCTCGATTCCAAGGACTTCGGCAAAGTGCAAGCCGAGCACATTCGCGTGGACACCGTGGCGCGACGACTCGATATCTTGAACGGAACCGTGGACGAGGCGCGTTTGAAAGCAGCTCTGGGCGAAGACGCGAAAAACGCTCCGAAAGGTGAATGGCTAACACTGCCGTTCGCGGTGGGGCAGCGTCCGGCAGTATCCGATGACGTAGAATCAAAGGTGAGAGCACTTCGAATATCAACCTCGATTCTCGAAGTTAGCGCGGATGCCGATATCTTGCCAGACCATGAAATGAAGATTGCAGAACACGGAGAGAGTTTTAATCTGTTGGGCGGCGGGGTCGCGGAACAGTGGGAAGCGTTTGAGCGGGCGTGTCGACAAGCCGTCGAGAATGGACAGGCCAGGTACATCGCCAGTCCAACGGTAGAGACGCTGGTCGAGCAATCCGCGAGCATAACGATTGGAAAGCAAGTAACGGCGCAGGAAGACGCGCCGACGGATTCCGATTTGCTGCCCGTAACTACCGTAACTGCGTCGCCGGTGGTGGACACGGAAGGCGATGGAGGCGAAGCGCTCAGCGTCGAAGTGGAAATTACGCGGGGATACCCTGAAGATTCAGGGGTCGAGGGCGCAAGCGGGGAGAAGGATTTAACCCGATTAGTAATTGCCCCCGATGAAATGGATGGCGATTGGCGCTACCATGTGACGAGGCGAGATGGAGGTAAGCCTGTTGTTATTGTGGTGAGAGTCGTTTCGGTGGAGAGAGACCAGCGGACCTCCGGCTGAATCACCGGTCGAACCATAACTATGGTGGACGGGTGAGTAGGGACTGACGCACCCACGTGAATGTTGAAGTGTGCGGTGCCCGTTGAACAGACGCACACTTCGGATTGAGGTCGTGACGTTTCTGGGTGTGGCTGTCCCGTCTTGCGCGGAGCGTACTTTACCAAACCATGATCACGAGAATACGCGACATGTTGTCTGGTCCAAGTGTCGCTAGTGTTTGAAGTTGATTCCGCAAACGACGGGACAGCCACACCTGTCGAAGTCACAAGCCCGCACAGTGGTGCGCGGTGAGTATGACTTCCCTAAGATCTTCGCCGTGTATCTGGGTGCGTCAGTCCCTACTTGCGTGCCGCGATCTGCGCCTTCACCTTCTCGAGCACCATGGCGTCCCACTCCGGGGCGACGGCGTGGTTCATCAGGGGCTTGTTGAGGATCTCTTTCTTGCCGGGGAGGTTGTTGTAGGCGGCGTAGACGCTGGTGGGGCGGCAGACGCCATCGACGAAGCCCACCGATACCAGTGCGTCGGCTTTGGTGCGGGTGGCGAAGTTCATGGCGTCGAAGTAGCGCGACGCTTCCAGCACCTTCGGATCCGGATTGCCCGATGCATCGCGCGGAACGAGCAGGGGCCATCCGGCGATGATGCCCGTGTGCTCGCAGATGGCGGGGACGCCGGCGCAGAGCAGCGTGACCTTCGGGTTGAGTCCAGCCGCCGCGAGGGACTGGCCGCCGCCCTGGCTGGTGCCTTCGACCATGAAGATCTTGCCGTCCCACTCGGGCTGCGCTTCGAGGAACTCCATCGCGCGGATGAGGCGCAGGTACATGCCCAGGAAGTAAGAGGTCTCACGGTCGTCTCTACCGAAGTGGGGATAGCCGTTGAGCTTGCCCGCCGAGAGATCCTTGTAGAACTGGTCGGGCTGGCCATTGGGATGCCATGGGCGTTAATATCCAGCGCCAGCACGCCCTCCGCCGCGATGGT
>JBHEKR010000183.1:0-15940 GCA_041859365.1 Candidatus Hydrogenedentales bacterium
GGTCTCCGGTTTTGACGGCCAGCCCGAGGATTTCCAGCTCGGAAAAGACTATACGGTAATTACCGTCAGTATCGACCCCAGCGAACGGGGCGATCTGGCGACGGAAAAGAAGACGAATTATCTCGATATGCTCCAGCAGGAAAACGCGCCGGAGCACTGGCGCTTTCTCACCGGTGACAAAGAGCAAATCGAGACGCTTGCGGAGACCGTGGGCTTTCGATACTACTACGACCAGACCACGAAGCAATATGCCCACGACAGCGGCATCATGATATTGACCCCGAAGGGGAAGGTGTCCAGCTACTATCTTGGCATAGAGTACATACCGCAGAATTTGCGGACCGCCCTGGAAATTGCCGGCGTGGAGACCATCGGGGAGTATCTGAAGCAGCCATCCCTGCTTTGTTACTACTACGACCCAACCCATGGCACCTATGGCCTCATGATCATGAGTGCCGTACGCCTCGGTGGGATGGCCACGGTGGCGGCCCTCGTGGCCTTCTGGGTTGTGAACTTCCTTCGGGCGAGCCGGGCCCGGAGACTCAGCATGGGATTAGATGCCCAGACGCCGACCCCCGCGGGGCTGTCTGGTAGCGTATAAAGTGTCAGAAACCCAAAAACCGTTAGGGTGATAACAGGTTAGCCATGAATTTTTCCATAATACCAGAGCAAGCATCGACCTTCGCTCCCAATGTAGACCTCTTGTTCTACTCGCTGGCCGCCTTTGTGAGCATCTTCACCGTGGGCGTCACGGCCGTACTGATCCTCCTCGGCATCAAGTTCAAGGCGGAGCCGGGCCGTAAGTCGGAGCACGTGGAGAACATGAAGCTGGAGCTCCTCTGGAGCGTGATTCCCGCCGTGCTCGCCCTCGTCATTTTCGCCTGGGGCGCCATACTCTATTTCGACTATCGGAACATCCCCGAGAATACCCTCGACATCAATGTCATGGGCAAGCAGTGGATGTGGAAGATCCAGCACTCGAATGGACGTCGTGAAGTCAACGAACTGCACGTACCGGTCGGAAAGCCCGTGAAGATCACCATGACCTCTCAGGACGTGCTTCACGACTTCTATATCCCCGCTTTCCGCGTGAAGCAGGATGCGCTGCCCGCGAAATACACAGACATGTGGTTTGAAGCCACGAAGATCGGAACATTCCCCATCTTCTGCGCGGAATACTGCGGCACCGAGCACTCCCTTATGGGCGGCACCGTCACCGTAATGTCGGAGGACGACTACCAGGAATGGCTCCAGGGCGGACCGCCGGTTACCCCGGTCCAGGCTGGCGAGACCCTCTTCCAGCAGATGGGCTGTATCACCTGTCACGATGCGGGTGCGGCCAGCCGCGGTCCGCTTCTCACCAATGTCTATGGCCACGAGGTCAAGCTCCGCGGTGGTGAGACCCTGATTGCCGACGAAGAGTATCTGCGTGAATCTATCATGTCTCCGTCGAAGAAAGTCGTGGACGGCTTCGCCCCGCTTATGCCGACCTTCCCGAATCTGAACGACGAAGACATACTTAACCTTATTGCGTATATCAAGTCCTTAAGCGACGAACAACAGTAACGGAATGGCCAACATGGAACACATCGTGGTTGACGGCGCGGAAGTCCCCCCAAGGGATCATTCCCGCCCGGAAATACATTATCTCAACTGGAAGCAGACCGTCGCTTCGTGGCTCCTCTCCGTGGACCACAAGCGCATCGGCATCATGTATCTGATCTCCATCAGTATCTTCTTCCTGGTCGGAGGCGCCTTTGCGACTATCTTCCGCATTGAACTGCTCACACCGGAAGGGGACTTCCTCCAAGCCGACACCTACAACAAGTTCTTCACCCTCCACGGGGTGGTGATGATCTTTTTCTTCCTGATCCCGTCCATCCCGGCCGTGCTGGGCAACTTCCTGATCCCGCTGCAGATTGGCGCGAAGGACGTGGCCTTTCCGAGGCTGAACCTGGCAAGCTGGTATATCTTCATGGTCGGTGGCACCCTCGGCGTGATTATCATCGTGCTCGGCGGACTGGATACCGGCTGGACCTTCTATACCCCGCTTAGTACCTCCTACGCGAACACCCACGTGTTCTTGGCGGCGATGCTGGTCTTCATCACCGGCTTCTCGTCCATCTTGACCGGTCTCAACTTCATTGTGACCATCCACAAGATGCGCGCGCCGGGCCTCACCTGGTTTCGTCTCCCGCTGTTCATCTGGGCGCACTACGCCACCAGCGTGATCCAGATCCTCGGCACCCCGGTGCTGGCGATCACGATTTTCCTCGCGGGCGTGGAGCGCATCTGGGGTGTCGGTATCTTCGATCCCGCTCTCGGCGGCGACCCGGTGCTCTTCCAGCACATGTTCTGGTTCTATTCCCACCCGGCTGTGTACATCATGATCCTGCCTGGCATGGGCGTCATCAGCGAGATCATCGCCTGCTTCTCCCGCAACCGAGTTTTCGGCTATGAATTCATCGCCTTCTCCAGCGTGGCCATCGCCATCATCGGCTTCCTCGTATGGGGTCACCACATGTACGTCAGCGGCCAGGCCATGTACTCCAACCTGGTCTTCTCCCTGCTGACCATGCTCGTTGCCGTACCGTCGGCCATCAAGATCTTCAACTGGACCGCCACCCTCTACAAGGGCAACGTGGTCTGGGCGACCCCCATGATCTACGCCATTGGCTTCATCGGGCTCTTCGCCATCGGCGGAGGCACGGGTCTTTTCCTGGGCTCCACCGGCATGGACGTGCCCCTGCACGACACCTATTTCGTAGTGGCCCACTTCCACTACGTCATGGTGGGCGGCATGGTGATGGCCTATCTCTCCGGCCTCCACTTCTACTGGCCCAAGATTACCGGCAAGATGTATCCCCAGACCATTGCCAGCCTCTGCGCGATTCTCGTGTTCGTCGGATTCAACTGCACTTTCTTTCCGCAGTTCCTGGTGGGCTGGCTGGGCATGCCGCGCCGCTACCACTCCTATCACCCGGACTTCCAGGTGCTCAACGTGCTCTCCACGGCCGGTGCGAGCGTGCTCGGTCTGGGCTTCGTGATTCCCGTATTTTACTTCAGTTGGTCCTTGCTCTATGGCAAGGATGCCGGAAGCAATCCCTGGGGTGCCCGCGGATTGGAGTGGGAGGTATGCACCTCCCCGCCGGATGCCCATAACTTTCATGAAACGCCGGTTGTAACCAAAGGCGCCTACGCCTACACCGGGGAGGAAACGCTCAGTGTCTAGTGCACACGCGAACGCCGAACACAATCCGTATCTGGCGCACCATTTCGAGACCATCGAGCAGCAGGAAGAATCCTGCACGCTGGGCATGTGGCTCTTCCTGGCACAGGAAGTCATGTTCTTCGGCGGACTCTTCATGGCCTACTCCGTCTATCGCTACATGTATTTCGATGCCTTCGTGAACGGCAGCGCCCAGTTGAGCTGGGGCATCGGCGCGCTCAACACCATCATCCTGCTGTTGAGCAGTTTCACCATGGCTATGGGCGTGTACTATTGCCAGGTGGGTAACAGCAAGTGGCTCTTCCGATGCCTCGGCGCCACCATGGTGCTCGGTCTGGCCTTCGTCGCCATTAAGCTGACGTGGGAGTGGGGTCCCAAGATTTCCCACGGTGTCTTCCCGGGCTCCCTCTGGAATCCAGATCCCCATCACTATCCGACTCTTGCATCCTTTCCGGAGCAGGGACACTCGGAATTGTTCTTCTTCCTTTATTACGTTATGACCGGCATGCACGCCTTCCACATGATTATCGGCTTCGGCATTCTCGCCGTACTCATGGTGATGGCGAAGATGAACAAGTTCGGCCCCAAGCGTTATATGCCGATTCTGTTCTTCGGCTTGTACTGGCACTTTGTCGATATCGTCTGGGTATTCCTGTTCCCCATGTTCTATCTGGTCACCTGAACGTCGGCTCGCACTACCAAGGAAAGAATAAGAGCATGTCGCAACACCACATCGTAACGCCGCGCACCTACACGCAGGTCCTCATCGCCCTGATGGCTTTCATGTTCCTGACGATTGCCGCATACTATATGCACATCAATCCCCTCGCGAACCTGGTCATCGCGCTTTTGATCGCCTTCACGAAGGTGTCCCTCATCGTAATGTTCTTCATGCACGTGAAGTACGGTACGAACCTGACACGCATCTTCGCCGGCGCGGGCTTCTTCTGGCTCATCATCTTCATCACCCTGCTCTTCGCGGACTATATGGGCCGTATCTACGGTACTTCGCCCTTTACCGCCAATCCCTACACGGGGTGACAGGGGTCTTCAGTTAGCGTAGAATTCGAGGTCCGCTTCCCGGATGGGAAGCGGGCCTTTTTTTACTTCTACATCATCAGCCCTTCCGGAAGGGAAACATGGGAACCATGGGTTATCAACATTGCAGAACCTTGGCGCTCATCGGCATAGTTTCCCTTTCGGCCAGTTGCCGTCCTGACTCATCACCGCCGATTCCCTGGCAGGCTTCCTTTCCCCTGGCGCTCGAAGCCGCACGTCAACAGGGAAAGCCTGTCTTTCTCTATATGACCGCGGCCTGGTGCTCCATCTGTCGGCGGGTGGAACGGGAGACCTTTACAGACCCCGAGGTACTATCCGCCATGGGGCGCTTCGTGCCGGTCAGGGTCGACATCGACCAGTACCCCTGGGTCGGCCAGCGATACGGGATTGCCGCCGTGCCCGCCTGCCTGGTGCTCGATAGTCGCGGCAGGGTCGCGGGTCGTTCGTTTGGCTTCCAAAGTCCACAGGAGCTCGGAGTCCTCTTTGAAGTGACTGCCCGTGAGGGAGAGCAGGGTGAGTGAGCTCAATTTAAGTGCGCCGGCGTGCCCCGAGCGCGGCGAGGCTCATCTCTGGCATTTTAACCTGGATGCGCCCGAGGATACGTTGGCGCACTACCGTACCCTGCTTAACGACGCCGAAAGGGCGCGGGCCAAACGCCTGCTTCGTGACCTCCATCGGGACCGATTTATCGTCGGCCGAGCCCGGTTGAGGATCCTGCTGGGGCGCTACCTCTCGGAGGCGCCCGAATCCATCGATTTCACCTACAGCGAGCAGGGCAAGCCGACCCTGGCGCACCCGCCAACCGTCGGTCCCATGTCCTTCAACCTCTCTCACAGTGGCGATATTGCAATTTGCGCTATCGTCGGCTTCGACACGGTAGGCGTGGACGTGGAGGCTGTCAAGGAGTCCCGAGATCTTTTACCCATCGCCCGTCGCTTCTTTTCCGAGCGTGAGCGTGAACAACTTCTGGCGCTCCCGAAAGAACAGCAGTGCACGGCCTTCTATCAGTGCTGGTCCAGCAAAGAGGCCCTCCTCAAGGCCTGGGGAACGGGACTGGTCACACCCCTGGACAAATTCACCGTGGAAGTCGCGGTCGGAAAGGCCGGTGTAGTTCAAATTGACCTGGCCGAGTGGGCCACCACCCCCTGGCAGATTTATCCCGTTGACGTTCCGCCGGGCTTCGCCGCCGCGCTGGCTACGCCTGGCGGAGTTGACAAGCTTCAGGTCTGGCACTGGAGCGGCGCACCGCGAAAATCTTCCGAACCGCCGACGATCTAGGAGCCGGAAATTTCTCAACCGAAACAGAATTCATGGTATACTCACTGCGACGGGCAAGGCGACGTGGGGAGACGGATGCACTTCCCAGGTACCCTGTCGCGGGGCACTCAAAAAAGATAAAGATCGGAACGCGGAATGAGCCATATACTCGTTGTAGACGACGAGCCCCAGGTCCGAGCCATGCTGAGCGTCATGCTGCAGCAAGAGGGCTATCAGGTTACTGAGGCGGAAGACGGTGAGGCGGCCTTGCAGATTGCCCGTTCCACGCCCGTGGATTTGATCATTCTGGATCTACTCATGCCGGGCAAAGAGGGGCTGGAAACCCTCATGGCCTTTCGCAAAGAAAAGGATGCGCCCAAGATCATCGCTGTTTCCGGTGGTTCGCGGACGATCGGTACCGATTTTCTGCCCGCAGCCATCAAGCTCGGCGCCTGCCGCAGCTTCAGAAAGCCCTTTCGGTGCGAAGAGCTCCTCCTCGCTATTCGGGAGTTGGTTTAGTCCTCCCGCTCACCAGCGCCAAATCGGAGCCTTGCCGAGTCCGAAAATTTTCAAATTTTTTTTATGGCCACCATGAAACTTTTTGCCCGCGGCAGGGATAAAAGAAGCATATGGCAAGATTATAGCCGAAGCACAAACGCGAAGCGGGCGATGCAAGTTCAATGTCCGCAGACGTTTAGCTGTACGCAGGTCTGGCTCGGGCGAATGCCCGGCCCTCAATCGGGAGGCCTGCACACAGCGCATCGCTTCCAGAAGCCACCCAGGGCCCAGGCGACCTGACCATCCGGTTTCGGAACACTAGTGAGTTTATAAGAGTCTTACCCCCCAACGGTTTAAGAGGACGATACTTCCATGATCAAGCGGTTTTCTCCCAATATTATCCGGACAAGCAGCGAAACACCCGTCACCCAGCCCTGCGCCGGTCCGAGCCGCCGCGCCTTCCTCAAGGTGGGGGTGTTGGGTGGTCTTGGCCTCACATTGGGCGACTATTTTCAGATCCAGGCCCAGGAAGCCGCGGCCGGAATTGTGCCCAAGGCCCAATCGGCCATCTTCATCTTCCTCTCCGGCGGTATGACCCATATCGATACCTTCGATCCCAAGCCCTATGCGCCCATCGAGTACCGAGGGGAGCTGGGCTCTGTTCAGACCAACACCGGCGAGTATTTCGGCGGTCAGCTTCAGCAACTGGCCCAGGTGGCGGACAAAATGACGGTCATCCGTTCCATGAGCCATGGTGAAGCGGCCCACGAGCGCGGCCAGCACAACATGCTTACCGGCTACCGCCCCAGCCCCGCCATCCAATACCCCAGCTTTGGCTCCGTGATCTCCCACAAGCTCGGCTCCCGGAATAATATACCCCCTTACGTGAGCATACCCATGGCGGATATCCCCTACTACGGTACGGGCTACCTCAGCTCGGCCTATGGCGCGTTCTCCGTGGGCGGCGAACCGGCCACCAACGGATTCAAAGTGCGCGATCTCAACCTGCCCGAGGGCGTGACGCCTGAGCGGATGGAAAAGCGCAAGAGCCTGCTGGCGGCGGTGGACGGTCACTTCAACGCCCTCGAAAAGAGCGATGCTCTGGAGGCCATGAACTCCTACTACCAGCGCGCCTACTCCCTTATCAGCTCCCAGGATGCGCGCGAAGCTTTCAATATCGACGCCGAACCGGCCGAGATTCGCGATGAATACGGTCGGCACGCCTTCGGCCAGCGCCTGCTGCTGGCCCGCCGCCTCGTTGAGGGTGGTGCACGTTTCATTACCGTCAGTGATGGCGGCTGGGACATGCACATCGGCATCAAGCGGGCCATGGAAGGTCAGTTCCCCTCCATTGACCAGGGCCTGGCCACCCTGATTCGCGACCTGGACCGTCGTGGGCTTCTCCAGTCCACCATGGTCATTCTGGCCACGGAATTCGGACGTACCGCCAAGCTCAACAAGGACGGCGGCCGCGATCACTGGCCCAAGGCCTTCAGCGTGGCCCTCGCAGGCGGCGGCATCAAGGGCGGCATCATCCACGGCGCCACCAACGCCCAGGGTACGGAGCCCACGGACAACATTGTGTCGCCGAACGATCTGGGAGCCACGATCTATACCCAACTGGGCATCGATCCAAACGAACGGCTCATGAGCGCCGGCAACCGCCCCATCGATATCATCCGAGGCGGCAGCGTCATCCAGAATATCGTCTAAGGTAGCCACGGCAAGTATCAATCGGAAGTACTGACATGCGAACGCATCGAATCCATACGCTGGCCCTGCTCGGCGGCATTCTGTTCAGCCTCGCGGCCAGCGCCGTAGCGCCCAATCTGGTGACTATCATGCCCCGTGGCATTCCCCGGGGAGCAGAAACGGAAGTGACGCTGGTCGGCGACAGCCTGGCGGACGCCGTGGATATCATGTTTCACGATACCGGTATCGAGCTCGTGTCCATTACGCCCCAGGAAGATGGTAAGGCCGCAAAGGCCGTGCTGCGCGTTGCGCCCGATTGTCCCGTGGGTTCCCACGGGATCCGGGTCCGCACGAAAACAGGCGTGTCCATTCTCAAAGTGATCAGCGTGGGCGCTCTGGCGGAAATTCAGGAGGTCGAGCCAAACAACAAGCCGGAAGAATCGGCCGACGTATCCATGGGCACCACCATCAACGGCGTGGTCACGTCGGAAGACGTGGACTACTTTGCGGTCACGCTGAATCCCGGTGATCGTATTGCGGTGGAAGTCGAAGCGCTCCGCCTCGGCGATACCCTGTTCGATCCCAAGCTCCGCCTCTTCGGACCCGAGGGCCACGAACGGGTGTCCGCCGACGACACGCAACTCTTCAGGCAGGATGCGGGCTTCGTCTACACCTCCACGGAGACGGGCAAGCACCAGATCGTGGTCAGTGAAGCGGCCTATGGCGGTGGCGGCAATTTCTACTACCGCCTCCACATCGGCCAGTTTCCCCGTCCCCTCGCGGTATCGCCCATGGGCGGCGCGCCGGGCTCCGAGGTCCAGCTTACCTGGCTGGGGGATTCGGGCACGGCGGCCCAGACCGTCAAAGTGCCGGAAAACACCCACGGCGTAATCCAGCTTGCCGCGATGACCGAAGCGGGCATCGCCCCCACCAGCCTGCCCTTCCGGGCCTCGACGCTTCCGGGCGTACTGGAGGTGGAGCCCAACAATGCCGTGGCCGAGGCTACTCCCGGCACCGCCGCAGGGGCTTTCGACGGCGTCATCGGGACCGAAGGCGACGTGGACTTCTTCAAGTTTGACGGCAAGACCGGCCAGGTTCTGGATGTCCGCATCTGGGCCCGCGCTCTAGGTTCCCCCCTGGACAGCGTCCTCGTGGTGCACAATCCAGACGGCAGCGCCCTCGGCAGCGATGACGATGCCGCCGCCGTCGACAGCAAGGTGCGGGTGACCCTGCCCGCAGACGGAACCTATCTCGTTTCCGTGCGCGACCACCTGAGTCGCGGAGGAGACACCTTCTCCTACCGGATCGAAGCCACGGCGGTCGAGCCAATGCTGACCCTGAGTCTGCTGGAGAATCGACCGGTCACCTCCGTGGTGCCGAAAAACAACTACGCCTATCTTCTGGCCAACGTGACGCGGCAGGACTTTGACGGCCCCATTAAGGTGGAGCTTCTTGGTCTGCCCGAAGGCGTCACCGCAAGCACCCCCGTGATACCTGCGGGTCAGGCGCTGTTGCCGATCATTCTTCACGCCACGCCCGAAGCGGCGGCGGCCGGCGCCCTCGTCGATGTGCGGGGGACGCTTCAGCAGGAGGGCAGCACCCTCAACGGCGGTCTCGAACAGGAAGTGCGCCTGATTCAGGGGAACAACGACACCACCTTCTTTGGTCGCATGGTGGACAGACTCGCCGTCGCGGTGAGCGAACCCGCGCCCTTCAGCGTGGAAATCGTTCCGCCGTCGGTGCCCACGGTGATCAATACCTACCGCATGCTGACCATCAAGGCCACGCGGGCCGAGGGCTTCAACGGCCCCATCGACCTGCGCTTCCCCTGGCTGCCCGGCGGCATGGGCGGGGGCACGGCCCAGATTGCCCCGGACCAGACGGAAACTCAGATTCGCCTCGAAGTGCGTCCCGGCACGGCGATCCAGGTGCACGAGCTCTTTGTGGCCGCCGTGGGTGGTGGTTACGAGCTGTGCACGGCCCCCGCGCCCGTGGAAGTTCAGGACCCCTGGGTCAACTTCAACGTAGCCTCGGTGGAAACGGAAAAAGGCAAGCCCGTGGAGATGATTGTCACCGTGGAGCAGAAAGTGCCCTACGAGGGCACCTTCCAGGCTCAGATTCTCGGTCTCCCCAACGGCATCACGGTGGATCCACTGCCCTTTACCAAAGACACAACCGAACTCAAGTTCACGGTAAATGTGACGCCAGAGGCGCCCGTTGGAAAGTTTGAAGGGCTTCTGGTGGATACGATCATCAACAACGGCGCGGGCGAAGTCATTCACCGCGGCGGCGCCGGGGCGCTCAAGGTGTATGAGCCCCTGCCCGCCACGCTCCAGGCCGCCGCGCCGCCGCCCCCGCCGCCTGCCGAAGGCGCACCAGCCGCACCCGTGCGGAAGACGCGCTTCCCGGCCACGTGATGCGCACGATGTACAGCGACGATGGAATTCAGTACGGTAGTAAGAAAAGAGACAGGAATCCGATGGATATGATGCGCAAGACTTGGATCCTCTGGTGCGGTGCGGTTCTCGCCCTGCCCCTGGCGGCCACGGCCCAGCAGTTGGTCGTGTACCCCAGTCAGGTGTCGCTGGACAACGCCCACGATTTCGAGCGACTCGTCGCCGTGGTGACCCGTCCCGACGGCGTGACCCTGGACGTAACCCCCCAGATTCAGGTGGCCTTTGGCGCGGAGAACATCGCGGCCTGGGGTGAGAACCTCAAGCTTCGCGCCGTGGGCGATGGCGAGACCACGATCACGGTGACCCACGGCGATCAAACCGTGCAGGTGCCGCTGAAGGTAAAGAATGCCGGACTCGTTCCCGCGACCACCTTCGGGAATGATGTCATGCCGGCCCTCATGCGCGCGGGCTGTAACTCCGGCGGCTGCCACGGCAGTGCATCGGGCAAGAACGGGTTTCGCCTGAGCCTTTTTGGCTTCGATCCCCAGTATGACTACATCAGCCTGACCCGCGCTCAGAGCAGCCGCCGCATCAACGCCGCGCTGCCGGAAGAAAGCCTCATGCTCCTCAAGCCGCTCGGGGCCGTGGACCACGAAGGCGGTAAGGCCATCCAGCCCGGCGACGGCCTCTACGAGCCCATGCTCCAGTGGATTAAAGAGGGCACCATGCCCGATCCCCAGGAACTTCCCAAGCTGGCCAATATTCAGATCTACCCCAGCGAAGCGGTGCTCGAAGGCGCCGGATCCAACCAGCGCTTCGTGGTAATGGCCGATTACAACGACGGCACCACCCGCGACGTGACCGACTCCGCCGTCATCAGTTCCAGCGACGAATTGACGCTGGCGGTGAACCCCGCCGGGCTCTCCACCGCGGGTAACAAGGGCGAAGTCTACGTCATGGCGCGCTACGGCACCTTCGCGGTGGTCTCCAAGGCTATCGTGGTGGATCAGGGCGCCACCGTCAACTGGCCGGAAGTCGCCGAGCACAATTATGTAGACACCTTCGTGTTCGACAAACTCAAGAAGCTGCGGGTTCCCCCTGCGGCCCTGTGCACGGACGAAGTTTTCGTACGTCGGGCCTATGTCGATGTCCTCGGTACCATTCCGACCCTCGAAGAGACGCAGGCCTTCCTCGCAGACACGGACCCCGAAAAACGAGCAAAGCTGATCGATACGTTGTTGGAGCGGCCGGAATTCTCCGAACTCTGGGCCATGAAGTGGGCCGAAGTCCTCCGCGTCGCCGAGATCCCCAACGTGCTTGATCGCAAAGGGATGCACCGCTACAACGACTGGCTGCGCCAGGCCATTATGGCCAACACGCCCATGGACGAGCTTGTCCGGGAGTTGCTCAGTGCCGAGGGCGGTAACTTCACGAATCCGGCCGCGAACTTCTACGTGATCGAGCAGGATCCGCTGGTGATCGCGGAAAACGTCTCCCAGGTCTTCCTGGGCATCCAGCTCAAATGTGCCCAGTGCCACAACCACCCCTTCGAGCGGTGGACGATGGACGATTACTATTCCTTCTCAGCGTTTTTCGCGCAGGTCGGTCGGAAGGCTTCCAGCGATCCCCGGGAATCCATCATCTTCAATCGGGGCGGCGGCGAAGTTCAGCACCTGAACACGAAGCAGAACATGGCCCCCAAGTTTCTCGGTGGGGCCGTGCCCGATATCGCCGGTCGTGACCGGCGCGCGGTGCTTGCCGAGTGGATCACGTCGCCGGAGAATCCCTGGTTTGCCAAAAATCTCGCAAACCGCGTGTGGGCCCACTTCCTGGGCGCGGGCATCATTGATCCCCCGGACGACGTGCGCGTGACGAATCCTCCGACCAACCCGAAGCTCCTCGAAGAGTTGGGCGCGAAAATGATCGCCTATAAATACGATCTCCGCCAGTTGGTTCGAGATATCTGCACCTCCTACACCTATCAGATGTCCACCCAGCCCCGGGAACCGGAAAACAACGACGCCCGCAACTTCTCCCACGCGCAGGTGCGTCGTCTGACCTCCGAGCAGATGTTGGACGCCATCGTTAAAGTGACGGGTAACGACGTGAAGTTCGCCAACCTGCCCAAGGGCGCCCGCGCCGTGCAGGTGGCCGGCGGCAACAGCGGTGTGTACTTCCTGGAAGTATTCGGTCGGCCCCTGCGCGAGACCGTGTGCACCTGCGAGCGTCGCGGCGAGCCTAATCTGGCCCAGTCCCTTCACTTGATCAACGGCGACACCATCAACGGCGCCATCAAGGGTCAGGGCGGTCTGCTTGACTCCCTGCTCGCGGCGGAAACTCCCCCGGAGCAGATTATCGACAAGCTCTACATGGCGGCGGTATCCCGCACCCCCACGGAAGAGGAAAAGGCCACGCTGAACACCTACGTGGGCAACGCGGAGAACAAGCGCGAGGCTCTGGAGGATGTGTTCTGGAGCATGCTGAATTCCAAGGAGTTTATTTTTAACCACTAGGCTGGCGTGAAGTGCGAGGGAGGCGGTATTACCGCCTGCTGGGACAGCAGCGACGACAGGGACAGCAGGAGTATCGATTCCCGTCGTTCTTCGTCGTCCATCCCTGAAGTCTCTGATGTCGCTGCCGTCCTTGTTACTTGGGGACACAACACCAAGGTTTGTCGGGAAACCCCCGAACGATTCTAAGGAGTACCATCCATGAAAACTCGACTTATCGCAATTACGGCGCTGGGTTTTGGCCTCTTTGCCGTTCCCGCACTCGCGGAAGATGCTGCGCCCGCCCCGGCTCCCGAAGCGGCTCCTGCAGCGCCCGCCGAGCCCAATATCGACACCGTGCTCGTGGACTTGGCCAAGATAGGCCCGGAGCAGTTGATCGCCCACGTCGAGCAGCTTCAGGCCCAGGTTGGCGCACTCAAGGCCGAAGCGGAAGCGGCCACGGCCCGCGCAGCGGAGTTGGAGGCCCAGTCCGCCGCTGTGAAAGCGCGCGTCGATACCATCGAGAAATTCATCGGCACCCTGGCGGCGGCCATGGCGCCAACTCCCGAGGCGGCGCCGGAGGCCGCGCCTGCCCCAGCACCGGAGACGGCGCCTGCCGCAGCCCCCGAGGCGGCCCCGGCGGGCTGAGGCGGATCCCCTCTCGATTAATCGACCTTGAACCATGCCAATGAACAGGATGTACCGATGAAACTCACGCGACTAAACCTTGGGCTCCGCCTGATGCTCTGCGCCGCTATGGCGCTGGTTTCCGTGCCCGCCACGTGGGCTCAGGAAGCTGCTCCGACTGTGGATGCCGTACTCGACCAGTTGCTTTCGCAGGATCCCGCCGCTCTGGCCGAATATATCAAAGGCATGAAGGCCACCACGGCCCAGCAGGATCAGGAAGCCGCCGAACTGCGCAAGAAATCCGAGGCCCTCACGGCACAGGCGGCCGACCTGGAATCCCGGGTCAACGCGATTCTGGTGCAGGCTAAAGCCCTGGCCGACAAATTTAATATGGCCCCGGTTGCTCCGGCCGAGGCCATGGCGGCCGCCCCGGCCCCGGCTCCCGCACCCGCCGAGGGCGAGGCCATGATGGCCGTCGCACCCGCGGAGGACACGTCGCCCGTAACGAGTTATGCGGAGCACGTCAAGCCCATCCTGGAAGCACGCTGCTTCCGCTGCCACAACGCCGATCAGGCCAAGGGCGGCCTCAATCTGGCCTCGCACGGCGCTGCGATGGCGGGCGGCAGTTCCGGCCCGATTCTCACGGCGGGCGATCCCGGCGCGAGCCGTCTTATCGCCCTGGTGATGCAGACCGAAGAACCTGTCATGCCTCCCTCCGGCGATCCCCTGACGCCGGAGCAGATCGAGGTGCTGCGCAAGTGGATTGCCGACGGCGCACCCGCCGACGGCACGGCCAAGCGCATGGCCAAGAAAGAAGAGGCCAAGGCGGAAGGTGAGGCCTTCGTGGCCGCGAGTTTTGACGGTCCCCCGCCCATGCCGGAAGTTGCCCTGGCCGCGCCCCACGCACTGCCCGGTCGTGGCGTGGTCGCCCGTGCGGTGGATACGAGTCCCCGCTCGCCGCTTATGGCCGTGGGCGGTGATCGCCAGGTTCTGCTCTACCAGACCGATACCAACGAACTGCTCGGCGCGCTGCCCTTCCCCGAGGGTGACGTATTCACCCTGACCTTCAGCGTCAATGGCGAAATGTTGCTCGCCGGCGGCGGTCAGGAAGGGGACACGGGTATCGCGGTGCTGTGGAATATCAAGACCGGCGAGCGCGTGGGCGCCTATGGCGAGTATTACGATACGGTCCTCGCGGCGGACATCAGCCCGGATCACCGTATGATCGCCCTGGGGGGTCCGAACAAGAAGGTTCGCGTTTACTCCACCGAGACTGGCGCGGAGCTCTTTGCGTTGGAGAAGCACAACGACTGGATTCAGGCCCTGAAATTCACGCCCGATGGCGAAATTCTTACGACTGCGGACCGTGCGGGCGGCATGTACGTGTGGCAGGCGGCCAACGGTCGTGAAGTGGAGCAGCTCCGTGGCCACGAAGGCGGCATCAACGCCCTGGCCTATACGGCGGACTCCAGCGTGCTGGCTTCCGTCGGAGACGACGGCACCGTGCAACTCTGGGATACCTGGAAGTACACCCGCATCCGCAGCTTCGCGGCCCACACGAAAGCCGCGCTCTACGTTGATATCAACGCCGATGGCCTCATCATCACCGCTGGCGCCGATCAGACCACCAAAGTCTGGTCGCAGGACGGCAAAGAGCAGAAGTCCTTTGCCGGGCCAGGCGACTGGGTCTATGCCGCCTGCTTCGGCCAGAACAAGAAGGTTGTCGGCGGAACGTGGTCTGGCAGTGTTGTCCTGTGGGACTTCGAGTCCGGCGGCGAGATCGCCAAGTTGAGCACCAATCCCGTCGCGGGCAGCGCCTGACCCGCGCCTTTCCAAATCTTAAAGAAATCGCCCGGCCCCCTCGCTTGAGGTGGCCGGGCGTTTGTTACCTGGGGTTACGCAAGGTCGACCCTACTCGAAATTTCCCGCGTCTTCCTTAAAGGCATCAAGCACCCAGCTCGACAGGATGGCCATCGTGTGCTTCCCGCCGTGATCGGCGTGAAGGCCCGCACGGAACGTCTCGCTGTTGGGATCGGGCAGGCACCAGGCCACGGTGGCGGGAAAGAAAATCTGCTTCTCTCCAACCGACACCGGTATACGTATAACGGTCTGAGGCTTAAGATAGCGGCCTAGCGTCATGGTCAGCCCGCCATAGCTCACGTTGGTGATGGTCGCCTCGCTCAGCGCTCCCGTTCCATCGTGGAACCGGACCGGCAAGCTGAAGGCGATGCGGGTAAATCTTCGGGTATCTTTTTGTACGGCTAACATGGTCTTCTTCTACTTTCTAACAAGGTTATTCTGGAACTGCTACTACCAGGCCTATGCATATTTTGCCGCCGCATACGCCGCAGTCCTTCCTGATATATGCACTTGGCGGAGGCCTTCATGTCAGCCCGGACACGTCTGCCGACCGCCGGATTTCTGCCGTAGACACCGCCCGGGTGCGGGGCTATCAAGGTGTAATACTCAAAGTCCACCAGGGGTTTCCTCTATAACGAACGGGCGCGGTCGATCAGGGACACGTGCACCCACCAGGCTGCCCCTCAAAAAAAAGGGTCTTCGTCAGAATCTGTGGGTAAAATTGGCATAAAAAAGTAGCATCCGTCTATCCTTTGGTTACTCAACAAGGTCGTTATGACCGCCAAAGGAGATCCGGATGCTGTTGAAGACTTTACTCAATCATGTGGAGCAAC
>JBHEKR010000433.1:0-25113 GCA_041859365.1 Candidatus Hydrogenedentales bacterium
TTGTCGTTGCTGTTGTTCAAGAATGCGACGGCTGAAACCGGATGAACCGTTATTCAATGCTCATCGGCACTTTCGTTCGAACCGGATGGGGCAACGATTGAAAGCGATACCGGAAGGCGCTTATGTACTTTCAAGCCGAACGAAGCGCCACCACCAGCGCGCCAGCAGGAAGATGAGAAGCCACAGGGACCAGGGAATCGGCTCTTCCGTCGAGGGTGGATCCTGGGTTTCCACAATGAGCACCGGCCGATTGGCCAGCGCCTCGGATGAGGAGAACTTCTTCACACGCTGGATGATGCCCTCGTCGGGCGTGATGATGATCCAGCCGAAGTTGGATTCGGGGTTGCTGACCCAGGCCTGGACGTCCGCCGTGAGGCCGGAGCCTTCCCAGATGACGGTGGCCCCCTGCTGTCCCGCGTCGGCTGTGGCGCTGGCTGCGGGCTCAAAATCGCCGCCGGGCGTGGTCCAGCTTTCCTGCGTAAAAAAGGCATCACCCCACGTGGCGTCTCCCGCCGCCGCCGGTGCCCCCAGCCCGCCGGGATCGCTGGGAATCAGCGCCTCCCCCTCACCCCACGCACGCTGAAGGCGGTGCAGGCCATAGGTAATATCGCCAAAGTTTCCGCCGCTGCGCTCCACCACCATTTCCAGCCGAACCGACGTTACCACGGCATCGGTTGGGATGCTGGAGAGGTCGGCCGATATCAGGGCGCGGCGCAAGAAGCTGGTGCGAATGGTGCCCGAAAAGATACCGTCGATGCCGCCTCCCGCATTGGAGGTCAGGTCCTGAAACAGGGTCGTGTCGCGAAAGCCGGCGTATCCATCGGCCCCCTGCTCGAAACGATAGGTTTCGGCGGTGGCGCCTGCGGCGACCATGAGCACGAGCGCCGCAACCCGGTCGGGGCGCCGAAGCAGCTTCATGGTCGACGACAAGAACATATTCATTGGTGGCCTGCGATTTTCCTGTGTTTGGCTTGAACATGCAGATCACCGCACGAAGAAGCCGATTGTACGTAAACTCAAGCGAGCGGCGAATGCCGCTGAGGCTATCAATCGCTCTCTTGCGGTGCGACGTTACTTCTCCGCCAACGCCGCAATCTCCGCCTCATCCAGCGCGCGGTCGTGCACCCTCAGGTCCCTCATGCGCCCGTTGAAATAGTCGTGCTGGCCCAAACCAATCTTTACCGGTGCTTCGTTGTCGATGTTCAGGTTGGCGTGGGACGCTTCGTTCACCAACTTCCCATCGAGATACAGGTTCAGCGTGCCGCCCTTACGCTGGGCGGCGAGGTGCACCCAGCCCGAGGGCAGCTCGTAGTCGCGGCTGATGCAGCGACCCGTTTCATAGCTGAGCACGCGCCCGGAGGGGAGTACGCCGCAGAAAAGCTTGCCTTGGAATACCGCCATGCTCCAGGCCCGACGGTATTGGACGTCCGGCGTGGTGTCGAGCTGGCCCGTGTTGGTCCAGGTGGTTCCGCCGTCGTATCGATAGACCTGCGCGAGGGGCAGGGTGCCGCCGTAGAGCTTGCCGTTGTATACGGCCATGCCCATGCTTTCCTTTTCTTCGCCCAGTCGCCCGCGATCCTGCCATTGGCCCGGCTCCCCGAGCACAAAGACTTTGCCCGAGGGCCACGAGCCCACGAAAAGCTCGCCCTGGTGCTGCATGAAGGAATACGTCTGGGTCGTGTCCGGCGGCGCGCCGCAATCCGTCCAGCCGGGGTTGTCGTAGCGGTAGACCCCCGAATGATCGGCGTCAAAGCCGGTGCCGAGCACGTAACCATTGTGCACACCCAGCGCTTCCACGCGGCCGCCTGGATTACCCAGATCCGTCCAGGTCGTGCCGCCGTCATAACGGAAGAGGCCCGCGGGCGCATAGAGGGACGAGGCGTAGAGCTGGCCCTTGTAGGTCGTCAGGCCGTAGATCGCTTCGATCTCCCCCAGCTTCCCGCAGTCTTCCCAGTTTTTGCCGCCCTTGTAGCGGTAGACCCGTCCGCCGAAGAGTTCGTTCCCGGCATCGCCCAGGGCCGAGCCGCCCGATCGGTAGTGGGAGGCCGCCGCGTAAAGCTCGCCCTTGTGGACGGCCAGCGCGGAGATGGCGTTGCTCTCGAAGGGCGCGCCGCAGTCTTCCCATTGATCGCCGCCCGCGTATTTGTAGACGTGCCCGAGTCCCTCCTTCCCCATCTCGAAGGTGCCCGCATAGAGCCCGCCGTCGAACACGCAGAGGGACATGGGGTAAACGGAATTGCCCGGACGCCCCACGTCTTTCCAACCTTCGGATTCCGCGCCGTTGTCGAGGCCGAAAAATACATTGCGATAATTCGATTGGGCATTCACTACGCCGTGGTAGTTCATGATCCCGAAGTTGAGCCCTTTGCGTGACGCCGGGTCATACTTGGTGAAAAGATCGCCGAGGGTGTCGTCGAGCTCGGCTTCGGTGTGGATCCAGGCGCTGATGGTGAAGTCACCTTCTCCCAGGTTCAGATCTTCGGCGTGAGGCACTTCGATATACGACGTACGTCCATCAAAGTGCGCACCCTCCCCGTCGAAGGTGACGCCATGGACCGCGCCGTCGTGACCATTGCCGGAAGCGTCGCTTCCATCCGCAGTAAGCGGCCAGTGGGCAAGCAAGCCCGACTGGGCCGGGGCAAGGGCGGGCCAGGCCATCAGGCCCAGTGCGACGAGGCATTGAATCGGGGGGCGAAGCACAGGGAATCTCCTCAAGTTAAGATTATTCTTCAGCGACGGGTCGGTAGTTTCTCGAAAGCTCAACTTGCGCGACCGCCAGCAGGTCGATTGTAGCCCAGTCACTTTGTGCGAGTACACCCCTCAGGCCCTCGGCGCGAAGCGCGCGATCACCAGCCCGAAGCTCCCCAGCACAAAAAGCGACAGCCCAATCGTCTGTCCCCAACCGCCGGGACGCCGCTCGGCGGTCAGGGCCACACCGTGGGGCGCGAAGGGATTTTCACGGGACAAGGATAAGACCCAGGCGCCAATCCGGACCGCTTCGTCGCCCTCCAGGCTGATCTCCTGCTGCACGGCGCCCTGGGGATCCAGCGCGGATATCCGATAGCGCGCATCGGGCGGCACGGCTTCGATCTGGTAGAGCATTCGAAAGTCGCCCAGGGTCTCCGATGACCCCTCGCGCAGCACGACCGTTTCCTCGCCCAGGCGAACCCGGGCCGCGCGCACGGTGTCGCCCGGCACGGCCAGAGCCTGGGCCATCACCTGTTTCAAGGTCACCGGCGCACCGGAGGAGGTGTCCGCCGTCATCTCAAATTCCTGGACGGGCGCGCCCCGCTGAAGGAGGCGACCAACCGCACGATTCTCGCGCCAGGCGTGGAGGTAGAGGATTCGTCCCGTGGCCGCCGGGTCTTCGTAAATGTACTTGTCCTCGGCTCCAGCGGCATTGGCCCGAACCGTCATCAATTCGCGGCCGACACTCCGCTGTATTTCGAGGGTGATACGGCCCTCACTGCGCTCGACCCTTCCAATGGATATCTGGGTACCGTCGCGGAGAACCATCCCCGAGCCGGGAACCAGATTCTCAAACCACTGGATGGCGTTATCTTCCCGGACACCCCAGCGCGCGCCGGGAATCGCGTCGAGGGAGGCCACAAAGGCCTGTCGGGCTTCCGCCTCGCTGCCGTGCCACTGGAAGCAGAGGGCGAGATCGGGCCGGACAATAGTGGTGGCGCTGGATTCGAGGAACACAACGCGGGGCTCCGACGGGGAATCGCCGGGCAACTCGATGGCCGCCATGGGCGCGCCCCGGGGATCACGAACGAGTCCCGCCCAGGGGCCCACCTCAAGAATCTCCAGCGATTCCCCACCCAAGTCTATTTGTTCGCCAACTTTGATCGATTGCCGACTGGTTTTTCGGGGTTCCTCGATGCGGAGCACGTCCCAGGGGGGATATTCCCGGACGATCTCAACCTTTTCGAGCCGCAGGGCGAACGGGAGGATGAGTCCGTCGTAAAGCTGGTCGCTCCGCAGCGCTTGGACGCTCCGGGGATTGTCGAAGAGCAGCAGATCGGGCGCTACGGACCGCTGGGCGGCACCGGGACGAAAGGCTTTACCCGCCGGACTGAAGGCGAGGCTCTCCGACGCCCCAGGCAGGAGAAATACCGACCCGCTGAAGTACTGGAGGTAGTGAAAGGCCCACCCCGCCACCATAAACAGTGCGCCCAGATACAGCGAGGACAGGAGGAGCCGCTTTTTTCCTTTGGAAGCCATGGGCGGAATTATGGCAGCGATGGGGGCACAATGACAACGGCCGCCTCAGTTGGCGTAGGGGCTCACCAGCATTGCTTCGGGCTTTTCCCGGTACTTCGCGCCGGAAACGAAAAAATCCACAAGGGAGGCCGCAAGCTCTGGGGAGAGATGGGTGTCGAGCCGATTAGACTTCGCCATCATGTGGAAATCCATGATGCCGAGGAAGACCAGCGTCAGGCTCTGGCTGTTGCCGCCGGAAAGCTCCTTGTTCTTCAGGCCGTCGCGGATCACATACTCCACCACCTTGAAGCGCTGGCGGATCAATTTGTCTCGATCCAGCGACGGCCCCTGCTGGGGCGGGGCGAAGAGGACCTGGAGAATCAGGCGGACCGCCTGCACATTTTCTTCGGCCAGGCCAAATGCCGCGCTGATGATCCCCTTGAGTCGGGGCACGCAGTGGCCCTCCTGCTGGCTGCCCTGGTCTATCCGCTGGATGAGATCGCTGAAGGTGGTCTCAAAAAGACGCCGGAACAGATCTTCCTTGTTCTCAAAATAGTAGTAGAGCACGGGCCGCGTGACACCCGCGCCTTCGATGATCTCTCGAATGCTCGTACCCTCGTAGCCCTTTTCGCTGAAAAGGGTCAGGGCACTGCGAAGCAGCTTGGTTTCCGCTTCGTTGACTTGTTGCGCTTCACTTACGGCCATGGAACTCTCCAGACTCTACCTACCGTTCGTTACCGGATTGGGCAGCACCTCACCCGGAAATCCAGCCTCGGTGGACCATCTTTCCAACCCGCCTGTCACGGGTAAAGGCGATCATGGTGCCACGCACCCTCTATGAGAGTATAGCGCAGACGATCGTGAAGCCGGTAGGGTTGTTTCAACCAGAATTCGATGTGGCTCGGCACCACCCGGAATCCGGACCAGAAGGGCGGACGGGGCACTTTGCCGATGGCAAACTTCGCGCTGTACTTCGCAATGCGCCGCTCGAACTCCAGACGCTCGGTGTAGGGCTGGGACTGCTTCGAAGCCCAGGCGCCGATCTGGCTCTGCTTCGGGCGCTGGGCAAAGTACTCATCGGCTTCCGCCTCGGTGACCGGCTCCACCCGACCGCGCACGCGCACCTGTTTTTCCAGCGGCATCCAGTGGAAGTTTAACGCGGCCTTGGGAATCTCCTCAAGCTCGCGCGACTTTGCACTGGTCAGATTCGTGAAGAACACGAAGCCCTGGGAGGAGAAATCTTTCAACAGCACTACGCGGGAATCGGGCAGCATGTCGCGATCGACGGTGGAGAGAATCATGGCATCGGGATCGGCGATGGCGGCACACTGCTTCGCCTCGTCAAACCAGGCGGCGAACAGTGTGTAGGGATCGGGCTCTTTGGGGATGGACATGGTATTCCTTGGGTTAGTACATTGGAAATCAGTAACCACCGGTAGAACCGGTGGTATGAGGAAGGCCCCTGGAAGGGGCCGAACATGACAACACATGCGATTCAATCTGGTACGTTATAGTCCCGAAGGGACGGCATATCATAGCCCAGGGTGAAGCGACGTACGAGCGAACCCTGGGATAACTGACCTATAACTTTTGAATCCCGCAGGGATGGCATGGAAGACCGAGGAGGAACTCCCTCGTACTTTTGTGCCGCCCCGCTGGGGCTCATATAACAGGGGGACGTTGACCCAGGGTTCCGCTCGTACCTCGCTTCACCCTGGGCTACGTTATGTCGCTCCTACGGAGCTAATGCAGTCATCTATCGAAAGCATCTGTTCCTCTTCGGTTCCGAGTCGTTCGCGAGCCAACAATTGCAACGGCGGAACGGTAGAGCCTAATGAATTCTAACCGGCAGAGCCGGTGGATCAGCTTGGATTCAGCCGCAAAAGAACGCAGAGATCGCAAGGATATTTCAGACCATCCGATTCAAGCGTATGGGCGTTTAGCACGAACACGACAATTCAAGCGCCAAACATCGCAAAAAAACATCCAGGACCAACCGGCCCAATGGAGAAACCCGCTACCTTTCCAATTTTACCATCCGTGAATTTCCGTGTAATCCGTGGTCAAATAAAACTTTTTGTTGACCACGGATTACACGGAAACTCACGGATGAGAAGTGTCCATGTGAGGTCGGCTAGCCGTAAATATTTTTGCGTTCCTTGGGCACTTTAGTGGCAAAAAACGTCCCCAATGATTTGGCCGATGAATGACAAGGAGGGAGAAACCCAACTCATTTTGCGAAGGTCAGGTCGCTTTACACAAATTGCTTCATGTATTCGAGGCTCTTCCGCGCGATGGTCTCGGGGCCGGGATCGAAGTTAAACACTTCCACCGAAACGTAACCCCCAAAGTTCACATCCTTCAGCGCCTGGAAGATGGGTGCGAAATCGACATCACCGAAACCCGGCCCGTGAAGATTCTCGTCGTTGGCGTGGTAGTGCTTCATGTGGTCGGCATGGCGACGAATGAGCGTTGCGCGGTCGTCCTTTTCGAAGGTCATGGCCTTCGTATCCAGGATCAATTGAAAATTGGGATGGTTGACCGCATCAATCAGCGTCACCGCTTCCGCCGCACTCTGGAGGAAATTGGTCTCCATGTGGGTCAACGGCTCTATGCAGATGGTCACGTCCCTCGCTTCGCAGACCGGCATGGCGGCCTCAAAAACCGAGCGGGCATAGCCGAAGGCCTCGTCATAGGTCACGCCCTCCTCCACGTTGCGCTGTTTGGGCGAACCGAAGATGATCACCTTGCCGCCGATATCGCCGCAAAAGTTGACGAGGGCTTTGAGGTAGTCGGTGGTGAAGGCCCGCACGGCGGTATCGGGGTGGGTGAGGTGAACGCCCTGAGGCCCCACGAAGACCCAGTGGATGCCCAGGATATCCAGATCCGCCTCGGCGGCGCGCTTGACGATTTCCCCGCGCGTGGCGGCCGAAATATCCGTCACGTATTCGGAAAAGGTGAAGGGAGCGATCTCGAGTCCGTCGTAGCCGGTTTCCTTGACGAAGTTAACCGTGCGGCCGATATCATTCCAGTCTTTGAAAATTTCGCTGCAGATTCCGAACTTCACGTGAACTACTTTCTAATGGTCCGCCGCGACTGCTTCGCTGTCGGGCGCTTCTTCCGGGCGGTACACATATACCTGGTTGCCGCCCGACCGCTTCGCATCGTACATCATGGCATCCGCAAAGCGGATGAAAGAGCGCAGGGTGCTTCCGGGGCGGTATTCCATCAGGCCCACACTGAGGGTGAGCCGGTCAAAACGGCGGGCTTCGAAGGATGAGCGAATACGCTCGGCGATCACATGCGCCTGTTTCTCATCGGCTTCCGGCAGGATGACGGTAAACTCGTCACCGCCGTAGCGGAACCCAATATCCACGTGTTCACGGGTACATTCCATCACGACTTCGCCCGCGGCCCGGAGCACGCGATCGCCCTCCAGATGGCCGTGGCCGTCGTTGTAGGGCTTGAACTTGTCCACGTCAAAGAGCAGCAGGGACAGGGGGTGGCCCTGGCGCGTTGCGCGCTCGATTTCCGCGTCCAGCCGGTCATAGAAGTAGCGCTGGTTATAGAGACAGGTCAGGCTGTCCTTGATGGACATTTCCTTCAGCTCGTTTTCCAGCCGCTTCTGCTGAGTAATGTCCTTGCAGATTGCCAGGGTGGAAATGGTCGCACCGTCCGGGTCATGAACCTGGGACAGCGACATGTTAATCGGGATCAGAGAACCGCCCCTGTGGGTGATCTCCGTCTCGTAATTCTGGAGCGGTTTGTCGTGACCGAGCATGCGGAAAATATAGGAGAGCTCATCCTGCCCGCCGTTGAGCAACTGCTGAAGGGTCATGCCCAGGAGCGTCTCGCGGTCATAGCCAAACATGTGCACCGCGCCCTGATTGGCAAAGGAAACTCGGTAGTTGGCGCCCACGGTCACAATGGCGTCGACCGTGCTGTTGAAGAGGCTTTCCAGGTATTCTTTCGTGGCCAGGAGCTCGCGGTTTGTCCGCTCCAGATCCGCCGTCGCCTCCTTCACCCGGGACTCCAGCTCACGCTTGTAGTTCCTGTTTTCAATGAGCAGGCGGCGGCGATCAAGCGCCTTTTCAACGGCCAGCGAAATTTCCGAAAGATTGAAGGGTTTCAGAAGATAGTCGTCGGCGCCGGCGCGCATCGCCTCGATCGCATTGGTGACTTCGAGCAGCGCCGTCACCACGATAACGGCCATTTCTTCATCGGTTCGCTTGGCCTGAATGACCACATCAATGCCGTGCAATTCCGGCATTTTCAGATCGGTAATCAGCAGGTCAAAACGCCGAGACTTTACCGTTTCCAAGGCCGCAACGGCGGAGGTGAAGAGCTCGCACTCGTAGCCAACCTCGGTTAGGTGCTGCCCCAGGAGCTCAAGAATGCTCGACTCGTCGTCCAGCACCAGAATACGCTGTTTCACGTCCTCGCGCTCCCGCTACTCGTGTGCCGGTTGCCCGGAAACAAGGTCCCATTCCGCCCGGGAATGATGGTAGCCATGGTCAGGCATACTTCAGAACAGCGATCATCACGAAAATAGATCCAACACCCAGACTGACTTCCAGCTTGTTGGGCAGTTTATCCTTGTCGAATTCCTTGTTGCCCAGCTCACCGTCTTTCTTCATCGCCATCTCCTGCCCCTGAGCGTGGACCTCTTCGGTACACAGTCCCACCCCAAGGCACGAGCCCAGACACAACAACCCCGCAATCGCCAAATATTTCTTAGCCATAGTAGTTGGTCTCCATGTTGAAGCTTCGCCTGCATTGTAAACAGTTGAGAATAAAAGTGCAATCTATTTGAAGTCCGCTCCCCCCTCCCCCGTGCCTGAAAAGTTGAATAACTTATTTGTTGTCTGTATTTGCCTGTTTTTGTATAATTAAACCAATAGGTTCGCCGCGATTTATTCAGCTTCAGATAGGGCCGTCATACATGGAAAAAATTCTCACTGGCAACGACGTTGCCGCCGTACTTCAGGTCAAGGCCATTACGGTCCGGGAAATGTTTCGCGACAAGCGACTTCGCGGGTTCAAGGTTGGCAAGTCCTGGCGCACGACGGAGGTCATGTTGCAGGAGGACATTAACGCCCTCGCACGCGGCGAAGCGCCCGCCGAACTTCCCGGCCCTACCGAGGCAGCCGTCCGGCCCGCGCCTGTGTCAACACCGGCGCCAGTGGCCACCGTAGCTGAAAAGACCGTTCCGAAGGCTGCCGCCACCGCACCAGAAGCCTCCCAGGTCCCTCGGGCGCCTAAGAAGAGCGCCACGCCCCCCGCTAAAGAGGTCGACGAATCCGGCGAGGACACCCAGCAGTTGCTCTTCTAAGGACGGTTACTTGCAGCGTGTTACACCGCACTTGCCTGCGGCGCCGCTTGCCATCTCGCGGTCCGCATCCAGTGTCGCTCGAACGGCCTGAATTCCGCCAGCCTGGTTGTCCCCTCTCCCCCGCCATGAATGGGAATTTTTCGTGGCCCCCGATTGAGAATTGACAAAACTGCGCAAAGCATCTACTATGATCCCCGGTCAACCACGATCCCGCGAGGGATCGCACCCTCGTTGCGCACGGCGCCAGCCGCGCAGCGCTGGCCCCGGGGAGGTTCAGTCGAGTGCTCCCCCGCCCCTGCATGGGTGATTCGTCACCTGCACCACGCAAAGGAAAGGGAGTTTAATGCGTATTCTGGAGTTCCTGAAAGATTCCAAAGGCGACGTCGAGGCCTCGGGCCTGATCCACGAATGTGGGCTCTTCGCCATGTACCACCGGGTATTCACCCCGGAAGAGCAACAGCGCATCGAGTCCCGCCAGGCGGACTTCCCTTTCACCCGGGGAGAATACATCGCATCGCGACTGGGCGAGATCGATATGATCAGCGATCTGGCCATATTTTCCCAGCGTTTTTGCGGATCTCTTGAAGATCGCTTCATCGCGGTCCGCCTGAAGTATGTCGGGGCCTGCTTTCTGATCGAGGCGGGCGACTGGTATGCCCTCCACCTCTTTATCCAGGAAATTATCCGGGATGCGGACAATCTTCGGATGCAGTTGCCCGCCGCCCGCGCCTTCACGAAGGAGTGCTGCGAACAACACATCAAGTACGCGCAGCAGATCCTCCACAGCGTTCCCGCCGGCAACCTTCAGGGAGAACACCTGGGGTACTGGGTCATGTCCCATCTGCTTGAAGAAGAGACCAACTACGACCGCGCCCTCCACTATGCCGAACAGGGCCTACACCTCGGATGGCAGGGAAACTGGGAGGCGCGAATCAAGCACCTCCAGAAACTCGCCCCGCCGCGAAGCACCAAGACCACGATTATTAACCAGGGCGGGGGACGCGCCTCGTCCCTTCCCACCCCCGCTCCCCGATCACTTCACGGCGGCACCCCCACCCCGCCCCTGCAGTCGAGCGAGCGCAATGTAATGTGTGGCCAATGCGGCCAGAAAATGCGGATACCATCAAGCTTCACAAAGTCCTTCGGCGCATGCGTCAAATGTGGCAGCCGGGTAGACATCCCGGAGCTCCAGTAGGAGCAAATCACATTGTTCCATTTCAGCGCATTGTTATCATTATTTTTATCTTGCGCATAGAGACCTTTTCTGATACGCTGTAATTGCAGCACGCATGATGGTAACCTCAGCGCGCTGGGTAGGGCCGCCGCGTGGTGTAGTCACCCACGGCGGCTGAGCCTTTTCAGGGGGATCCGCAACCAGCCAGGGCGGCGCTTTGCTCGTCTTTCCGAAACTACGGCCAGCCATCGCGGGTCCTACTGGCGCCAAGGTAATCCAGACGTGCTGTGTTAACTCATTCCCGGCCGGGACCGCTGAGCATGGCCCCCGCTCTCGGCGGCCATCGGTGCGGGCCAGATCCCAACCTATTATCGAGAGGAAACTTGAACCATGAAGCCATCGTACTCCCACCTTGCCATGGCGGCCGTGCTAGCCGCTGGAGCCGTCTTCACGGGCGGCGCCCTGGTCCATGCCCAGGGTTCCGTGGACACGGAACTTTCGACCGCGATTACGAAATTGAGTCCGGAGCAGAAAGCCGCCCTGCTCGTGTTGGTAAATGGTATCGTCGAGGCGACAGCCCCGCAGGAATCGCCGGAAGTCGGCGCGATGAAGACGGTCAAGGCCTATGTGAAGGCCGCCGAAGACGCGGATGTGGAAGGCTTGATGGCCCAGATCTCCGACAACTTCAGCCACTATGAAGTCGGTGATAAGGCCGCGCTTCGCGGTTTCGTGGATCAGGTGAAGACGGAGGGAATGCTCGAGGACATCACGGGCAATACCGAAGAAGCCAAGACCGAAGTGGAGGGGGATATCGTTACCGTGTATCCCGTGGAGCTGGAAGGCATTTTCGGTACCGTTACCTACGAATTCAAGCTGAAGAAAGAGGGCGATGCCTGGAAGATCGTGGGCTTCGACATGACCGGGGTCTGATTTGATGTGGTCGGTTCCGCCGGAGGGCGCCTTGCCGCCCTCCGGCTTTTTTATCGGGAATTCGTAGCCCGTTGTTCACCGCGGCCCGAAATCGAGTATGCTGGCGGAAGATTTTCTGTAAATCTGACCGGATGGTGCGATGAACCTGAACCGAAAGATTGTGCTGGTACTGATAGCCGGCATCTCCCTGTATACGGCCGTGGGCTTCGCCTTCCACCAGTACCTGATCCTGCCAAGCTTTCACCAACTGGAGGAAGAAGAAGCCCGGAAAGACATGCGCCGATGCCTGGCGGCTCTGGAGAGTCACATTACCCAGATCGAGCTCCTCTGTACCGACTGGTCCGCCTGGGACGACACCTATGCCTTCGTCGAATCGCCGTCCGAGGCCTATGTAGAAGACAACCTCTACCCGTCGTGGTTCGCCGACAACGACATGAATATCATGTTCTTCTACCGCCGCGACGCAAGCCTGGCCTGGGGAAAATTCTTCGACTTCAAAGCGGGCGCCTTTGCCCCCTTCCCCGATTTTACAGAGAAAGCCTGGACGCCCGAGCACCCCCTGCTGAATCACCACGACCGGGACAGCGTCGTTCGTGGGGTGCTGCGCACTTCCCTGGGGCCCATGCTGTTCGTGTCGCGCCCAATCCTTCCAAGCGAGCAGGCCGACAACGAAGTGGTGCGGGGCGCACTCATAATGGGGCGGCTGTTGGACGAGAAAATTGTCCAGTCAATTCGGGATCAGACTCAGGTGGCCGTCGATATTGTCGATCTGGCCCGCGAGACAACACCCTCCGAGGCGGAAGGGCTGGCGGAGCATGAGATCCGGGTCCTCGAAGAAAGTCCCGAAATGCTCCGCGTCGTGACCCATACCCATGACTTCCGCGGTCGTGACACGCTGGTCCTTGATGCGACGGTACCTCGTCGGATCATGGCCCGGGGTCATGCCGCAATCCGGTTGAACATGCTGGCGGTCGGCATTGCCGGTTTCGTCTTTCTGCTCATGCTCCTCTCCGCCATGAAGTGGCTCGTTTCCGACCCGCTGCAGCACCTGAGCGCCCACGTGAAGGGCGTCGGGCTCGGCCGCGACATGAACCCCGCCCCTCTGGCGTCGCGCGGCGATGAAATTGGCGAAGTTGCAGCCGAGTTCAATCGGATGCTGCAACGCTTGCAGGCCGAGGAATCCGAACTGCTTTCGGCCCAGGCCGCATTGCGCACAAGCCAGGCGCGCACCCGCACCATACTGGAAACGGCGCCCGACGCCATGATCATCATAGATATGGCGGGGCGCATCGAATCCGCGAATCAGGCGGCGGCCAAACTCTTTGCACGGAACGGGGCTGACTTCCCGGGCAGTTCTTCCATCGAACTGATTGCCCCCGAAAGCCGCGCGCTCTGGGAAGACGTCCTGCTCCGTGCCCGGGAAGCGGCCCGGTCCGCACAGGGCAGTGTGGAATCCGAAATGCGGGCGCTTGGCGGCGGTGGGATCGAGATACCCATCCACGTGAGCGTGACGACCACGGATCTTGACGGAATGCCCTATTACACGTGCTCCATGCGCGATGTGTCCACGTTGAAAATGATGCAGGAAAAAGTTGCGCGCAACCAGCATCTGGCGCGGATCGGTGAAATGGGGGCCACGGTCGCCCACGAAATTCGGAATCCCCTCGCGGGTATGAAAGGGGCTCTCCAGATTATGGCGGGCGGTACGCTGGGTGCAGACGAACACGCGCTCGTGCTCAACGAAGTTCAGGCGCTCATCGACCGAATATCCGGTACGGTCGAGCAATTACTTCGCTACACCAAGCCGCTCGAGCTCAGGCTGGAGACAGTCGTACTGCGAAATATGGTAGAAACGGTGTGTGCGGGCCCCCACGTCCTGGCACCGGAGGGAGTCACCGTCACGATCGAGTGCGGCGAGGCCCTTCAGGCTGAGGTGGACGCTCGCCTGTTCCGTCAGGTTCTGGAGAATATCTGGGCAAATGCCTGTCAGGCTGTTAGTCCCGACGGATGTCTTCATTGGCGCGCGTTTCAGGCCGACGGGGTCATCGAGATTCAATTGTACAATGATGGAAAGCCCATCCGGGACTCCGACCTGCCCCACGTGTTCGAACCGTTTTTCACGACGCGGGTAGAAGGTTCCGGCTTGGGTCTCGCCGTTTCTCAACGCATTGTTGAAGCTCATGACGGGACCATGTATATTGAGAATTGTGGGGATACTGGGGTGAAAGTTGTGATACGCATACCGCGAGGAGAATAACTGTGCCTGGTTCCGTTCTGGTTGTCGACGACGAGAAAATGATTCGCTGGTCCCTCAAGAAGCGGCTGGAGCTGGAAGGCTATTCGGTCGTGGAGGCCGATTCGGGTGAATCGGCGCGTCGTCGTTTTCATCAGGACGCCTTCGAATTGGCGCTTATGGACATGCGCCTGCCCGACACCGATGGGATGACCCTGTTCCAGGAATTTCACGACGCTCATCCCGACACGCCGGTAATTATCATCACGGCGTATTCCAGCCTGGAAGGCGCGGTCGGGGCCATCAAGAATGGCGCGGCCGACTATATTTCCAAGCCCTTCGATCTGGATGAACTGAGTCTGACGGTGAACCGGGTCCATGAAACGAGCGTGATGCGCCGGAACGTGACCACGGATCTTGACCAGAAGCGTTCCCAGTTCGGTCTGGAGAATATTGTGGGCTGCAGCCCCCAAATCAACGAGGTAAAGTCGCTGGTGCGTAAAGTGGCCCAGGGCCCCAGCACGACAACCCTGCTGCTGGGTGAAAGCGGCACGGGCAAAGACCTCGTCGCCCGCGCCCTGCACTACGAATCTTCCCGGGCCGCCCACCCCTTCATGAATATTACGTGCACCGCGCTGCCGGAGTCCCTGCTGGAGTCGGAGCTATTCGGCTATGAGGCCGGCGCCTTTACCAATGCGACCAGCCGCAAGAAGGGCCTGATCGAGCTCGCCAATCGCGGTACGGTATTTATGGACGAAATTGGCGACATGGCCCCGGCGCTTCAGGCGAAGCTGCTGCGTATTCTGGAGGAAAAGTCCTTCAAGCGCATCGGCGGGGTGACGGATATCCACGTGGACATGCGCCTCATCGCGGCGACCAACCGCAACTTGGAGTGGATGGTGAGCGAACAAACCTTCCGCGAAGATCTCTACTATCGCCTCAATGTGGTGCCGATTCACATGCCGCCCCTTCGGGAGCGCAAGGGTGATATCACGGTCCTGGCCAACTATTTCCTGGCCATGTTCAGCCGCGAGTTCCGCAAGCAGCTTCAGGGCATTTCCGCGGACGCGCTGGCCAAACTCAATGCCTACCCCTGGCCGGGGAATATCCGCGAGTTGCGGAATGTCATGGAGCGGGCCATCCTGCTTAACGATGGCCCCTGGATCGAAAAGGGTGATATCGTCCTCGGTCGCGCCAATTTCAACACCCCGGTTGAGAGCCTCGGTGAAATTGTGCCCTTGCCCCTCCAGGGGTGCACGCTGGCGGATGCCGAAGAGAGCCTCCTGCGCCAGGCCCTGAACCGCTGCGACTGGAACCAGACCCGCACCGGGGCTCTGCTGGGCATCACGCGGGATCAGGTGCGCTACAAGATTGAAAAATTCGGGATGAAGACCCCGAACAACTGATGCAGCACAAAGCCCCCCGATACACTCGGGGGGCTTTTTTCTTTGGCGGGAGAGGCGGCCCGAGTCAATGCGACCGCGTCCGTCGCTGGAATCCTACAGGTAACCAAGCCCCTCAAGGCGCGCCCGCAATTCCTCTTCCTCGTCGTCCGTCAAGCCGCCACCGGTAGTGCTGGTGACGCCGGAGGTGTCCAGCGTGGTTATGGGACTCGCCGCGAGCACGGCCGGATCGATGATTTCCTCGATCACGCGCCCGTCCATATCATCGGGAACGGGCAGACCGAGCAGATAGAGGATCGTGGGGGCCATGTCGATGAGGCAGGCATGGGTCTCCCCGCCGGGACGGGCTCCGTTTCCGTTGGCCATGACGATACCCTCCATGAGGTGGTTACCATAGAGGGTGTTGTTGGGGTAGACCGGTTCTTTGGACTGAAACCCGAAGAAGCAGACGGGCATGTGCTTCTTGTCCAGGGGCAGGGGCATGATGTCGGGACCCCAGGGGGTGTAGGGGCCCTTGTACATGTCCTTCTTCAGGTGGATCGGATGGGCCACGCATTCGCCGGTAACCGGATTCTTCAAGTGTTGCAGCCGCTCCACGATAGCATCGCGGACGGTGTCGTATTCGGATTCCGGCACTGAACCGTGGGGCCGGATGCCTTCGGAATTGATGAAGATACCGCTCCAGCCGAAGGGGGCGTAGGCCCGGGTCTTTTCCCAGTCCACGTCGCGGTTGAGGTCGAGCATGCCGGGGATGCGCAGAGAGCCGGAAGACTTCTGCAGGGTCGCTTCGGGTGCGGTGGCCTTAAGCTTCATGGCGAATTTCAGGAAGGGGTATACCAGGCGGGTGGCGTTCTGCGGCGTGACGCCGAGATCCCACAGCAGCTTCTTGAAGCGGACCTTCGGCGTGTTCTTCAACACGATGAAACCCTCTTTGAGCAGCCAACTGTTCAGATCGATGAAGTAGTGCGTGGGACCGAAACCGTGATCGGAAATGACGAAGGTGAGGCCGTCTTCCCCTACCTTCTCCGCCAGGCGCCCGATGTAGGTGTCGCAGAGGGTGTAGTAGGCGTCGATGCGGGGGCCAAACTTGGCGGCCATGGCAGCGTCGTACTTGGGATGGGTCGGATCGAACCAGTGCCAGAGCTCGTGCTGGAGGCGGTCCGTGCCCCAGATGTGGAGCATGGTGAAATCGGGCTGATGTCGGTCGAAAAGCTTCTCGCAGACTTCGAACTTGGTGCGGTCCATGAACTCCAACTCGTCCAGGAACATCGTGGCGTTCTTCTCAGAATGGGCGCACACGAAGGACATGGTCTCGAAGAAATGGGGATAGCGGCCAT
This sequence comes from Candidatus Hydrogenedentales bacterium, assembly GCA_041859365.1. GTDB lineage: Bacteria > Hydrogenedentota > Hydrogenedentia > Hydrogenedentales > JAEUWI01 > JAEUWI01. The sequence goes on from JBHEKR010000433.1 coordinate 16,616, forward strand.
ATTCTCCGACCAGCTCCTCCACCAGTTCTCGCGGGTGGGCCCAGTCCGTCGCGCCCGCGGGCGTGAGGAAGCCGCTGATCATGGCGCCCTGGATAGGCTTTACCGGGTAGGACGTGGGCACATTAAGCACCAGCGAGGTTTTGCCCGCTTCGGTCAGGTAATCCCAGATGGCCTTGCCGTCGCGGATGGTGGAATTCACCGGGCGCTCCCGCTTCTTAATTGGGTCGTAGACCAGGAAATCGAAGACGCCATGCTTGCCAGGGTTCTTGCCCGTCATGAACGAGGGCCACGCCGCCGGGGTTTCCGGCGGAAAAATGGAATCCAGCTCGCCCACGGCCCCGCCCTCGCAGAGGCGCTTCAGGTTGGGCATCTGCCCAGCCGCCATGCGGGGGCGCAGGATGTTCCAGGTGGCCCCGTCGAGGCCAATACACATGATTTTTCGGGGTGCGGACACGGGGAATTCCTCGCGTTTTGGGATTACACGCCGACAGAAGGGTCGGGCGAAAGACTCAGGATTTAACTGCTTAGGATACTATATTCCAGGGTCGCCACGCGAATCAGGACAGGCAAACCTGGAAGTCCGGGGGATGAAATGCCCCCGCGCTGTACGAACCTTAGAGGATCTACCGTTGAGAGGTATTTCTGTTGCGTTCCATCCGACGCACTGCCAGGATGTGCATCATCCGTCTGCGACCTGCCCCCGTTTGAGCTTGAATTCATCACGCGATGAAAACGTGTCCGTTTCGTCCGTGCAACCGCGTTGCGCGAGTCGGGGGCTGGTCGTAGACGCGCCGAAGGAGGGAAAGTCCCCGCTCCAAAATCCAGAAATCTCTAATTTTTAGTGCGATTGCCCATCCGCCCTTGCCTTTTGACGCCGGGGGGCGCTAGGATTGAAGTACAGGTGGTATTTTTGCAAAGGAGAATGGCATGGACGAGGGGCAGGAACATATTGCACAGCTTCTGGAGGAGATGAACACCCAGCTCCGCCATATCAAGTGGATCATGCTGGCAGGTCTGTCCGTGGCTTCCATTCTGCTCTTGACCATTATTGCCATGGTCTTCGTCCCGGTTGCGGGCCTGGTCCTGGCGGTTTTCCTTATCCTCACGCCGGCGGCGTACTTGTATTACGTCTTCATCAGCAGCGCGAAAAAGCAACAGGAGCAGCGCCTGCGTCGCCCGCGCCGCGAGCGTCAGGAACCCCTCCTGACTGAAGTGGCGCGTCCCAATCTGGATGAGGGTTCAGCGGATTCGGCTTGACGCTTCGTCCTGCCAGAGGTCGGCGTTATCGCCCATGGCGATCTTGAGCGGTCCGGAGAGCTCGTTGAGCCGGGCGATGCCCGCGGGTCCCAGATTCAATTCCGCAGCGCGAATGTTCCGCAGCACCTGATGGGGCGATCGCCCCCCCACAATGGCACTGGTTATCCCCGGCTGGGCGAGCACCCAGGCGATACACATGGTGGCGAAGGGCACGCCAATGGCCTCGGAGAACTGCCGCAGGTCGGTCATGGTTTCCATGAGCAGCGATTCGAAGCCCGCGCCGCCGTGGCGCACGCCTTCGCGGCGGCCGCTGAAGTGACGGGTTCGGCGGCGGGCCACCGGCAGGGAATCGATGGAGTCCCAGGGGTGGGCGAGGAGGCCCTGCAGCAGGGGCATGTAGGCGAGCACCCCGAGTTGCACACGCGTGCAGAGGGGGATCAGCTTGTACTCGGCCGCGCGGCTGACGATGTTGTAGCCTATCTGGTTGGACTCGGCGCCCCCGTGAAAGAACCACTCGTCCATATCTTGCGGACCGAAGTTTGACAGGCCGACGTGCCGCACCTTGCCCTCGTTCTGAAGGGTTCGGAGGGTCTCGCAGGCTTCCATGACGTTGGGTTGCACCGCCAGGGGATTGCCCTGGAGGTCGCGCACGGGCTTCTGGCGAAAGGGCCAGTGAATCTGATAGAGGTCGATATAGTCCGTGCCCAGGCGGCGCAGGCTGGCCTCGCACGCGGCCCGGAGCCGGTCGGGGGTGCAGTTCTGGGGCAAGACTTTGGTGGCGACCAGCACGCGTTTGCGATCGTGTCCCAAGGCTTTGCCGAGCACACGCTCCGACTCGCCGTTGCCATAGACTTCGGCCGTGTCGAAAAGATTGATGCCGCTGTCGAGTGCCGCGCGCACCGCCTCCGCAGGCTGGCAGGGTGTACCCCCTCCCCAGTACCCCTGATCCCCCAACTGCCACGCGCCAAACGACAGGACGGAGACTTTAAGATGGGATACCCCGAGTTTCCGATACTGCATTCGAGCTTCCTTTGAAAAAAGAGTTTGCGGCGATAGTCTAGAGAATTTGGAATTCGCGGTGCAAGCGGGCGGGTACGGTTGCCGCTTGGGTCCCGACGCGAATATGGAAAGTGCCGGGAGGCCAATCGGAAACTGTACCCATGGGAAACGTTGTGAGGGCAAACGAGCGTGCCGCCACGATTCTTATGGGTACAGCCTCCATCTGGAGCTTCGACGTGACTCCATGCCTGTTGTCGTGGGCCAGGTGGACGCAGTCCCCCCTACCGCAATACCCTCCGCCTTGCCTGATTGTAGGCAATCCAGAATTTCCTGAGGGCCTGCTCGTCGGCGGGCTGTAGCGGCTGGCGGGAATAGGCCGACTGCACGTAGAGTCGCGTGAGTTCGCGGGCATCCTTCTTCAATTTGCGCAGGGGCCTGGGAAAGGCATCGATGAACTCGTAGGGGGTCTGTCCCGTACCCCGGGGCACACCGAGATCGTAGGCCAGGGCGCCGAGGGCCTCGTAGGCATAGGCCACGTGGTCGTCAAGGGTGAGGGGTTCGTCGCCGGGCGGGCGACCCAGCGAGTTTTCATACTGGCTGCTGGTGGCGATGCCGCGATCGATGCGGGGGCGCCAGCGGATCTTCGGCATGGACGGCACGCTGGTAATGGCGGAAAGGACCCGCTCCAATCCATCGAAGAAGCGGACGACGAATCGGGGGAAACGATGGCGCCGCCGGGCGATCCAGGCCGCGCCGGAAGCCATCAATTTGAGCAGGCCGTAGAGCGCAAAAAGCCCAAAGAGCGCAAGGACGCCCTTGCCGAGGTTGTCCATGAATTTCGACTGGGCCAGCAGCTCCATGGGCTTTGCGGTGGTGGCGGCCAGTTCGAAGGTGGAGCCGCGGGTCCAGAAGTCGGTCTGGTGCTCTTCCACGATGGCGATCGGCGGCAGATCGGGCTTGCGGAGCTGGGCGGCTGCGAGCATGACCATGGCGGCCATGATGATGCCGAGTCCGATCCAGAAATAACCCATGAGCGCGGGCATGGCGATCATCCGCGAGCGAAAATATTCGCGGAGTCCGCCGAGACTGGTCAGGAGCAGGAGAAGGAGCGCGGCGGCGGTGTAGATGCCCGCGTAGAGGTGCCCAGACTGTACCCAGCTCTCGCCGCCCTGCTGCACGACGCGGATGCCGAGGGTGAAGATAAACATGACGGGCACGGAAAAGTAGAGGATGGAAATGCCGGGGTGCTTCTTGGAAAGGCGCTGGGAGGCATCGAGATTGAACTTGGGCTTGGCTTTCGCTTTGGGTTTCCACCCTTCGGTGGGGTCGAAGGCTTCGAGCACGTTCATGGGCATGAACTCCTTGCCCTGGGCCATGGCGAACGCGGCATGTTCGTCGGTTTCGTAGAGGTGATCGAGGGGATCTTTTCCTTTGGATCGAAGTGCGTCCTGAAACTTGCGTGCGGTACCGGTGAGAATGCCCACATCGCCGGCGGTCTTGTTCTCATCGATGCAGCACTCGTGGGTCAGGCGGTTGACCACCCACCAGATGAGCACGACCACGCCGATGTTGAAGGCGGTGGCGATCCAGGGCGCATCGTTGAGGAAATGACGCGCGACGGAGCCGCTGTTTTCGTACATGGCCGATGTGGAAAGGGTGTAGAGCCCCATGGTGCCCGCGAAAATAATGGGAAGCAGATAGCCGTCCGGCGTGGCGTCCTTCGCGAGGATGCGATTGGACGCGACGATGCCCATGAGGAAGAAGAAGGCGACCCAGCGGAAGCTCTTGTCATTCACTTCGGTGTAGATGAAGCGCACATCGAGCAGGAAGAAGAGCACCGCATAGCACATGATGAAGATCAAGAAGGGCGTCATGAAATCGACGATGAAATCCGTCATCGTCCGCGGTGGCGTGCGGACCCTCGGGCCGGGATCCCGCTTGAGGGACTGGAAATCGGTCGCTTTGGCGAACTCGCGCTCGTCGATCTCTTTCAGGTCGGGATCGACCGTATTCATGAGCGAGTGGAAGTCGGTTCCCGCCAGGGCGGGGCGGCGCCTACCCAATTTTGGCGGGAGAGATTTCATGGAGGCTGCGCTCGTGCTCGATGTGGAAAATGTGGATGTTGTGGGGGGCCAGGAAATGGGCCGCTTCCTCGTATGCCCGCTGATCCATGATGAGGAAGACACTGACATTGAAGCCGCATAGCTTGATAGCGCCCAGGGCGTGGGCCATGCGCTCGGTGATGATGGGCGCGACGATCATGAGCGTGGCGTCGCGCGGAAGCATGTGGTACTGGTTCATTACCAGACCCATGCCGTCCAGGCCGTCGGTGGGCAAGACGCGTGCGAGATTTTCGATGATGCGCTGGGCCTGGTAGGGCGTGCGGGAAGTCTCCACGCAGAGGGGGCTGATGCGCGTGCCCTGAAGCTCCCCCTCCACCTCCGCGTCCACCTCCTGGCGGCTCAGGGTCTCGCGCTTCTCAACATCGTATTGGGCCACTTCGGCGGCGTCGCGGGCGTTGGTGATCATGCCGACCTGCTCGCCGGAAATCTGGAGCAGATAGGCGATGGAAGCGGTTGTGGTGATGGCCAGTTCCATGCGCTCTTCTTTGCGGTCGGGCTTGTAGCTCGCGTCGTGGAGATCGAGCACGAGCGTACCCCCGATGACGCTCGAGGGCTCGTAGGTCTTCACGTGGAGCTTGCCCGTGCGCGCGGTGGCTTTCCAGTGAATACTGTTGAGTGGGTCGCCGGGGATGTATTCGCGGATGCTGTTGATGCGCGTCGGGTCGGTGTAGATCCGATTGGACAGGCGCACAGGGCCGTGGGGGCGCTTGGTGGCTACGTTGAAGGTATCAATATAGGCCACGGTGGGTAGGACCGAAAGGTAATCCTGCTGCACACCGGTTCGGAAGCGGCGCTGGAGCCCGAAGAGGTCGCCCGACTCCATCAGCAGCGGTCCGATGCGGTGATAGCCCCTTCGGGGACATTGGAGGCGGTACTCGAGCGTGACCGAGTGTCCCGGCATGAGAAAGGCCAGTTGCTTGTTTTGCCCCATGCGGGGGAAATCCTTCGGATGGTAGTCTTCGATGAAGATCCAGGGGATCGGCCAGCCGCGCTTGTTTTCCACCACCACCTTGACCGAGACTTCTTCGCCCTGGAGCGCGGTTTCCTTGGAGAGAGTCCGGGTGCAGTCCAGCCCGGAAAGCCAGGCGAGGGAAGAAAAGTGCGCGAGCCCGACGAGGAGCAGAAAGGTGTAGACCGCAAAGGCCATGTAGGGACTTTGCAGCACAAACGCCAGCCCCAGGGCGGCCGCCGCGACGATGAACCAGAAGAGATTTTGCATAGCGCGTCACTATAACACGGGGGAAGTGAAATGCAAAACCGTAGTGCTGTGGAAACAGGCTGGAGGCTGGAGGCTATAGGCTGGAGGGAACTATCGGACCGATCTGACGGATCAGACTGATCTGATCAGTCGGATCGGTCTGATCGGCCTGATTCACCCGACGGCTGACTTGACCCTCGCAGGCGTTAACTTATAGCCTACAGCCTACAGCCTACAGCCTGAAGCCTTGAGAGCCATGAGCCAACTGCAACCACGAGACCCGAAGACCGCCATCGGCGAGGTGCTGCCCCAGCGCCCCTCCTCGCCTGCGCCCGCCCCTGTGCATGCGCCGGGCGCGAAGCGCTACCTGGCCCCCATCCTTCTGGTGGCCATGGCCACGGCGATTAATGTCATTGCCTTTCTCACGCCCGACCCGGCGGCCCCCACGCCCGAGGCGGCGATGGTGAAGACGGAGATGTCGGTGGACGACAAGATCAAGGCCGCGGAGCAGCTCAAGGCCCACGGCGACCAGCTCTATGAAGAGGGCTATAGCTGGGTGAACGACAATGACAAGCTGAAAGGCGCCCACGCGGCCTACACGAAAGCCTGGGAACTCATTACCGGCAAGCAATATCCCGAAGGCGGTGGCGAAGCGAGCCTGATTGCCGATACGGTCCAGTGCAGCATCCTGCAGGAGCACCTGCGCATTCGGTTGACGACGCTGGATGAAACCTTCGCACGGAATCAGAAGATTGAAGGGTACATCCCGAAGATTTAGGCGGTAGTCCGGAGTCCGGAGACTGTAGGCAAAGAACTTTTGACCCCGTTTAAGGTCCCAATTTCTTAATTCATAATTCTCAATTCATAATTCCCTGAAGGGGCTCCCATGACCACCATCACCGCCCTTCCCGCGCCGTCGGCGCGCGCCGCCTCGGAGACGCGCTTCGAGTGGGCCACCTATATCACCGGGTGGTTGCTGATGCTCACGGCGGTCTCCCAGCTCATTCTTCGCTCGGGCCTCTGGATCTATCACGGCCACCTGATGCCCGCCACGGTCCTCACCCTGATCACCGTGGCTTTTCTCTTCCTGCTCCGTCCGCGCCTGGGCTCTTACCACGAATTGCCGGCGGTTGTTTCGGCCTTCGTGATTTTCATCACCGCGCTCATCGGCCTCACCCACGTCCTCGGCAATGAGGGCGATTGGCCCCTGGCCCGACTCTACCAATCCCTCCAGGGTCAGGCGGTCTCGCTGCTCGGCCAAGTCACGGGCGAAGGTACGGCCACTTTTTTCCTGAGTCCACTCTACCTTCTCTGCGCTTTTGTGCTGGTGCTGTCCTTCGCCTATCAGTCTTATGCGGGCTTCCTCATTTTCATGATCCTGCCCCTCGCCTACGGGCTGTACCCCTGGAACCTCGGCATCCTTACCGCTTACCTGCTCTGGTTCGCGGGCTTCCTCCTCATTGCCCGCGAGACGGTCTACCTCCCCCGAGCGGTGGAGGAGCGGCTGCCCCTGCGTCCGGCCCTGCGCGAACTGCTCCTCGAAGTACGTGAACGGCCCCTCACCGAGCGAGAGGTTGTCTTTTACCTCGGCGGTCAGGAGGGTGACGATGAACACCAGGCTCAGGTGAACCGCGAGATCACCGCCCTGGCCGATGCGGGGCTGCTGGAATACAGCCGCGACACGGGCAAGGTCTACGCCACGAAGATATTGGAGCAGAGCTACCTGCCCCAACCTATCGCGAAGATCATCGACCTGCTCAGCACGCTGGCCGGTGGGGTGGTGCTCATGCTCGCGGGGGCCTACCTGCTCATGCCCGCCGATCTCCTGCCCGAAGCGCTGGTGGGGCCGATTGGCTACCTCGACGACTTCGTGCTGTTGGCCCTCGGTAGCCTGCCGCTGGGCGGGCGATTGATGGGATTGGTCAAGCGCGTCACCGGCAGAGGTGGCTCGGCGCAATGATCATTTTAATCGTGTTGTTTTGATTTGCCGTTGCGGCAGCGTCTAACCAGAGGGAGTGCACAATGATATTTGAGAACTTGAATCCTGCCAGCGCGATTGATGACGCGATCGCGGCGATTGACTCCGGGAAAGTGTTGATAGTTTGCGGACCACCGGCCAGCCAAGGCGAGTTTGAATCCCTGGCCGATCCCGCTGAAATAACACCGGACGAAATGATCGAGCAGACCCCCAAGTTCGATTTGGATCGCTGGTTTTCCCAACAGCGGGAATATTTAGCGCTCGACAATGACTACGAATCTGAATCGGATTGGGAAGAAGTGGCGGGAGACTGGCCCACGGTCCTTCCTCCGCACCATCAATTCACCATGACCTCCGATATATTGTCCGGCAAGACACTGCATGCTGTTGTTGGCTTCCGCATCGCGACAGATGCGTCGTGGAAGGTTATGGCCCATCTCCCATATGGGGGGTGGAACGAGTGTCCATCTTCAGAAATCCATTGTGCGCTGTGGCGACGTTGGGAAGAAAAATATGGCGCGAAGATCATCAGCATAGCGCCAGATACTATCGAGGCGTACGTACAACGTCCCCCCACAACGAAAGAAGCGGCCATGGAGCTCGCCTGGGAGCAGTTCCTTTATTGCAGCGATATTGTTCACCAGGGCACCGAAACAACATCCGCGCTCGCCGCAAGCCTTTTGAACAGCAGGGCGTGGTTCTTCTGGTGGGACTGAAGGGACGCAACCTCGAGTCGGCTACGGTGCCCAGACCGAGCCCTATATCTTTGAATTTAAAATCGGCTATACTACTTCAAATGGGCGCGGCGAGTGCACCGGCGACAGGGACTGGCGACTGAACGGGGATCAATCAATGCTATTGAAATTCAAGGGAGCTCTTTCCTTATACGGACGCAATCTGCCCTTGTTCACGGCCATCATGCTCACCGTGTGGCTGCCATTGA
>JBHEKR010000379.1:0-6433 GCA_041859365.1 Candidatus Hydrogenedentales bacterium
CGTGCCGATGGTGGAAAACACAAACGCGCGCTTCCGCAGCCCTCGCTTCAGCAGCGCGGACATCATCGCCGTCAGCTACCAAGTGGACGGCGAACCCTGGTGGCCTCGCTTTCAGGAGGTCTACGCACCGAACGATGGAACGATCATTCGCTTCATCAAGCAGCCGAGAGACGCCGTGGCTCAGGACTTTGTCTCGAAAAACCGCAATGGCGGCAATGCCATGCCCGACGCAATGACCTTGAAATGGGACCGTTTCCTGGCCGGATGGCCTGGCGATCCCGTGGCGCGTGAGAAAGACGTGCTGGCTATCTTAAACTTCAGCTTCAACGGAGGCGAAGGCTCTTCGCTTCGAACGCTGCCGGCTGCGCTCACGGAATTGACGTCGGCGGATATTCAAGTGGCGGAAAGTGTGCCTGACATCATAATCAATGGCGATTGGAGCGTTGTTGAGGACGCCCCGCTCGAAGATAGAATGAAGGCCCTCGAAACAATCCTCAGCGAGGAGGCGGGGACGCCCATCCGCTTTGAAAGTCCGGATACCGATCAAATCGTCGTCGTAGCGCGCGGCACTTTCTCCTTTCAGCCCATTGCCGACCCGCCCGAAGAGAAGGGAATCTACATCTATGAGGGCAAAAGCGCCAGCGGTGAACACGACAACAGTAGCGCGGCCGTCCTCCTGGATGGAGTCTTTGAACTACTCTCATCGGGAACCCATGTGCCGGTTCTCAATGAAGTGAAGCAACCTGACACTGTCCAAGTACCTTTCGCCTATTTCATGCGTTCCGCCAGAATGGCGCACGGCGAGGCCGCGACCCCCGAGGGCCGCAAGAAGCTGGATCAAATCCTGATCCATCTCGCCGCGCAAACGGGCCTGGAATTCGCCGTCGAACGCCGGACGCGCAAAGTCTGGCATATGACAGCCGACACGGTGGCCGCTCCAAACGCGGATAGCGACGCGACGCCTTCCACACCCTCCGCCAAGCCTGCCCCGGACACTGAAACGGCGGATGAACCCAGCACGCCACTGCCCACAACCGAAGAGCCCGCCAGCGAAACACGTACCCTGCGCTTTCGCGTCGTCGACGAAAGCAATAGCCCTGTACCTGGTATTCGTTTTGTAGTGCATGGTCAAACCAACGCCGACACGCTTCAACGCGGCACAACGGACGAAGAAGGGCGATTCATCTGGTATGGCGCGCCATCGGAGACGATGGAGATTTCCCTCAGTCATCCTACCGGCGCCAAGAAACTTGAAGTCTTGCCGCTGCAGGAAGCGGAAAATGTCATCGTATTCGAAACTCCGCAGCTCGCAACGATCCGCGGCTCCGTCGTCGATGCCGCAACGGGGGCAGCCGTGCCGGACTACGAAATCTGGATAGGAACCAATACCGACGGCAGCCTCGTGACAACTACGTTCTCAGGAACCCATTGGGATGTCGCCAAAAATTCGGAGCGAAAAGACAGTGACTTTGAGCTTAAACTACCCAAGCGTGAAAAGAAATTAACGCAATTCCGCGTTGCGATCGTAGGCGATGGCTACTTCATCGAACTGTCGCCTCTCTTTCCTCAGGACATTCCGCCGGACAAGTTGACTTTCAAGATGGAAAAGGCCGCTTCCGTGGAAGGCCAAGTCCTCGATGCGACCGGCGCTCCCGTCCGCGGGGCAAAAGTACACCTCGCCTCGGAAGACTTCGTCGTATCGATGATGGGGCTTGGCAACGCCGTGTCGCGCTATGACGACGGCACGCCGGATAAGCGCGAAAGCGCCCGGCACCTGTGGATCGGCAAAAATCACGTTATTGTATTCACGCCAGAGGACGGGCGATTCAAACTCCCCGCACTTCGGACCCCGTACGACCTCGTTGCTCTTGACGAGAATGGCTACGTGCGAAAGCCCGTCACTGCCCCCGAGCCTAACCATGAACTGCGACTGGAGCCCTGCGCGACGCTCACCATTGGCAATGCATTCCATGAACGCCTTACGGACATCGGCATGAGTCCCGCCTCCGAAGCACCCGCATGGTTTTTCGCCCTCCCTACCCGTATGCCCGACATGCAGAGTCCCAGGTTCGTCATGGAGAACCTCCCCCCGGGCCGTTATTTCGTGCATGCTTCCTACCGCAACGCCCCTGGAACCGAGGCAACATCCGGCAAGGGCAACTGGGTCTCGCACTACGTCACGCTCGCCTCTGGGGAAGCCAGCCATCTTACCACGCTTGAAAATGGCCCGGAAGTCTCGGGAAAGCTGTCTCTGCCGGATGGCATGAAGGCCGATGTCGAACTCCGTAACGACCGCATTTCCATATCCTCCAATGACTTCGCCGACGGCACACTTCGCTTTTACACCGTTCCACCGGGCCAATACCACCTTGTCGCCAGGCTCTACGCAGCCGATACCCCGGATGATGTGCGCCGAGTTTACACCGAGTATGAATACCCCGACTCCATCAACGTACAAGAGAGTTCATTGGAACATGTGGACCTCGGAGATCTGCGCACGACGGAGGATCATAAGCTGACTTTTATCGAACATTAGCCAGACGTGGAGACGGGAACACCGGTATACGCAAAATTGAAAAGTCGACTCCCCCTGGAGGTGATTCCGCTGGAAGCGATGCGACCCGATATATTAAGGTGTATGCTTACTATAGAACTCTCCTGCAGAGATGTTACTGCGCCTTAACCGATCTTGAAATAAAGAGGATAGCCGCCATGCAAGAGACCACCACAAATCAAACTACGGGCACGGTCAAGTTGCACCTTGTTTTCAAAACGACCCCGGAGAAACTTTACCGAGCTTTCCTCGAGCCCGACGCGCTGGTAAAATGGTTGCCGCCCCATGGATTTACCGGCAAGGTCCATTCGAGCGACGTGAGAGTCGGCGGCGGATACCACATGTCCTTCACGAACTTCGGCACCGGTAGCAGTCATTCCTTCCGCTGCGAATACGTCGAACTCACGCCCCATTCCCAGATCCGCTACATCGATCAGTTCGACGATCCGAATCTTCCGGGGCAGATGCCGGTCACGATCACGATCAAAAAGGTCGTCGCCGGAACCGAAGTCGATATCATCCAGGAAGGCATCCCCGCTGTCATCCCCGTGGAATTCTGCTATCTCGGCTGGCAAGAGTCGCTTTCGTTATTGGCGCATGTGGTCGAGCCGGAAATTCCGGATGGCGCGTGAGGTAAAAGTTGTCCGTAGCCTTTGACACCAAGGCGGATAGCTGGATGAACCAGCAATTGCGCTACGACTTGTGGCAGCGGGACGACCAGAAAGTGCTGTCATTTACAAGGCTTTAAATGCGTGCCCGACGATTTAGTAGTGATTTCGGAATGACAAGAACCGGATGCTATCATCAAACACCTGATAAACAAGTCGGTGTTCGTCATCGATTCTACGAGACCATAAGCCCGACAGCTCGTGTTTCAATGGCTCCGGCTTTCCCAGTCCATGAAACGGATCATTGCACGCGTCATCAATCAAGCGCATGATCCGCAAGGCTTTTTTGCGATCATTACCCACCCACCAGACCAAGTCATCGAATGCAGCATGATCAAAGACCAAGCTTCGCGCGCACTTCCTCAAGAGACATTCCCCCCGTACGTTCCTTGGCTTCCAGCAGGCGTTTCTTCATTGTAGGGTTGCTGAGAAGATAGGCCGTCTCGAGTTCCGACGAAATATCCCTCCAAGTAGCTATCGGTATGACCACGCTCACCTGTTCACCCTCAGCATCAGTGATGTACTGGAGTTCTGCTGTTTCCATTTAGACCTCCTTTCTCTTTTTATCCTACCACAAGCAATTGGCGAGGAACCAAGATATTGACGTCGAGTAAACCAACACTCACCATTCATCCTCTAACTTCTTCACGTCCTCCAGTGTTATCGGACGGCCATTACTCGGAACTCGAAAGACGGGCAACCCCGTGCGCTCGGAAATCTCGATTCCCGCCTCCTCCAGTGACATGTACTTCTCCGTACCACTTTCCAATACCGAGGGCTGCTGTTTTTTTGCTTCGGTGCTCATCAGATAGGCCGTTTCACGTTTCAATTCCATATCCCGCCATTCATCGATAGGTACGAATACCCCAACTTGCTTGCCATCCGCGCCGGTTACATATTGAACGTCGATGTTTGTCATGGCAGACTCCTTGTGAAATAATTTTACCACCTTTCACTTTCGGCGGATACCCCTCACGCCGTCCCCTGCGCCCGCATTCCCAGCACCCCATTTACGCCCGCCACGAAGCGCTCCCAATCGGCGCGCTGATCGGCGAGGGATTTTGCGCCTTCGGCCGTCAGGCGGTAGAAGCGGCGGCGGCGGCCGGTGTCTTTGTCTTCCCAGTAGCACTCGAGCATGCCCTTACGCGCCAGGCGGTGCAACGCCGGGTAGAGGCTGCCCTCTTTCAGCTCGAAGAAGCCTTCGGATCGCCGCATCACCTCCTGGGTGATCTCGTAGCCGTAGGTGGGTCCCCCCTGGGCCACCTGAAGTATCATCATATCCAGACTGCCGGTGAGAAATTTCGAATCCATGGCGTTTCCGTCTCCACATGTTGTTTCTGCATAGCAGATCTATGGATAACTTACCCGAAGCGCCCGCCCATGTCAAGCCTCCGGTATGCAATCCCCAAGCGCGATGGGATACACTACCGCCTTGTCTTGGGAAGCAATTTGGGGGGGCGTGAGAGCAGGTCCCCGAAACCGGAGTAGGTATGGATCCATTGTTTGACCGCGTCGTCCTCGTGGGCGCGGGACTGTTGGGGGCCTCGCTGGGCCTGGCCATGCAGGCCTCGGGCATGGCCCGCCACATCACCGGCGTGGGACGCCGCCAGGAAACCCTGGACACGGCCCTGTCTCTGGGCGCCATTCACGATACGTCCCTTGACCTTGCGGAAGTGGCCTCCGATGCCGATTGCATCGTCATCGCCACGCCCGCTGCCACCGTCCTCGATGCGCTGGACATAGTCGGGGCAACGGCCCGACCCACCGCGATCATGCTCGATGTGGCCAGCACCAAGGCCACCATCTGCGCCCACGCCGCCAACCTCTGGCCCGCACCCCGGCGCTTTGTCGGTTGCCACCCCATGGCCGGGTCGGAGAAGTCCGGCCCGCAACATGCCACGGCCGGCCTTTATAACAACAGCATCTGCTTCATCGAAGAAAGCGCCGAACTGGACCCGGAAGCCACGCGGCTGGTCCGAGAACTCTGGGAGAGGTGCGGTGCCCGTGTGGTGACCATTGACCCCGCGCGCCACGACGCCATCCTCGCCAGCACGAGCCATATCCCCCACATCATGGCCACCCTTCTCGCCACCTCCGCGGTGGAGCGCGGCGCCTCGCGGGAATTCGCGGGCAACGGCTTTCGCGACATGACCCGCCTGGCAGAGGGCAGCCCGGAAATGTGGCGCGACATTACCCTGACCAATCGCGAGGCCGTGATGGACGGACTCGAGTCCCTCCGGGGCCAGTTGAACGATTTTCTCACCGCCGTGGAGCGCAGCGACGCCCAGGCACTGATGCAATTTTTTGAGGCCGGCCGCGAGGCCCGGCGCCAGGTCTTTACGCCATGAGCGGATGCTTCATAACCTTTGAGGGCGTGGAAGGCTGCGGCAAGTCCACCCAGATCACCCTGCTGTGGGAATATCTCGTGGAATCGGGCTACAACGTCATCGTCACCCGGGAACCGGGCGGTACCCCTATTGCGGAGGCCATCCGCGGCGTATTGCTGAACCCGGATCACGACGGTATGGGCTCCACGGCCGAACTCCTGCTCTATGCCGCCGCCCGCGCCCAGCATGTCTACGAAAAGATAGCCCCCGCCCTCGCCGCGGGCCAGATCGTTCTCTGCGATCGCTTCGCCGATTCCACCACGGCCTACCAGGGCGCGGGACGGGGACTTCACGCCGAATTGCTCAGTACGCTCAATGAAATCGCCACCGGCGGTGTCTGGCCCGACTGCACGCTTCTGATCGACGTTCCCGTAGCCGTGGGCCTCGAGCGCGCCCGAAGCCGGGGCCGAAAAGACCGAATCGAACAGGAATCCATCGACTTTCACGAGCGCGTTCGCCACGGCTTTCTGGACCTGGCCGCCGCCGAGCCCGATCGCATCCGCCTCATCTCCGGCGAAGCGCCGGTGGAAGAAGTGCACCAGGCAATCTGCAGCGCCGTGGACGCGGTGCTGGCGGCGCGGGTAGAATAGGCTTCAGGCTTCAGGCTTCAGGCTTCAGGCTTCAGGCTTCAGGCTTCAGGCTTCAGGCTTCAGGCTTCAGGCTGAAATGGGTCAGTAATGAATATGCTTGACCCCATAAGACCCATAAGACCCATAAGACCCATAAGACCCATAAGACCCATAAGACCCATAAGACCCATAAGACCCATAAGACCCATAAGACCCATAAGACCCATAAGACCCATAAGACCCATAAGACCCATA
>JBHEKR010000073.1:0-10314 GCA_041859365.1 Candidatus Hydrogenedentales bacterium
ACCGCATACTTCGCTGCGAGCGTTGATTCTAATACATGGTCACGTGTCATACTCAGAGTATAGCACAATCAAATCTCACTTGCTACTTTAATTTTGGCGCGAGCCCTAAACACATCGCCGCCGTGAAAAAGTAGAGTGCCCGGCTGGGACCGGGTCCGCAGTCAAGTATAAGCTTACCGTAGACGGATCGGCCCCAAACCCAGGAAATGAAGAAGCTAGTGAAGGCGACAATCCAGAAGATTTCGAACACCACACCGAACGCATGCATAAAGGACTGCTCGGACAGGAGCAAGACCACCAGGGTTCCGCCCCACAACAGTACCAGAATGGTCAGTCCGGCAATCAGGGCGTTTGGCACCCCGATCTTTCAAATTTCCGCTGTCATTTTTGCCGCCATGATTCGACGCCCTCCATTGGCCCCTCCAGCCTATACCTTTCGTAAGGGGCTGTCAAACGCTCCTACGGCTCGATAAATCCATGCACCACGCCCAGGTAGTACGCCAGCAGGTAGGAAACCGGGTCGCGCAGTTTCGTACCATCGCCACCGCTATTCAAGGTCCAGGGGTCATCCCCCCAGTAGACCGCGTGATTCTCGTCAATGGGATAGACGAGGCCATCGTTGCGGTGGCCCGCGCCGGTGATCGGTGCGCCGGGGCTGCGGGTATGGTCGCCGAGGAACTCAAGATCGATGCGGTGGGCATTGGAAATGGGCCAGACGATCAAGTCCATGGGATAGCGCTTCAGGGTGTCCACCGCCATCTCCATCCACGGCATGGGGGGTGAAAGCTCCCGCGTGCCCCAGTGATCGGTCCGCTCTCTTCCGTTGCAGCAGGCGGCGTAGACAAAGTTGAAGAAGGGGTTCCGCTCGTACTTCTCTATGTTCCAGTACCAGTAAAAGGAGTTGTAGTACATGCTGAGCAGCTCGGGATCGGTCTCATAACGAATCAGGTGGTAGTAATTCATGATCGCCATGTTGTCGTCGGCCTGACCATGGGATCCTGGACCGAATTGAATCTTGGGCGAAGTCATGACGTTCATGCCATAGCCATGTTCATCGAGCAAGTTCCGGTAGGCCTTTCGATAGTCGTCATCGCCCGTAATGTGATGGGCCACCTGAAGAAAGGTCAATATGCTCAGGGAATTGAGCCCGCGCTCAAACCACCAGTCCTCATTCTGGTTGAGATCATCCGGCGAAAAATGGCCCCAGCGCGTGGGCTGACCATCGTGGTCGACCATGCTGAAGTCGTGCTTCAGCAGGTGGTCCGTCATCCGCCGTACCACGACCCGGAGCGCCTCGCGCTCCTCTTCCGTTTCGCATACATGGTCATAGTAAAGACCAAAGCCGAAGTAGTAGCCATCGAGTTCATCGGAGCTGGAGTCACACTTCCAATACCACTCGCCCGATTCATCCACGGGCCAGCGCGGGTCCATAATCTTCCAGAGTTTGTCCCGCTCCTCCCGGCGCGCCCGATCAGTTTCCGGGTTGAGGGTCAAGTTCGGATCGGGGCCGTCCGTGGCGCGGATCGCCCGGGCGATGAAGCCCTTCGGCGCCGGGTTGCTTCCCCCTTCCGTAACCTCACTCAGAAACCCAAGCGCCTCGAAGGCCTTGTGGGCCTTGCGCTTCTGCTCGGGATCTTTCGTCGCCGCATAGCCCAGACTCGCCGAGCCGAGGTAGAGCCCCGTGAAGTGGCCATCGTTATCGGTGTCCAGCGCGGCGCCGCCCTCTTTTTTTCCGGGCGTCGGCAACGTGGCATCGGCCACATATTCAAACCTCGTGCGGCGGTGATAGCGGTCGATCTCTGCCTCGAAATGGGTCGCCTTCGCCGCCAGGGTCGTGGGCACACTCGCGATCTTCGAAACGCCGCCCGGCGTCGCCATCCACGCCGTGCCGTCGTCGGATAGGGCAATGTCGTTCACGTGGTTGTCCAGCAGCCAACGACGCCCCTGCCGGAAGCGCCACTCGCCCTCTGCAAACTGGATGGCGCCGTTGGTCGTGCCAAACCACACCCCCGACGCACCCGCAGCCATGCACGTAAAATCGTTGAAGGGCAGGCCCTCCTTGCCGGTATAGAGCTTCCAGTTCTCCGAGTCCAACCGACACCCCACGCCCTGGGGACTCGCAAACCACAGACGGCCCTCGGCATCGTAGACGACCGCGCGCACATCCACCGGCGCCCAGCGCGTTGCGCCATCCTGCGGCAATACCATTCGAAGGCCCGTACCCCCATCGATGTAGAGCCCGTCTTCCGCCGCAACGGCGACCTCGTCCTTGGACTCGGCGGTATCTCGAATTGCGCTCTGGGACAACACCGCCGACCAGGCCTCCCGCCAGACCGGTGTCTCCTGCGCCACGGCACCGGGATCGCGCTCAGCCGCCGTGCTCCAGACACCTTCCGCCAGCACCGCTGCGCCGCCCGAGGTCATCACGGATAGTTGCTGGACGTCCCCACCTACCCAGTCGATACGAAGTACGTCATTCGACGGGAGCCCTTCGGCCTCGGTGAACGGGGTGTGAATCTGCTGTTCGAAGGTCCCCACTGCAATCGGCAGCCCGGCCTGCGCTGCAACAGGTCCTGCGGCGGACCAAAGGAACGCGCACACGATCAAGAATCTACCGATTATTGTTGTCATCGATTGTCTCCGATGAACGCGACCATGCGCGTTCGAAAGCCGGTACCCGAAACGAAAAAACCGCCCGAGAGCGTGTATTCACTCTCGGGCGGCGGGGGATTAATCATGGTGGAGCTGTGGGGAATCGAACCCCAGGCCTCTGCATTGCGAACGCAGCGCTCTACCAACTGAGCTACAGCCCCATGGGTAGCCAAAGGGTAGCAAATGTAAGGGACATGATTCAAGCATTTCCCGTCGAATTCGCGCGCTACAGCGCGGGGATCTTTCGCCCGATCAGCGTGAGGAATTCATGACGCGTGGCGGCGTCTTCTCTGAAGCTGCCAAGCACCGAGGAGGTGGTCATCACCGAACTCTGTTTCTCCACGCCGCGCATCATGCTGCACAGGTGCTGGCACTCCACGACCACACCCACACCCTCGGCGCCGGTATGGGTCATAATCTCTTCGGCGATTTGCGCCGTGAGCCGTTCCTGAATCTGCAGACGGCGTCCGTAGTAGTCCACGATGCGCGCGAGCTTGCTCAGCCCAAGCACTTTCTTCTCGGCGATATAGCCCACGTGGCAGCGGCCGAAGAAGGGCAGCATGTGGTGCTCGCACATACTGTAAATCTCGATATCGCGGCTAATGATCATATTGTTCGACTCGGCCTCGAACACCGCGTCATTAATGATCGTGTCGATGTTCTGACGGTAGCCGCTGGTGAGGAAGTCCCAGGCGCGGGCAACGCGCTCCGGCGTCTTCAACAGCCCTTCGCGCTCGGGATCTTCCCCCAGTTCAATCAGCAGCTCGCGGACGAGTTCGGCGATACGTTCATGGTTCATGATTCAGCTTCTCCTTCAATTCACGGGTAAATGCGTCTTCCTTCTTCAGGGCTGCAATCACGCCGGGTTCAATACAATCCGCGAGGCGCCGGCCATCGCCGGGCAGCGTCAGGGAAGGGTTCAGTTCCAGCAGGCCGGCGGCCAGAAAAGGCCGCGCGGCGATATCCGGGTCGGGAATCTTCATGCCGCCGTCATGAAAGACCCGGTTTCCATGCAACAGGATATCCAGGTCCAAGGGCCGTGGGGCATAGGCATCTTCGGAGCGGACCCGGCCCAGCGCTTGTTCCACCGCGCGGAGCACCTCTTCTTTGAGCGCCATCGGCTCCATATCGGTATCCAGCGCGATAACGCCATTCAGGTAGTCGCCCTGCTCCGGGCGGCCGATGGCCGGGGTCCGGTAAAAGCTGGAGAGGGCCACAATGGGCACACGATTCGACAAAAGCCGCAGTCCGGCAATGATATTGCGCTCCGGCTCGATATTCGCCCCGACGGACACATAGGCCCGCACGGTGCTCTCATCCATGACGATCGGCCCGCGTTCGGACAATCTCCACCGCGACGCTTCGCGCAAAGCGCAACGCGCCGGGTTTGTCCACGGTAACGCGCACCTGCCGCACGCCCTCATGGGCCAGGCAGAGCGACGCGATCTCTCCCGCCATGCGCTCTATCAGGAGAAATCCGGAGTTCTCCACCAAAGCGATGATCTCTTTCTTTACCGACTTGTAGTTGACCGTATCGTCGATATTGTCCGATGCGGCGGCTACACTGAGGTCGCAGCCCATCTCAATATTGATGATGACGTCCTGCTTATTTTCCCGCTCGTCGGGATATATCCCCACGATGCAGCGGCACAGCAGGTCGCGAATAAAGATTTTGTCCAACGTGTCATTCATACATGCATCCTCGCAGATTCCTTCCCCCGTCAATGTAGATAACCTGCCCCGTGATAAATGTATTCACGAGAAGGAAGATTACAGCGTGGGCAATCTGCTCGCCGCACCCATAAGTCTGGAGCGGATTGGAATGCTTGAGGGACTCCAGGTAGCTGGTGTCCTTGCCTTCGGGCGGCAAAACCAGGCCCGGCGCGACGCCATTCACCCGCAGCCGGGGCGCATACTCCACCGCCATCATGCGCGTCAAGTGGTGCAGCATCTTCTTGCTCAGGTGATAGGGCACGTGCTTGCGGTCATAGTCGCGGACCATCGTGTCCAGAAAGTTGATCACCACGCCCTCCCGACCTGTGGCGGCGAAGCGGCGGGCGAGGTGAAAGGGGGCCAGGGTATTCACGTTCACATTGGGCGCAAGGGTGGATTCGGTGAGCTCGTCCAGGGTCTCTTCGGGGAAAATCGATGCGCTGTTGATGAGGAAGTCGATACCGCCACTCTGCGATTCCGCGCTCTCCCACACCCGATCGGGAACGTCGGCAACGCCAAGGTCGCCCTGTACCAGCCAGACCTTCACACCCAGCGCGCTCACCTCATCCGCAGTCTGGTGCGCTTCAGCCTCGGACTCCCGGTAGTGAAGCACACAGTTTACGCCGTGGCGCGCCAGCTCGAGGGCGGTGACGGCGCCCAGACGCTTCGCACCACCGGTGATCAGCGCGGTTTTCCCGGATAGCTCAAGCAGACCCGACATCAGGCAACTTTCTATCGTTCTGGCGCGTAGCCCGCCCGGTGTGAACCCTTACTCCGCCTGGGGCGGGATCTGCCCAAGGCCCTCGGCAATATCCGCCGCCGGCAGTATGATCGGGATGACGCTGTTTCTGCGGCCGCCCTCGCCCGCTTCGGCACTGATGGCGCGAAGGACGAAGAGGCCAACGACCTTGCCGTCGAGACGGAAGACCGGGCTGCCCTGACTCGTGCTCGTGGGATCGTTGCCGGGAATATAATACGTGCGGGGCTTCTCCACCACCGCGTCGATGTATTCAAATGAAGCGGAAAACACGCGATTGGCAACGCGGCCCAGACGATTCAACGTGACTACCCGGTCCAGCAACTCCACGGTGCCCTGGTTGGTCAGGTCGACAAAAGCGAGTGGCGCGGCGGGCTTCACCAGCGGACGGAGGAAGGCCAGGTCCAATTCCACATCGCGGATGACCACTTCGGCGGGAATCTCGGTATTGTCGTGGAGCAGTAATTTGATATCGTTGAGCTGGGCGTCCATCTTGAAGTTCGCGTCACCACCCGACATCGTCTTGAAAATGCTGCTCGGATCCGTCGAGGAAAGGGAAAGCACAGTCAAACCATCGGGGCGAATGATTGTCCCCGTTGCCTCTTCCTTGCTTTCCTGCTCCTGGGTGTTACCGCCCCCAAAGGAGGACGAAACTTTCACCACCATTTGCACCGTAACCACGGCCGCCATGTTGGTCTTCAAAATCTCGCGACCGGCCGCGGCATCTTCGTCGGCCACGACAAACAACGCGGGGAGCAGGCAAAAAGCGGCGGCAATGGAGATGATACGGCCTGTGCTACTCATGAAATCTTCCTCTCTGAAGGCTCCCTCGGAACCGGTTTTTCAGCCTGATGTCGCGATTCAATCCAGCCAGCGGTTCAAGACCACTGGGGTTCGATTTCGATGAAGAAGGTGTGGATGCCCCGCAGAACCTTGAAGACCACGGTGCGCGGCTTCGCGTTCACGATATCCGTGAGGAGCTTCTCCACGGTCTCCACGTCCCCCGCGGGGTGCCCGTCGATGGACAGGAGCAAATCGCCCACGGAGAGCTGGCCCAGGGCCGCCCAGCCGCCCGACTTGACCTCGTCCACCAGCACGCCCGCCTGATCCGTCTTCCAGCTTTCCTGCGCCTTGTCGAAAAAGGTGATATCGCGCACAGTAAATTCGAAATCGTCGTTGCGATATTTCTTCATCTCCCGGTCCAGCTTCGGCGCCATCACCAGCTCCACGGGAATTTTTTCCACCGCCCCGGCGCGGCCGATGCTCAGCGTGACGCTCGTGCCGCTGCGGTACTGGCGGATCAGGGTGGGAAGCTCTTCATAGTGCTCCAGTGCCGTGGCGGTCAAGGGCTGCTCGTCCACCGCGAAGATGAGGTCGCCCACCTTCATGCCCGCCGTCTCCGCCGTGCTCCCCTTATATACGTGGGTCACGCGGAAGCCTTTCAGATTCTCATCGCCGAGAAGCTTCGCGATGTCGCGCGTGATCACCTGCGCCTCAACCGGCAGCCAGGCCTTTTTCACTTCCAGACCCGGATCCTGCAACTCATTTGAGCCGATTTCGATCACGGTGAGGTACTGACCCGTCTTGCGCTCGAATCCCGTCAAGGCGGGCACGGGCGACTTGGATTCGCCCATCGTTTTAACCGTGGCCGCGCGCAGGGCTTCAATATTCTTCACGGGCTCGCCGCCCACGGACACCAGCACGTCGTTGCGCTGAATTTGGGGCTTGGAGGCGCCCGCCGGGCCGCCGGGGCGCACGGAAGTCACCAGCACGCCGTCGGTCGTTTCCCGCTTCAGTTCCTTGGCAACGCCGAGGGAAATATTGCGCACGGTAAGCCCCCACTCTTTCAATTCTTCTTCGTCAGGCAAGAGCACTTCCCGCTCCGTCGGCGTGGCGGTCACCGTCAGGGGCGCGCCGTCGCGGAGGATCTCAATGGCCACCGGCTGACCGATGGGAAGTTCGGCGACCTGAAGATTGTAATCCGGCAACTGTTCCGCGAACTGTACGTCCACGGGCACACCGTTGAGTGAAAGTATCGTGTCACCCGACTTCACTTCAGCCAGGGCGCCGGGGGATCCGCCCAACACGCCGCTGACAAGCACGCCGTGCTCCTGGGCGCCATGCTTCAGGCGGGGCTGGACTTCTATACCGAGCCAGGCGCGCTGCATCTTGCCGGTCTTGATCAACTCTTCACCCACCAGCTTGGCCAGGTTCGAGGGAATCGCGCCGCCGAGGCCCATGCCAATTTCATTGATGGCGATGATCTCGCCCTTGAGGTTGACCAGCGGGCCGCCGGAATTGCCGGGGTAGATCGCCGCGTCGTGGCCCAGCCAGCGCACCAGCGCGCCCACGTCTTCACCGTCCATCTCCATGCCGCCAAAGCGACGCATGGATTCCGGCATGATCATTTCCGTGTTGCTGATAATGCCCAGGGTCACCGACTGGGACAGGGCCAGGGGGCTGCCCATGGCCAGCACCTGGTCGCCGACACGCACCGCGCTGGAATCGCCAAAGGAAACCGTCGGGAAGGTCCGGGGCTCGGTAGGCTGAAGCTTGATTATGGCCAGGTCGGTCAGGGGGTCCTTGCCCACCAGCACTGCTTCCATCTCTTCCTTGTCGGAAAAGATGCATTTGATGCGCGTTGCGTGACCCGCCACGTGGTGGTTGGTAATAACGTGGCCCTCGGGCGTAATCACCGCGCCGCTGCCGGAAATCTGGTATTTCGTCTCCCGCCCGTCGCGGAAATAGGACTCCACCACATGTATCTGCACAAGGGCGGGCTTTACGATGGAAAGAGCCTGATCCACCACCTCGCGCAGGGGTGCGGCGGGCGTTTCGGTGTAACCGGCGGGCGCCACGCCAAGGGCAACCGCGAAAAGAGCCATCGCAACGATTTTCTGGGGTAATTTCATGCCTTTTCCCTAGCGTGGCTCTGCCACATCCGATGATTCGGGCCCTGCCTTGCGCGGCCTGCCGGCGCAATTGTGCTCAATATCGCGGGCACCGGGTAATCCCCTGTGCTCTATTCCTGCAATCGAAATTTCGGTGTAAATGCGGGCGCGAGGCCCGTCCGGGCGGAGGGAATTGTCACGCATCACCGCCGACCTGCCCTGCATACTATCATATGGGCAATCCGCTCACAAACGCGGAGCAGCCGCTGGCCGCACCAAAGTATTAGGACACGGAGGCGCGGAAAAAAAGAGGAGGATTAAATGCACCGGCACCGAGTCACGGTATGCGCGCATTCGAAAGAGTCTCTCCAATTCCCCTCTCTCATTTATCTTCTCCGTGCCTTCGTGCTCTCCGTGGTCAGCATCTCTTCGCCCAAGGCAACTGGGTATTCGCGTCCATTCGCGGTACAAATCTCTTTCGTTTTCTTCATATTCAATTTGCGAAAATTTGCGCAAATTTGCGGTTCAGCTCTTTTGGTTGCGGCCAGCGGCTGCTCTAAATCCATTCGTGGTTCAGGTTAATCCCGTAAAGATCGGTCATTCTTTCTTAAAATAGTGGGAAAACATG
This sequence comes from Candidatus Hydrogenedentales bacterium, assembly GCA_041859365.1. GTDB lineage: Bacteria > Hydrogenedentota > Hydrogenedentia > Hydrogenedentales > JAEUWI01 > JAEUWI01. The sequence continues at coordinate 8,642 of JBHEKR010000073.1, forward strand.
TGGGGAATGCGCGTCTCGAAGAAGCAGGGCTTCCCGTTGAAGGGGTGATTGAAGCGGATCGATTTCGCGTGGAGCGCCAGGCGCTTGGCCACGGTCTTCTTCGCACCATACTTCGTATCCCCCACGATCGGGAGGCCATGATCCGCCAGATGCACCCGGATCTGGTGCTTACGGCCGGTCAACAGGTTGATCTCGAGCAGCGAAACGCCATGGGCCGTACCCAGGACCTTGTAACCCGTGTGGGAGAGCTTCCCCCGCTTCGTATCCGCCGTCGCATGCACACTATGGACGCCATTCTCGATCAAATAGGAGCTGAAGGTGCCCTCCGGCTCCCGGGGGATGCCGTGGACCAGCGCATAGTAGCGCTTCTCCGAGTTTTCCCAATCCGACTGCAAGGCGTTCTTCGCCTCCGGGGTCCTCGCAAACACCAGAATACCCGAGACCTCGCGGTCCAGCCGGTGGACGATATAGACCCGCTCGCGGGACTTCGGGTTCCCCTTTTTTACATAGTCGGTGATCCGGAAATACGCCGTCTCCTCCTTCTCCCGGTCCGTCCCCATCGTCAACAGGCCCGGTGCCTTATCCACCACCAGGATATCCCAGTCCTCATGGAGGATCAGCAAGCCCTTCGGCTGGTGCTTTCCACCCTTCTTCTTCTTTTTGGGTTCTTCCATGATTGCTTCCTGGCGATGGATCCGTGGCAGGTTTGCCGGTGAATGCGCATTGTAGCACGACGGGCCACTTCGGCCCAACGGGACCGTCCCGCGAAGTTAAAAGCGGGGGACGGTCCCCCTCGGACGGGACCGTCCTGAACGCAAAGGCCCCACGACCGAGGGGACGACACTTTCCCACTCAGAAACACCCCACCCAACAAAGCCCGCCACGCGTTCGGGACCGTCCCGCGTTTTTAAAGCGGAGGCAATCCTATGGTCGGCACGTTTTTAACTCGTTCCCGAGCTCCGCTTGGGAACGAGTGAAACGCTTCGCTGGCGTAGTGTAGGACATTTTCATTACGTAGGCGCAAATGCTCTGACAATACATTTGTACTCTTCACAAATGTGTTTGGGTCATTGCTGCACCACCCCGCGTTTTACTCCGCCCCCACGCTTCCATTATCATTTCTCAAGTGAGAGCAAATCCCCATAGCCCAACACCGGAGAACGCCGTTTCATGAATATTCCCGCGAATCTTTCTACCCACCAGCACCCCATCCCCGAGGGCATGCTCGCCGAGTTGCGCGATAGCGCCGAGTATGTATCCGACACCGAAGGTTTACAGGCGCGGATGGCGGAGGATGGCTATCTGTTTTTGCGCGGGGTGTTGAATGTGGAGGATGTGCTCGCGGCGCGGGCCGAGGTGATTGCGCGCCTGGCGAGTGTGGGTGAATTGGCGGAGCCCTATGAGGACGCCATCTCGTCGCACACGAGCCGGCGGGGCGAGCTGGTGGAGGATCTGGGCGCTTTCTGGCAGTCCATGTGTGAAGGTCCGGCGTTGCGCAAGGTGACGCACGGCGGCAACATCGTGCGGATCATGGAGACGCTCATCGGTGAGCCGGTGCGGTCTTATGACTTTTTGTGGCTCCGCACGATGCACCCCGGCCGCGCCTCGGCCTTTCACTTTGACCATGTCTATATGAATCGCGGCACGGACCGCCTGTTCACGGTGTGGACGCC
>JBHEKR010000378.1:0-2952 GCA_041859365.1 Candidatus Hydrogenedentales bacterium
GCTAGCGAGGTTCTCAACTTCTGTACCGCCACGACCGCATCTGTATGATTTACCATACGGAATACCTTACCGTAAAACATACGCTTTGTAGATGGTAAACGGAAAGTGTACCAGCCTGGCAGTTGGAAAGTGTACCAGGCCGGGGGCATGCTAAACCGCGTGAAGAACGCGGAGAAAGAGCATGCTGAAGATGGAAACTGTACACGTGATTCGACACCTCTACTACACCGAGAAGAAGAGCCAGCGGGCTATTGCCCGGCAACTGGGGATACATCGCCACACCGTACTGAAGTATCTGACGGTGCCGGAGCCCATCCGGGTGGAACGCCAACCGCGTCGCCAACCGGTCATGGAAGTGGCCCGGCCGCGCATGGAGAGCGTGCTGGCCGAGTGGGCGGCCCGTACCGGCGGCAAGCACCGAGTCACCGCCCAGCGACTGCATCGTCAACTCCAGGAGGAAGGGCTGGCCATCAGTGCCCGCACCGTTCGCATCTATCTGGCGGAGAAGAAGCGGCAGGCCGCCGAAGTCTTTGTACCCTTGGTGCATCGCGCGGGCGAGGAGGCCCAGGTGGACTTCTTCGAGATGCTGGTCGACGTCAACGGGGTGCGCCGCAAGGCCCACCTTTTCCTCCTGCGCCTGATGTATAGCGGACGGGACTTCGTGTGGCTGTATGACCGGTGTGATCAGGTGTCTTTCCTGGATGGTCACGTGCGGGCCTTCACCTTTTTCGGCGGGGTGCCGAAACGCGGCGTGTACGACAACTTGAGCGCAGCCGTCCGTCGCCGGGTGGGTGCCCACCGGGAACTGACCGACCGCTTCCGTGCGTTGGCCAGTCATTACGGGTTCGAGCCCTGTTTCGCGCGGGTCCGGCAGGGCCATGACAAGGGCGGCGTCGAGGGGCGCGGCAAGACCATCCGCTTGAACTACCTGACCCCGATCGAAGAAGGCTCTGATCTGCGCCAGATCAGCCAACGGCTGCAGGACCGGCTAGACCAAGACTGGGAGCGCGGTAAACCCCGCGACGGAGTGACGCCGAGCGCTCGATACACGGCGGAGTGCGCACAGCTGTTGACCTTGCCGGGTTCCGCTTATGAAGCCCGCCTGATGCGGCTTGTTTCCGTCAGTCGTAGCGCCACAGTGCGTCTGGAGACGGCCTGCTACTCGGTACCGTCCACCTGGGCCGGTCTGGAGATCAAGGCGTGGGTCGGGCCGGAGGATGTCATGTTGCGTTGGCAGAACCAGCAGGTCATTCACCCCCGCCAGTCGCCGGGATCGCGAAGCGTGGATTACAACCACTACCTGCGGGAGTTGGCCCGCAAGCCCCAGGCGTTGCGCCAGGTAGCTCCCGAACTCTTGGCTGGATGGGGTGAACCGTTTACCACCTTCTGGCGGAGGTTGGGCGAAGATGAGGGCTGCCCCGATTCGCTGCCGGTGGCCCGGCGCTTTGCCTCCGTGCTGTGGTTCGTTCTGGAGCACGGCCTGGAATCGGCGCGCACCGCGCTGGTTGAAGCCCTGGCGACCGGGCGGTTGGATCTGCTGGGTCACCGCCCCAACCAACGTGCCACGCTTCAGGATCAGGCCGTGCCGGAACAACTGCGGCAGATCCACGTGGAGACCGCTTCCGCCCGATCCTATGACGTCCTGATGGCCGGTGCCGCATGAATACACCGGCCCCCAATCCAGTCATGGTCGAGGCGCTGATCCGTCAACACTGCCGGGAGCTCAAAACTCCGGCCATGGCCCGAGAACATCAACCGGTAGGACGACGTGCCCAGGACGGGGGCTGGAGTTATGATGCATATTTGCTGGAACTGCTCGACTTGGAGACCCGATCCCGCAATGCGCACACCGCCCAGCGGCTCTTGCGCGAGGCGCACTTCCCTGACCTCAAGACCCTTGAGCAGATCGACTGGGATGCGCTGCAAGGGGTGAGTCGCCAGAAGTTCATGGAGTTGGCGGGCGGAGCGTTCATGGAAAAGGCCGACAACATCGTCATCGTCGGCCCCATTGGCACCGGAAAGACCCACCTGGCCATCGCCTTGGGCGTGGAGGCGGCGCGTCGTCGGACCTCCGTGGCCTTTATCCGGGCCGCCGACTTGGTGCGCCAGCTCACCGAAGCGCGCGACCGACATGAGTTGGGCCGCTTGCAGCGACGCCTCTACAAAGCTTCCCTGCTGATCATTGATGAACTGGGGTTCGTACCCTTTGGACGAGAAGGCGGCGAATTGCTCTTCAACCTGTTGGCGGAGCGACATGAACGCCGCAGTACCATCCTTACCACGAACCTGGCCTTCAGTGAGTGGGTCAGCATCTTCAGCGACGAAAAGCTGACCACCGCCCTGTTAGATCGTCTAGCCCAGCGCGTGCATGTGCTGACCACCCGTGGCGAGTCCTACCGGACCGCCAGGCGCAAAGACAAGCCGGTTAAAAAAGGAGATGCGACAGATACCTGATCCCCCATCCGTGTGGATGGGATAACCAACCCGTGCCCTGTCGGGCCTGGTACACTTTCCAACTGCCAAGCGGTACACTTTCCGTTTGCCATCTCCAGTACGTCACCCGGACGACCGAAGGCGTGGTTCGAGAATCATCCGCCACCTATGGTGGGAACGATCTGACTGCCGCCATTAAAGCATGGCAGGCCGGCTCCGAAGGTCTGCGCAAGGCTATCTAGGAGATAGAAATAAAGATTCAATCGTGACTCTACTGGTAATTTTTACCAGACAGTAAAAAACGGCTAATCAATAAAAATACATTGATATTTCACTGAATAAGGCTATCTTCACTGAACAGTGAATAATCTAGATACAACGAAGTGCGCAGACATTCGTCACGAGGGCGAGTTGGTTCACTACTTTCGTCAACTCGTTGATGAAGATAGGGATATACGCTGGATCATACCCCCATCTGGGGCGGATCGCCTGGAACAGATTGCGATTGAATTGGACGGC
>JBHEKR010000491.1:0-18280 GCA_041859365.1 Candidatus Hydrogenedentales bacterium
AGCTCGCCCTCGGGGGTCCAACTGGGGACGTAGGCGCGCGTTCCGTCTTTGGTGAACTTGATGCGCACGGGCATGCCGGGCAGGTCGAATCGCTCGACGACGGTGTGGGTCGCGAGATCGATGATGGAGATGGACGCGCCACTCTGGTTGGCGACCCAGAGGTGCTTGCCGTCGGGCGTGAAAGCCATGCCCTCGGCCCCTTTTTCACATTGGATCTGGGTGATGAGTCCGCCGCTGGCGCGGTCGATGACGGAGACGTTCTCCGTTTCGATGTTCGCGGTATAAAGCCGCTTGTTATCGGGCGACACGAGCACCATGTGGGAGATCTTGCCGTGGGTGGGGATACCCCGCGTGACTTCGTGTGTCGCGGTGTCCACTTCCACCACAAAGCCCGTCTGACCGGCGGTGAAGTACGCGTTCTTGCCGTCGGGCGCCATGGCCGCTCCATGAATTCGCGTGTATTCGCCTGTGGGGATCTGCTTGATATGCTTGCGTGCGGCCAGATCCACCACCGAGATGGTGTTACCCGGCGCCTCATAGTTCGAGAGATACATGAAGCGCTGGTCGGGCGTGATCACCAGTTCATGGGGGTTGTGACCCACGGTGATGGTCTGCTCGACTTGAAGCGTCTCGGGATTCACATAGCTCAGGGTGTCGCTGTGCTTGTTGGCCACGAGGAGCATGGGACCCGTGCCCGGCGCGACCGTGGAGGCCGTTGCGGGGTCGGCCAGGGGCGTCAGCTCAACGCGGCGGAAGAAGATCTCCGCGCCTTCGGACTGGATCTGGAGGCGGCCTTTTTTCGGTGTGCAATCGACGGCCCGGTTCACCACGATGCCGTTGAGCAACACGGTGATCTTGCCACCATCGGCGATGACTTCCAAGCGGCTCCATTCGCCAATGGGCTTTTCCACGTCCTTCGCACCGCGAAAGTCCTTCACGTCTGCCCAGTCCGGATCGTGGCCCCACCAGTTCACGCGGATGTCCTTCACCAGCGTTGGTTCACCATCGGGGCTGAAAAGCCAGGATTCGCCCTGCTTCTCCGGCGCGACGGGCGCGGTGATGCTGAAGGTGTCGGTCTTGTCACCCACCACAATAAAATCGCCCGTGCCGCCTTCAATGAGCTGCACTTCGATGGAGTTCATCCAGATGCCGCTGTAGTTGCCATCCGCCCCCTGGGAGTGGATCAGGAATCCCGAGTCCCGGGCGCGGTCCACCCGGGGCGCATGGGTAATCTGGCCCCATTTGAACTCCAGCACAATGTGATAGTTCTCAAACTCTTCCTTCGAGGTAACGCAGCCCCACTCCTCGCCGGAGATGCGGAGCTGGCCGTCCACCATGGTGAAGACCTGCTTGGGGTCGATGTCCTTGCCACGATCCTTAATCCACGTATACCAGTGGTCCAGGGAGCCATTCTCGAGGAGATTGATCGTATTGGGCGCGGCCAGGACGGGTGCTGCCAGTGCGGCGAAGGCCAGCGCCGCGGCAATGAGTCGTTTTTTCAAGGTAGGTTCCTTCTACGTGGAGTTCGATACTTGTTATAACCAAAGTATAGGAACTGACGGCGAACTTTGCAATGGGGACATGGGCAAGCCCCAACGCAAAAGCGCCTGGCCCCGCCACGAAGGGCGAGACCAGGCGCGTAATGGAATTCAGGCTATGCTCGACCCGAGATTACAGGCGACCGAAGACACCATGGACCGGCGAAATCGGGAAGTCCGTCTGCGGGTACTTCTTGAACTCAACGTGACCGTCCAGATAGAGCACGTTGTCGCCACCGGGCAGGTGGTTGAAGCGCGTGCGGCGATCCGGGTCGGTGTTGCTGATGACGAAGCGATCCCACATAAGCGGGATGGTGCTCTGGGCTTCGGCCGAGCCACCGGCATTGTTGATGTCGGTGATCAGGAAGCGCTCGATACCTTCACGCAGCTTGTTGATCGTGGTGGTGCCAGGACCGGCGGAACCGGCAACGACAACCGTGGCGTTTACGCCGGCGGCGACGATATCGGCGCTGGCCGCAGCCTGAATCGCCGCAGCGTTACCGGCCGTGGTGGAGGTGTAGTCGTAATCGCTGTCGAGCAGGCTTTCCGCCTTGGTGAGATAGGTGGGCAGCGCGGGGTCCGTCCACAGGATGTTGTTCTCACCAATTGGGGCAAGCCCCGTAACCATGCGCGGACGAATGGTCTTGGAGAAGGCGGCCCAGGCGCCATCCGAATTAATCAGGTAGCCGTAGTAATAGTAGCTTTCCTGTTCAGCGTTGCCGACAGCGCCAACTTCCAGCTTCTGGTAGTTCGGATGGGTCGGAGAGGGATTGCAATAGGAACCACCGGGGCAGGTCCAGCGGGCGGCGAGTTCACCCGCGTTGATGGCCGAAGGGCAGATGGTCAGGTTCAGGTCGGTCATGTACTCGGGATAGACCTGGGGCATGGCCACACCGCCGCGCACACGTCCCGGGCGGGTGTTGCCAGCGGCATCGCGGATGTAGTGCTGGTTCTGGATTCGGGGAAGGAGGCCGCCTTTGCTCTCGTTGGAGAACATCTTGAAGACGATGCCCCACTGCTTGAGGTTGTTCTGGCAGCTTGCGCGGCGGGCAGCTTCACGGGCGCGGGCCAGCGCGGGCAGGAGGATGGCGGCCAGGATGCCGATAATCGCGATTACGACCAACAGCTCGATCAGGGTGAAACCCTTGGCCTTTTTGTTTGTACTTGCGGTTTTCATGTGAATGCGATCCTTGTTTTTGGGGTTTGAATTCGAATGGATGGTTTCTGATCAGCAACCGCTGGACGTCGTCTGTGGAGGGAACCTGATGGTGGCAACACGACGCGTTCGATTTTTCCCGGAGGTGGTGGTGTTGCCTCAATTTTTTACAAATGAAAATTGGAACGCATCAACCCTGCATAGGCAACCCTCCTTCAGGTGTGAGCGGAACGGCCTGAATCACTCCAACCAATGGGACCCAGCCAGAACTCCTGTCCCTTACCCGCGCTTGACACCATCTCGCGGGTATTGCTAGCCTAACCCAATCGGCCCCATCTGCCAATGGCGGAGATTGACAAACTTGTCCGAAATTGACATTCCAGCCTTTCCCTCGGCTAAATTTATTTCCGTTCGCCGCTGGCACGCCGGCGCGGAGTGGTGTCCCGCTGCCCACACCCACCAATTCTGCGAAATTGTGGTCGTGGTGCGGGGCAAGGAACGCGTCCGGATCGATGGGGCGTCGTACCTCTGTGGGCCGGGTCAGGTCTTGTTCTACCCGCCGGGCTGCACGCATGAGGAGCGGCAGGAAGGCGACGTGCTTCTCGAATTCTTCTGCGTCGATTTTGAGTGGACCGAACGGCCCCACGACCTCCCCTTCCTCCTGCACGACCGGCAGGGCCGTATTCTGGAGCTTACCCGTTGGCTCATTTCGGAGGCGCACGTGAGCTATGCGGGCAAAGAGGCGTACCAGCACCTGGGAACCAGCATGCTGACGGGGGAAATATTGAGGCTGGTGAAGAAACCCGACCAGGACGCGGTGGGCCAGGTCCAGGCGTTCATTCACGAGCACCTGAGCGAGCCCCTTTCGCTGGACGACCTGGCGGCGTGCTGCGACCTCAACAAGTTTCATCTGGCGCGCAGTTTCCGCACGCGAACGGGCATCACGCCGATGGAGTATGTGCGCCAGGCGCGCCTGGACATTGCCCTGCGAATGTTGCGGGAATCTGATCTCACCCTTCGGGAGATTGCGCCCCGAGTCGGCCTGGCGGATGAGTACCACCTTTCGCGCCTCTTGAAGGCGCGCTATGGCCGTGGCGCGCGGGAACTCCGCAGGACCCGATAAGCGGACCAGAGGCGAGGTGCGTATTGCGAAATAGGTTGTGAAGCGGGGGTACTGCATTGCTCGGCAAAGCATAGCAACGCCGTGTTAGCCCGCTGTGAAGCTCGGGTTCAATTGCGGTTCAGCGCACCGCTTCTTCAGGATCGCTGGCGATGCAGCGAGGGATCGACCGCCGCCGCCATAGCTTGTTCGTTCAGGGCGTTGTTTAAAAAGGCATTCACCTTCCGGGCAACGGTCGGTGGATCGGATACGGCTTCTGCGTGATCGATATACAGCACGTCGACGTGGGGCTGCGACTCCAGCCAGGCCTTCGCCTGCACCAAATGCTTCCCGTACAGCTCGGCCATCCGCACATCGTCCTGGGGCGAGTGATCACCCCGGCGGATCAACATCTGCTGCTGTGAAGCCAGCACCTCGGGCAGGGCCCGGCGCAGGAAGATGACCTTGTAGTGGTATCCGGCGGGCGCTTTCAACAGCAGAAACGAAATAATCTTGACCACTTTGCCCCGCGCCCCGGGCAGCCAGGCCTGATCCTCAACAATCTTCTTCACCCGTTCAAATTCGTAGTACCCTTTGGGGTTGTCCTCGTCCGGCGTGCGAATCTGGTCGGTCACCACCTCCAGCCCACCCGCATCCAGCATTCTCATCATCATGGATGTGCCCGAGCGGGGCAGTCCGGATACAACAACGACGGGCTGATCTTCTGCGGTTTTGTCCGGAAAAATAAGAGGCATGCTGAGGCTCCAATTGGCGTCTGAACAGGGATAGTTTCGCGGTCCCACCCCCTGCTCCTCCAGCCCGACGGACGGAAGAAATGCGGGTCCTGCGTGGCGAGCCCGCAGTATAACGCGTTCAATAGTGCGATGGGAATAGCGATTGCCCTCGTGATTCCGGTATCATCAGGGTCTTGGTCAGAGAAGAAGGGCGCCCATTGGGAACGATGGCGCCACGGGGCCGCAACGGCCACCCTGCTGATCGCGCTAACGGAAGAGGCCCCATGGAAGAAGATCTGGTATCGCACGAGCTCAACACGTACTTCGGACTGGGCTTCCCAGTGTCTGGAGAGGCCCGACAACGATTCCGGCTTCCCCCGGGCCTGATCCCCGCGTTGGAAACGCCCGACGAGGCCATCCGCGAGTTCCGCGATGTTGCCGACGCCATCAATGCGCAGATCGATTTCGATCTCCCCAATGCCCAGCCCGCGCGACCGGGTGAACTGATGGCCATGGGCCTGATTACTTCCGTACTGCGCTTCATTGTCTACCGCTATGCCGCCGCGACCAATCCGAAGGTGCTCGCCGATGCGCACGACTGGGTGCGCCGTGAGCGTGGTGTGGATGTGTCGGAGCGGCCCTTCGGCGCCTTTCTCGCCCTCTACCCTGCCGAGCCCGTCTGCACCGAATCCATGGACACCCCTGCCTTCCTGGAAGGCTCCAGCAGCCTCTGGTCCAACCGCGACAGCACCCGCTGCGAATTGCTCCTGCTCCATGTCTCACTTGCCAACCCGGCAATGGTCCCCTACGCCATGCTGTTTGATGAACCGCGCCTCAGGACCGAGACGCCTTACAGCACGCTGATGACCGACTTGCAGGTCTTCCTCCGGGCTCAGCCGCCCTTTCCGGAGACCATGCAGGACCTGATTACCATGCTTTATGCCCCGCAATTGGCCTCCCCCGATTCCCTCGAAGGGCAACTGCGCTTTGTCCGCTCCCACTGGTCCGCCTTTCTCCCGGAGATTCTTCGCAAACAACTTCTCCTCGCCGCGGGCGTGCTCGCCGAGGAAATCCAGTTTCGCGGCCACGGACCGGGTTCGGCACAGGTCATGCAATTCGGCCCTGGCCGCGGCGGAGCGGCGGCCTACGGCGAAGAAGAGCCCGAAGCCTTCTCCATGGACAAAGAGTGGATGCCCAACGTTGTCCTTCTGGCCAAAACAGTCTATGTTTGGCTGGATCAGTTGTCCCGCGCACACGGTCGGGAAATCCGCACCCTCGATCAAATTCCCGACGTAGAACTTGACCGCCTGGCCTCGTGGGGTTTCACGGGCCTCTGGCTTATCGGCATCTGGGAGCGCTCCGAAGCGTCGCGTACCATAAAACGCAAAATGGGCAACCCAGAGGCCGCCGCGTCCGCCTACTCCCTCTTCGACTACGAAATCGCCCATGAACTGGGCGGCACCCCGGCCTACGAAGACCTGGCGGGGCGCGCGTGGAAACGCGGCATCCGCCTGGCCAGCGATATGGTGCCCAACCACGTCGGAATCTATTCCAAATGGGTCACCGAACACCCGGACTGGTTCGTCCAATCCCGTCAGTCACCCTTCCCGGGCTACACCTTCAACAGCGAGAGCCTTTCTCCCGATCCCCGGATCGGCATCTACATTGAAGACGGCTACTGGAATCACCGGGATGCCGCCGTCGTCTTCAAACGGGTCGATCTCTGGACCGGCGACACCCGCTACATCTACCACGGCAACGACGGCACCAGCATGCCCTGGAACGATACGGCCCAGTTGAATTATCTCATTCCCGAAGTGCGCGAGGCCGTCATCCAGACGATCCTCCACGTTGCGCGCCACTTCCCCATCATTCGCTTCGACGCGGCCATGACCCTGGCCAAGAAACACTTCCAGCGACTCTGGTTTCCCCTGCCGGAAGAGGCGGGAGCCATCCCCTCTCGTGCGGGCCACTGCATGAGTCGTCCCTCCTTTGACGAGGCCTTCCCGGTCGAATTCTGGCGGGAAGTGGTGGACCGCGTGGCCGTGGAAGTTCCCGACACCTTGCTGCTGGCGGAGGCCTTCTGGCTCATGGAGGGCTACTTCGTCCGCACCCTCGGTATGCACCGCGTGTACAACAGCGCCTTCATGAACATGCTGAAGATGGAGGAGAACCAGAAGTACCGCCAGACCGTGAAAAACGTGCTGGAGTTCAGCCCCGAGATCCTCCAGCGCTTCGTCAACTTCATGAACAACCCCGACGAAGATACCGCGGAAGCGCAGTTCGGCCGGGGCGACAAATATTTCGGTGTGGCCACGCTGCTGGTTACCATGCCGGGCCTCCCCATGGTGGGCCACGGCCAGGTGGAAGGCTACACGGAAAAGTACGGCATGGAGTATCGCCGTGCCTACTATGACGAGGTGCCTGATATCGATCTGGTGCAGCGCCACGAGCGGGAGATCTTTCCGCTCATGCGCCGCCGCAATCTCTTCAGCGGCTCGGCGGACTTCGCCTTCTATGATTTCATTACGCCCGATGGCTGGGTTGATGAAAACGTGTACGCCTATTCCAACCGCAATGGCTACGATCAGGCCCTCGTGGTCTATCACAACGCCTTCCGCGAAACCCAGGGCCGCGTCCACACATCCGTCCCGCGCAACGAAGGCACCGTGGACAACGTTCGCCTGCGCCAGCAGAACATCGCCTCGGCCCTTGGCCTGCATACCGATGACAACTGCTATTACATCTATCGCGACAGCCGCACCGGACTCGAGTATCTTGAGCATGCGCAACGCATTCGCGACGAGGGCATCTTTGTCGCCCTCGGGGCCTATCACTACGTCGTATTGATGGACTGGCGCGCGGTCTACGATGTGGACCTCACCTGGGCCTGGCTCCATGCCAATCTCGGCGGCCAGGGCGTTCCCTCCATTGATGAAGCCTACCAGGAGCTCCATCTCGCGCCCCTGCTCGGCCCCTTCAGCGAGTTTCTGACGGCCGCCTTGCTGCGAGACATCCATGAGAAAAAGGGTGACCTGGAAAAGGTCGAGGAATTCCTGCCGACGATCAAGCCTTTCGTGGAGGCGCTGGGAACACGCATCGGCATCCCAGTCGACCCCGCCACGCTCATCCCGGCAATTCAGGCCGATCTCGACGCCATCTACGGACTTCCGGAAGTCTTACGCGCCGTCGACCTGATTGACGGCGTGCGGGAAACTCTTCTGTCGGCCCTGCCCGCCGTCCCAGGAAAAACCTTGCGCGTGTATCGGGTCCTCATTGTCTGGGCCCTGCTCCGGCACCTTGGCAGTGTGCTCAATGCGCGCGAGAGTCACCCCACACTGAGCAAGACCGAGATCTCCGTAACAAGTGGCGCGTGGATCCGTGAGTGGTTCCTGCGCAAACACATCGCACAGGCCTTCCAAGGACTCGGCGAGGATGGCTACGAAGCCGCCCTGGACGCAAGCCTCACCCGCATCTGCATCACCCACGCGCACCACCTGAACGATCTACAGACCGAGATCTGGGGACCCGTGCTGGACACCATCTTCCGTGACACGGATGTGCTGTTCTACCTGGGCGTCAATACCTGGCAGGGAACGCGCTGGCTGAACCGGGAACGGATGGAATCCATGGCGTCCACCCTCCAACTCGTGATCGCGGCCGTGGAAGCGCAGCAGCTCACGCCCGATTGGGATGAACTCGCCAGCGCCGCGGACAACACCGGCGTTCTGGTGGAGGCGGCAGAGGGCACCCGATTCGACTTCGACTGGATGCTTTCCAGCGTGAAATAGAAATACTGCCGCATCAGTAAATGCAGAGAGCGCAGAGAAGACTTCAATCTCCTCTGCGCTCTTTCTATTGTAATGCAAGCTAATGCGAGCCGGTCGCGTGCAACTTACTCGGCAGGCTTGTAGACCGTTCCGCGCACGATGAGATTATCGAAGTTACCCGTATCGTCGAAAGAACCAAGGCCCACCTCGCCAAAGAGAAAGGTCTTGTCCACCGTCTCCATCACGGGCGTCTCCATATCATTGAAGTACACCTTGATATCGCCCGATTCGGTGTTGCGCTCGATGCGGATCCGATGATACCCCGTCTTCCAGTCGGTGCCGTTGGTGCGCTTCTGCGCGATGCTCACGCGGGGGGCGCCATTCACAAGGAAGATGGAGTTCGCATGGGGATCGGCCACGGTCGCCAGGTGCACATAGTAGAAGTGGGTGGGATCCTGATAGCCAAAGAAAAAGCACAGATCCCGGTGGCCGTACTCTTTTCCCGTCTGCTTCGCGTCAACTTCGAGCTCGAAATCTGTAACGACGAGATCCTTGATCCGTGCCATGTTGTGCGGCGATCGCACAGGCGCTTCGTAGTCGCTTTTTCCAAAGAGGGAAAATTTCGCATCACCCGATTCATCTTCGATCTTCCAGGCGGCGGGATCCGTCATCACCCAGGCACCCAGCCCATCGGAAAATTCGGACGCAAAAAGCTCGGGATATTTCTCCGGCTGCGCGGCTTCTTCCGCAAGGCACGTCCCGCCTGTCAGTGCGGATACAACAAGCATAGTGGAGGAGAAAAGGAGAAAACGTTTCACGCGCGACCCTTCCTTGTATTCGCGATTAGACGCGCCAGCACAATGGCCCGCCTCACGCGAAATCTACCCGATTACATTCTCCGTCTGCTGGCGCTAGCGCAGCTTGGGCGTGATCGGTGGTGGATTCGGGCCGAGGTGGTACACCTGAACTTTCACAAGCCCCGCGTCTTCATCGAGGGCGCGAATGCCCGCGAGGGAAAGATCCGCCACGCGCTCTTTCACAAAGGGGCCACGGTCGTTCAGGCGGCAGACGACGGACTTGCCGTTTTCCGCCAGAAACAGATAGTAATCGCCAAACTCCCCATCGGGAAGGGCGCAGGTGGGAACTTCATCCCGAAGGGGTTCGCCAGAGGCCGTCATGGCGCTACTGCTGGCCACGGTGTAATAAGACGCGGTGCCCTGGGCGACCGGTTGCAGCGGCTGCTGCGAGAGAATCATCAACGCGATTAATTCAAACATGTGTTGCTATGCTCCGTATACACGGCTCATTAGAGTCCTGTTAACCTGAATCAAAACCGTTCAGGTGCCAACGTCTACTGATTTGCAATCATTGTTCGCAAATATGTGATGGGATATGGTGCAGCGGTACCAGTAAAAGGGAAAAAAAGTGCGCAGTGCGCGTCGTGCCGAATGGCGTTTTAAATTGTGCCGTGGATGCGTCTAATCCGCTCTCAACAAGTAGCGGCGCATCTGCTCCAGAATGTTCACGGTCAACCTTACCTGGGCGCGATTACCGCTGCCAACGATACCTAGGTCCCAAGTAATACTATTTTCTGGAGTAATGAAAAGCGCTTCAACACGCTCCCCCGCTTGCGGGTCTATACAAACCAAAGCGCAAGTGGAATGGCAGTCTAGCATGTGTTTTCGCCCGATGTCAACCCCCACCACCCCGCGCGAATACCCGTTCGGTGTCCCGAGGATGCGCCCCTCGGCCAGAATTCCATGACCCGCCTGCGCCAGTCGCTGAGAGATCAGGCCACCCGTGCCGCTTTCCGTCACGGCAATGGTATAGCCTCGCTCATGGAGCAAGGACGCGACCTTCGCCTCCAGCGTATCGTGGTCCTCGCCCATAATCTGATCGGGCAGACGCTCATAAACCTGGCGCGCGACGGGCGCGATCAAGGCCCTGGCCGCGTCTTCGCTTTCCGCTTTTGCCGTGAGCCGGATGCGCACAAACTCCGGCGACGCCAGCAGACCGATGGTGGGATTGGAATACTCGTTCATCAGATCGCCAATCGCATCGTCCACACGCGACTCGCCCAGTCCGCAGACCTTCAGCACGCGCGAATGCACCACGCCCTTAATCTGGAACTTCGCCTTCAGATATGGGAGCACGCTGTCCACAAGCATGGACTTCAACTCGTGGGGCACGCCGGGCATACAGATGATGATGCCCCGCTCGTCCTCCACGATCACACCCGGTGCGGTGCCATTGGGGTTGGTAATGGCGATGGCGCCCTCCGGGAGCGTGGCCTGTTTCTTGTTGTTTTCCGTGGGCGTGCGGTGCAGTGCGGCAAATCGCTCCAGCACCTCTTCATACACTTCGGGCCGAAACACGAGGGGGCGGCCAAGCAGTTCGCCGATGGACTCGCGCGTGATGTCGTCTTCCGTCGGTCCCAGTCCGCCGCTGCACAAGATAACATCGCTGCGCTGAAGTCCAGCGTCCAGCGCTCCAATGATACGTGCGCGGTTGTCGCCTACCGTTGTCTTCTGATAGCAATCGATGCCGTGCTCGGCCAATACCTGGGATATCCAGGTGGAGTTGGTGTCTTGAATCTGGCCGAGCAGCAACTCGGTGCCAATCATAAGCAATTCTGTCTTCATAGAGCCGTTCTTTATGCTTTGGAGGAAACGCTACACACCCATTTCCATGTTACTGCGGGAAATCTTCTCGATCGCCATGGCAAAGGCCGCGGTCCGGAGATCGGGAATGGCATCACGGGTCAACATAAACTCGCGCACCCGCTGGTAGGCATCGCGCATCGTATCGTCCAGACCGGATCGGACCAGATCAAGCTCGTCCGCGCCGTGGCGTATGCGCGATGCAAGCTCCGGCGGCACTTCTTTCCCGCTCATCAGCTCCAGCGCCTGGACCACCAGCCCACCCCGGGCTTCGTCGGCCCGGCGGCCCAATCGACCGAGGCGGATGTGGGAAAGGTTCTTGATCCACTCAAAATACGAAACGACCACGCCGCCGGCATTCAGATAAATATCGGGAATGATGACCTTGCCGTCCTTACTCAGAATCTGGTGGGCATTGTAGGTCACCGGACCGTTCGCCGCCTCTGCGATCAGGGGCGCCTTGATGCGCCCGGCATTCTCCTCTGTGATCTGACCTTCCATCGCCGCCGGAATGAGGATGTCGCAATCCGCCTCTAGCAGCACCGCGCCGTCCTTCACAAAGGTCGCGCCTTCAAAGCCCTGGAAAGTCTTGTGCTCCTGAAACCAGCGGTGGGCCTTCTCCACGTTGATCCCCTCGGGATTTACGATCGAACCCTGATGCTCGATAATCGCCACCACAAGGCAGTCATCTTCTTCCTGCAGAAACTTTGCCGCCGGGTAACCCACCTTGCCCAGGCCCTGGATGATGACCCGCTTGCCGCCCAGACCGCCCGTGAGCCCGGCACTGCGCACGTCTTCCGGGTGGCGAAAGAATTCCCGCAGACCCAATTGCACGCCGCGACCGGTGGCTTCATTGCGCCCCAGGATCCCCCCCTGGCTCACCGGCTTACCCGTGACGCAGGCCAGGGCGTTGATGTCGGTGGGATCGATCCGCCTGTACTCGTCCGCCATCCACGCCATCTCCCGTTCCCCGGTGCCAATATCCGGCGCGGGTACGTTGAGGCTCGGGCTGATATAGCCCTTCATCGCCAGTTCGCGCGCGAAGCGACGGGTAATCCGCTCCATCGAGCTTTCATCGTAGTCTTTCGGATTGATGCGAAGCGCACCCTTGGAACCGCCAAAAGGCACATCAACTATGGCGCACTTGTACGACATGAGGGCCGCGAGCGCTTCCACCTCTTCCTGGTCCACATGGGGCGAATAGCGGATCCCCCCTTTCACGGGAAGATAGTGCTCGCTGTGGACCACGCGCCAGCCAGTGAACACTTTGAATCCATCCCGAAAACCGATAGGGAAGCGCACCATGAATACCGAATTACACGCCTTAATCTTCGCCCCGAGTCCCGGCGGCAGATCGAGGGTCTTCTCCGCCGTCTCATAATACCGATTGACACCTTCCAGAAAACTCAGTTCACTCACGGGCTTTCTCCATTGCAGTCTTCTTCTTCCGCGCTCGCCGGGATACGCCATTCCCCATCATAGGCATGGATGATCGACATTGGCAACTCGCGTTCAGGGCACTCAAATGAATAGCCAGGGATTCCGCGCGTATGGAGCGGGAGCATTACAGCCCCCGACCCTTGCAACACGGTTGCACGGACAACGCAGCTACATCTACATCGCACGATGACTTCTACAAGTCAAACAGACGCCTGTATCGTCGAAATCTGGCGGGACGAGCGCCCGGCGCGCTATACTGTCGCTCAATTCGCGGGGCGCGGGCATTCACGCCATTTTTTTGCAGTACAGGCGCGGGACAATCGTGAGCATTCCTACCGAAGAAAAATTCCTCATCATTGGCGCGGGGCCGACGGGCCTGGCCATGGCACGACAACTTAAACGGTCCGGGCGGCCCTACGACCACGTCGAAGCGGACCATCGCCTCGGCGGGAACTGGGCCCACGGCGTGCACGACCAGATTCAACTGGTCACTTCACGCAAAATCACGGGCTTTCCCGAGTTTCCCATGGGGCGGCACTTCCCGCGCTTTCCAAGTGGCGCGCAGATGCTCCAGTACCTGGAAGACTATGCGGCGCACTTCGATCTGGTGAGTTCTATTCAGTTTTCCACCAAAGTGGTGTATGCCGGCCCTGCGGAAGATTGCCGTTGGGCCGTCTGCTTCGAAAATGGACGCCAGGCGATCTACAAGGGTCTCTTCGTCTGCAATGGACATCACTGGGCCCGGCGCTGGCCCGAAATACCAGGCCACTTCGACGGCGAGTATCTCCATTCGAAAGACTACCGGACCAGCGCGCAAGTCGCGGGCAAGCGAGTGCTCGTCATCGGCGGTGGCAACTCCGCCTGCGACATCGCCACCGCCGCCGCCAGCCACGGTGCAAGCGCCGACATGAGCCTGCGCCGCGGATACTGGTTCATGCCCAAATCCCTTTTCGGCATACCCGCCGTGGAGTACATCACCCCCTGGCTCAGTATCAACGCGCAGCGGGCCCTGCTGCGACGGCTCCTGCGACTCTACTGGGGCCCCTACGAACGCTATGGACTCGAACACCCGGACCATGATGTCTTCGATCGGCACCCCACCATCAATTCCACCGTGCTGCCCCTCATGCGCCAGGGTAAGATCACGCCAAGACGCGATGTGCTCCGCTTCGAGGGGAAAACCGTACATTTCGCCGATGGCGCGTCAGCGGAATACGACCTCGTCGTCTGCGCGACCGGATTTGAGGTGAGCGTGCCCTTTCTCGCGCCCGGCATCTTCACGACGCGAGGACCCGTAGCGCAGCTTTACGGCGGCGCCGTGCCAGAGGGCTATCGCCATCTCTACATCATGGCCACGGCCCAGGTGCGCAGTGGTGTCGGCGCCGTAATCTCGCCCTATGTGGAGCACGTGCGCATGCTCATGGACATTCAGGAAAACATCACGCTGCCACTGGGCACTGTGCTCCGCGCCATGGGCGACCGTCCACCCTCCACCCATCTGCTCGACCCGCATCTGGCTATTGCCAAGATGAAAGCGGCCCGCAAGACCCTGCCCGACAGGGTAAGGGAACACGCAGCCCGCCTCGAAGCGGATGGCGTCGCTGGAAGCCACCTGCCGACGCCAACGCCCGAGCACTTGGATGCGACCATGGTGATACGCTGAAGCGCGCTCAGTCTTCCTTCAGCACCAGCGAGACGGAATTGATGCAGTAGCGCTGTCCCGTGGGTGCGGGACCATCGGGAAAGACATGCCCCAAATGGCTGTTGCAGCGGCTGCAGTGGACCTCCGTGCGCCGCATGCCGTGGGTGGTGTCCTCGTCCATTTCCACATTCTCAGGGCTGACGGGTTGAAAGTAGCTCGGCCAGCCCGTGCCGGAATCAAACTTGTGATCCGAGAGAAAGAGCGGCTGCCCGCACCCCACGCAACAATAGGTGCCCTTCCGCTTCTCATCCACATAGGCGCCGGTGAACGCCCGCTCGGTGCCCTTCAGGCGCGCAACACGATACTCTTCCTGCGTAAGCTCCGCCTGCCACTCTTCGTCCGTCTTGATAATCTTGTCCGCCATGGCCATCGTTTCCTCGCTGTTGCGCACGCCCCGTAAACCGGGACCTCACCCGCCAGGGCCGCTGCCCGACCCGGCGTACGCCAAGCTTAGCGCTTGCAAGAACTCGATGCAACTGCAAAGAACACATCAAATGGCACCCAAAAGAACTAAGAACTTCGGAGGTGTGGAGCGGGGGCTTTCCAGCCCCCGACCCGTGCAATGCAATTGCACGGGCAAAGCGGACGTATTTTCATCGCACTTCCAATTCTACGACGATGAGGACGGAGCACAGACCCGCCGAAGGAAGGAGTGCCCCCTCCCAATACTTCCGCTGAACCACAAAGTGATTGTCAGGCGACTTTAACGCAATCGCCCTGCCGCATCGTGGCGCGGGCAGCATCTTCAACCCGCCACCGAAAAAGTCACGTGCCGCCAGCCCCGGGAACACCCGCCTTCTCCTCCGCCGACACCAGGCTCACCAGCACCTTGGCCCGATGATGGCCCCCGTCCTTGCAGCAGCCCCGGGACTTCTCATGGCCGCAGTGACAGCGGAGCTCCGCCGCGAAACCACAAGCGCTCTCACCATGATAGTACACCGTGGCCATGGGAAATTTCCGGCAGTAGGTCTCAATAATGTGACCCACTTCCTTCACCGAGCAGACCGTCTTATTGACGGCCCCCCGGTTATGAAAGGTCACTTCCATCGTCTGACCCGGAAAGTCGCTGCTCAACCCACTGGCGATGTAACCCGCCGCTTTCCACGCTTCACGAAACTTCTCATGCATCAGAAAAGCCCTCCTGCGTTATGCCCTTTCCATTCCCGCTATACCGTTCATCACCATTCTGTCACAAAAGTTCCAAAAACGGGGGAGAATTTTCAGCCCTTTCCCCCGCGACAAGCCCCCTGTACGGAAATCGGTCAGGCCCGTACGTTTTTTCCCGCCAACCCTTCGTAAATTCACGTAATCCAAGGCTTTGGCGCCGCCAAAACTTGCGGGAACGAAAAGGGCTAAGGTATAGTCCCCCCTCCAACGTCGGCTCCCCGACCGACACCCCGTGGGCGAGTGGTGAAATCGGCAGACACGACAGACTTAAAATCTGTTTTCCGAAAGGAAGTGCGGGTTCGATTCCCGCCTCGCCCACCATATTAAATAAAGGGTTTCGTGAGTTTTCGCCCGCTTTTTCTCACTTCCCTCGATCCCCATTTAAGTCCATGTTAAGTCCAAAATCAAAAAAAACCGGTTCCGTGAAGGTTACCGGGGCGTAAAAATTTCTATGTTGCACAGTGGGATCAGGTTTCTGCTTCATCTATCGAAGAATCCCACGAATACCCTTCTTTCAATTTGATCGTATTGCCGTTACCTTTGCCTAAGAAGTCCAGCTTTCTAAATTGCTTTCTTCCTAGCGCGTCACGATATTCCAAGTCAAATCTGCATGCAAAGATGGGATTCTCCTTCCATTCTTTATTGCGTTCGCCTGTTATAACAACCTTGAATCTTCCAGTTGCCCCGTTTGGGTCACCTGGCATTGGCTCTGTTAAAAGCACATCTGGCGGATAGATCTCGACACGAATATCGTTCTCTGGATGTGTACATCTTACACCCGTAGCCATTGCACGGTAGTTCCAGAAATCAATATTAATATGTGAATCGAATACTTTGCTTTCCGATACCGGATCAATAAATCGCAAGTAAGGTTGCGCGCGTATCAATTCAATTTCCTTTTCTTCCTTCATCTTCCGCTGGAGCAAAGCAAGCTCGCTGTGTTGCAGCCAAACCGCATAAACCACCCCAAGCATTGCCGTTCCGGAGAATAGAGCATTAACTGCCCCAAACGAGTCGCCAAACAAGCCCGCAATTTCACGATATGTATAGTCGCCAAATATGACGTTCCAATAGATTACAAGCCATCCTCCCCAAAGCACCATCACCAACAAAAGACCAATTGCCCACACGAAATTACGCTTGGCCCAAGCCCAGCAACCACAACACGCTTCCCCTTCCATGATTCTCCCTTTCCTGTTGAGTGAACGATCACAATAATCCAATCATCGCGGGGAAACAATCCACTCATGCCATCCTTGCCGCGTCCACGTTCGTGCCTCCTGGAACATCCTAGGCCTCGCCTTAAGATAAAAACCCCTGCGGCGGGAGGCATAGGGGCGAGGTTGTCCCCCACACCGACCAGACTGGGAAAGTGAGCACGTTAAGGGGTGGGCGAGGGCGCAAGCTTTATCTCTGGGAGCATTTCTATGGTTTGTAATATTAAAGGCGCTTGAATAACAATTCCCAATTGAAGATCTTGACGCTGGACGGTGACATTTCCCAAATCATCTTCCACGGCCACCTCTGGATTGGAGCGTTCCGATACAAGCCCTACGATAAACTGAACGATGTTCGGATGGAAGCTTCCCTCGTAGTATCGCATTTCGGAACGCATAAAGACGGGACCACCGCTATTTCCGGGAAACACCCGAAAATCGAATACCATGAGCGGATACTTTTTTGTTGGGACGATTGGAAAACTGGCGATGGCCCCTGTTCGTAGCACCGGGAAGCCTCCTAGCCCTTGTGCATGCGGAAACCCCAAGACGAATAGTTGATCGCTGGGCTTGACCTCATACTTTATAAGATTCTCGTCTGTCGCCAAGACAGCAGTTGAAACCAGACCAATGTCCACTCCCGGCGGAACGACCACATGCATAGCGGCGATATCCGCAGTTGGATGCTTTACCCACAAAGGTTTTCCATTACTGCGTATCGCACACTTTTCAAGTTGACGCTCATACCCCGTACTCGTTTCTCGCCTCCATTCTATACTCATGAAATCCTCAGAAATTTTATCCAATACGTGATGGGCTGTTACCAGAGTGGAGACAAATTGCGGATCGCTTCCTTCGCCATTGATAGGATGGCAAAGTATGAAAGCAGTCCCTCCCGTAGAGGTTCCCGAAACGTAAAACGTAGACCGCATTAGTAACGTGGCTATGTCTCTGCCCGGCTCCGTTCCGTCAGTAGTTGCGACGACAGAACTGGCAATCACCATTATCGATGACAACAAGGTATCCATGGAAAAACTCCTCCATTTACCGCTACCGGCTAAATGTTCCCCCGGAGCGCGTTGTAGTTAGCAGGAGAATTCTACATCGCCGATATCGTGTGATCCAACTGCCAATGGGCCTTGCATTCCCAACGCCCCACGTTGCCCCACAAGCCACGATCTCCCCTTCGGCAATACCCTGTTCTACTCCGGCGGAAGTGGCCAGCCTCGTTCAAGACCTTCGATTGTGATCGCGTCATATGTCTCTTTGGTAATGGAATAATACTTGATCACAGTCTGCTCGTTCTCCCTTCTCAATCTGTCCTTCATTTCAGATTGTTTGGGTCTAGTATTCTCGAAGAAATTTTTCCATGCATTGGGATCATCATCATCCGAAGCGGGCCACGGAAACGCTTGCTCCGCAGCCTTCGTGGCCTCACGTTCCCCATAACATCCATCGTTCCAAATCGTCTTACGTTGCTCTTCTGTTAAGCCAAACTTTGTCGTTGGAACTGCGTCATATTCGGCAATCAGTACTTCGTCAATTTCGGATGATACTTCCCCAGACCCATTTCGAAAAACCCAAGCAACAGCCCTTTGATTCTCAGACTCCCAATGTTCCCTGCTTGAATAGACACGAACCGCATACTTCGATGGATGCGTAATCCGACGCAATGCGGCCACCGATTCCGAGGGAAGGCGGCCACTCATTCCGACGGAAAGCGGCCACCGATTCCGAGGGAAAGCGGCCACCCTTTCCGAGGGAAGGCGGCCACTTTATGAGGAGTTGAGCGCAGGC
>JBHEKR010000529.1:0-14889 GCA_041859365.1 Candidatus Hydrogenedentales bacterium
GAGGGTGAGGGTGAGGGTGAGGGTGAGGGTGAGGGTGAGGGTGAGGGTGAGGGTGAGGGTGAGGGTGAGGGTGAGGGTGAGGGTGAGGGTGAGGGTGAGGGCGAGGGCGAGGGTGAAGGCGAGGGTGAAGGCGAAGGCGAAGGCGAAGGTGAAGGTGAAGGTGAAGGCGAAGGCGAAGGTGAGGGTGAGGGTGAGGGTGAAGGCGAAGGCGAGGGTGAAGGTGAGCTACAGGTCATCGCTGTCGACTTGCTCGAAGTCTTTACGGACGCCGACACCGACGGAAACGGCTTGCTCAGCTTTGCCGAAGCTCAGGCACAAATCGTCGGCCTCACCCGTGAGCAGTTCAACGCATTGGATCTCGACGGCAATGGTACCCTGAGCCGGGCGGAGCTGAATCGAACGGCAAGCGGCAATATCGGCTGCAACTGCGCCACCACGGCGAAATCACTGACCCTCCGTCTCAGCGAAATCGCCGGGGACCTCCTGTTGCTCGGGTGCGCGTCACTCGTGCTGCTCGCCTGGCCCGGCGCCCGGAGCCGCACGCCCCACCTTTAAATGTTGCTGTCGCCCCACGGAATCCGCGACCCGGAACCGGCCCGACCAATTCCGTGGGGCTTCCATTTACAGGCCCTGTCCCATTAACCGCTTTTCCGCGCGTTCCCTTCGTTAGGGCTGTCCTACGGTCTCTGCTATGATGGGGCCGCTGTTTTCCGATATCGCAACCCAGGGGCCTTCCGGCACATGTATAAATTCTTATCCTCGATCCTTCTGGCATGCTGCGGCGTATGGAGCCCAATAGTGTGGGCCGCCGGGGACATCGCTCCCCTCCCGTTTCACACCCTGCCCGTCGCAACCTCAGGCGCCCCCGTCTCCTGGGCCTCTCCCCTTGCGGGGGGGCCCGTCCGCATCGTGGCCATCGCACCCTACAGCACCTTCGGCGACTTGGCCCAACTCAGGAGCTACATGGAGATCGAGCTGGAGACGGTCGCCGTGTGGGACTCGAAACATCTCGGCTTCGACCCCCAGTTTCCCGAGCCTTATTTCCCCGACGCCGCCCACGAAAAGGTCGAGCAGCGCCTGGCGCGCCTCCTGGAAAAGCGCCGCTTCAATATTATTCTACTCGGTGACTTCAACCCGGATATTCTGCCGGAGCCGGTCCAGCAGCGAATCATCGACCACGCGGGTAATGGCGTGGGCCTGATGGTCACCGGAATGGGGCTCGAAGGAACCGGGCCCCTCGCCCAGTGGCTGAAGGCACAGCCCCCGCTGGAGATCCCCCCCTTGCTGACCCGCGGTATCGGCCCCCTGGGAATTCCGGCCGCCGAACAGGAGGCTATGCTCCGGTGCAACGGCGGCGAAAGCGTCCGCGTGGCCTCCCTCAACTTCCAGAGCGCTCCTTCGCCCAACCACTGCCTCATTCCCGTGCCCGCGAATCCTTTCGACATGCTCGAAGAGTACGAGGCGAATGCCTTTTCCCTCATCTGCAAGACCCTACTCTGGGCGGCAAACCGCGCGCCCGCCATCAATGTCACGACCGTACTCGATATTGCTCCGAAAGGTCCCGACGACGAAGAAATTCCGCCGGGCTATCCCCCGGAGTTCATTGAAGCCGTCCGCAACAACGCCTTCAATCAACCTATACGCCCCTTCGTGCTCAACCTGGACGCCCCGGCGGAAGACGCCTGTGAAGTGCTGTACCGCGTCCGCCATCCTGGAGCCTCACTGCCCTCTATTCTCATCGATCCGGACACCGTGCTGACCAAGGGCGCAACCTACTACCCCCTCGACATCATCGCCGCACCCGGCGACTATCTCATCGACTTCTGGCTGAAAAGCCGCAAGGGCGTACTGACCTGGCACACGGAGCTCGTCACCGTTCCCGGCTGGCCCCGCCTCGACCAGGTCAGTGTGAAGAAGGACGGTCAGAAGGCCGTCTGGCTCAAGCCCAACGATCATCTCGACATCGCCGCCAAGGTACCCGCCCTGGGCGTACTGGGCTCTGATCAGTCGGCCACAATCTTCGCCCGCGCCACCGACAGCTTCGGTCGACAAGTCGCCAGTGAAAGCCAGGTGGTGGGCTCGACCGGCGGGGAGATCAATCTCCGCCTCGATCTGGCCGATCTCCTCGCCCCCCTGATCCGCGTCCAGCTCCACGCCGTGCCGAGCGCACTGGTGAGCCAGGCAAACTTTGCAAGCATGGCCGCACGGGAAACCTTCTATTTCCCCGTGCGGATGCCCGAACCGCCGCGCGCGCCCGAGGTCATCCTTTCCACCGCCGGTCCTTTCGACTTTGGAGCCCAGCGACAGATTATACAACTGCGCGACCTCATCGGCGCGGGCACCCTCCATACCCCTTTGAACGCCGACTCGCTTCTCGCCTCCAGCAAGGCCGGACTCCATCGCATCGCACGCCTCGGCACCCTGGACAGCGGCGCGGTCGGTTCCGGTTCCGTCCGGATTCCTTGTCTTTCCGCGCCAGACTACCAGCAAAAGGAAAGAACCACCGTCGCCGCAGGAGTTCTCCAGGCCTGGGCCGGTGGCGCCCCCTTCTATTCTCTCGGCGCCGACTGCGCCCTCACGGGTACCGAGGCCGAGGTCTGCCAGTCACCCTGGTGCCTCGCGAAATTCAGAGACTATCTGAAAAGTCAGTACGCGGATCTGGATGCCCTCAACACCGCCTGGCGGGAGTCCTTCTCCGCCTGGGAAGAGGTCACGCCCTGGCCCCTGGACCAATGCCAACAGCACGGGATCTGGGCCCCATGGCTCGATTTCAGACGCTCCATGGATTTGGTTTTCGCGGAGACCCTGCGCGCCGGCGAAGACGCCATTCACTCGGTCGATGCCGCCGGTCGCGCCGGATTCCAGCCACGACTCGGCGAGATCACGCCCATGTCGGGCTACAACTGGCAGCTTCTGAGCCAGGCAACAGACTTTATGGCCGTCCCGGCGGAGCCCGGGGCCATTCGCCGCCTCCAGTCCTATCATGGCGCACGCCCCTTCGACGGCATTGTGCTGGGCCACGCGGACCTACTCGCCGACCCGGCCGCCGCGCGATGGACCGCCTGGAATGCCCTCCTGCACCAGCTCCCCGCAGTCTGGCTCGACCAGCCCTTCAGTGCCGGCAGCCAGAGTCTCGTCAGCCCCGTCGGTGAGTTGCGGCCCGGTCTGGCCGATCTAGCGACCGCGCTCGCCACGATCCAGGAGGGCATCGGAACGCTCCTCCTGAATGCGGTCCCCCACGCCACCGGCATCGCCTTCGTGGACAGTCCCGCGACGCGCTACCTCGACTATGCGAACCCCGGCATCAAGCGAGACGCCGCCACTTCGGAATCCTGGTTGGCCGCCGCACTCAATCGAAGCGGCTTTACCGCCCGTGTCCGCAGCCTGGAATCCGGCATGGCTCAGGGCCAGCTTGAAGGCGTCAATACCCTTATTCTCAGCAGGACCCGGGCACTCTCCGACGAGGAATGCGGCGTCCTCAAGGCGTTCCACGACAACAATGGTCTGATTATTGCCGACGGACAGCCCGGGGAGCTCGACGGACACGGCACGCCCCGCGCATCCGTGGCCCTGCCCTTTCTCCACCCCCTTGACCCGGCAATAGCCGAAGAAGATGCCGACCTCTGGACCAACCGCCCCGTCTGGGTGAGTCAATCAGGTGTCAGCGCCGCCGATCAAGATGCCGTGTTGGCTCATCTGCTGGGGCGCGCCGGCAATACGCCCCTGCTCCCCATCCAACTGCCGGAAAAACAGCAGGGGGCCCTCACCCGCCACCAGTTTACCTTTGGCAAAGCCACCTTGGCCGCCTTCCTCGCCGAACCTGGCGCGGCCAGCGCAATCCGCCGGGCCAGTTTCAAGATCACGAAAGACCAGCACGTCATCGATCTCCTTCACCCCATGGAGACCGTGCCCCGGGGCCGGGTGCAGTGGACCGTG
The DNA here is from genome assembly GCA_041859365.1 of Candidatus Hydrogenedentales bacterium. Lineage (GTDB taxonomy): Bacteria > Hydrogenedentota > Hydrogenedentia > Hydrogenedentales > JAEUWI01 > JAEUWI01. The sequence continues at coordinate 3,937 of JBHEKR010000529.1, forward strand.
ACCGCCGGCGAACCGGCCCTATTCTCCATCTTGCCGTACCGGGTCGAAACATTGCTGCTGGAAGCACCGGAAATGGTCGTCGCCGGCCAACGCGTCACCATCCGCATACTGCTTGACACGGGCGACGCCGAACCGGGAACCCATCTCCTGTTCCTCCAACTGGAGAGTGCCGAAGGCGCGGAACTGAAACACTACCGGCAGTGCATTGTGGCGGAAGGCGGCATGGCGGAAACCTTCATCCCGTTGGCGGAGAATGAATTCCCCGGAACCTATGAGATCCAGGTGTGCGACCTGCTTAGCCAGCAACGCGTCTCTTATCTGATGGATGTGGCATCGCCCTGAGGATTACCCATTTGGGGGGCGCAGGAATCCATAATATCCCGCAAGCTCCGTATGGACAATTAGAATACAATAGCCTATACTACCCGTGTATGGATTTGGACGATTGATCTTCCGGGGCCGTCTGGCGCTCAGAATCAATCTCGTGTACCCGGATTGCTGGTTGGATGTGGTTGTCCGAATCCTGGCAAAACGGAAGGAAGACCATGGCATCGCCCGGTCGAATCAATGGGGTCATAGAAGCCCGGACCGCGTCTATTGCGCTTGCCCGCTCCGAATCGATCCATACCGTCGACGGCGTTCACGACGTTGCTGAAACAGTCGTTTCCGGCCATGCAAGTACGGTCCTCCCTGGAGAATTATCCCTGGCCCCCGACGAAACAGAGACGGGGGAGCCCCACCCAGAAGAGTAAATTGCAGTAGCCCCGCCCGCGCCCGTTATAATAGCCGCCCGCGTACCAGACCGCCGTTCAAAGGAGCACGATGTCACCATGGGAATGAAAGTCGAATACATTAACCCCTTCATTGAAAGCACGTATGACCTCTTTTCCACGATGCTGGGGTGCAAGGCCATCCGGGGTGACGTCGGTGTGGCGCGCCCCGAGGCGAACCCGCGAGATGTGATGGCCCTGATCGGGCTCAGCGGGATGGCGCGGGGTATGGTGGCCCTGTCGTTTCCGGTGGACACGGCGCTGAACATGGTCAATAAACTCCTCTCCACCGAAATCCGCGTGGTGGACGATACCGTATCCGATGCAATCGCGGAAATGGTGAATATTGTTGCGGGCGGCGCCAAGTCCAAGCTGAGCGGTGATGACCGACCGCCCATCGATTTGAGCCTGCCGACCGTTGTCCGGGGCAACAGCTACAACGTGGATTACCCATCCGGCTCCATCTGGCTGGAGGTGCCGTTTAACAGTGAACTGGGCTCGTTTACGCTCCGGGTGACGTTTGAAATGGAAGCCAAGAAATAAATAACGGTCTTGGTGATGACGAAAGGAAATTCAGGCATGAATGCTTTGGTAGTAGACGATTCCGCAGTGATGCGCAAAGTGTTGATCGGGGCACTGGGACGGGCCGGGATTTCCGACGTGGACCAGGCGGCCGACGGCCAGGAAGCCGTCGCCGCAACATCGTCCAAGGATTATAATCTGGTGCTGATGGACTGGAACATGCCCAATATGCTTGGTATCGACGCCGTACGCGCGATCCGGGCGAACGGCAAGACGATGCCCATCATCATGGTCACAACGGAAGCGGAAAAAAGCCGCGTGATCGACGCGCTCAAAGCCGGAGCCCAGAACTACGTGATTAAGCCCTTCGAGCCCGCAACTATCGTGAACAAGATCCAGGAAGTGCTCGCCAAGGCCGCCGGTTGAGCGCTTTTGGGGCGCCGGATGGGTCTGGCCGCGGTCTCGGCATTCCGATTGACTTTGGAATGCCGTACGCACAAAAAAAGTACCCGCGTACATCGATTCGGTGGCAACCGCCCCGAGGCCGGGACGCTCGACCCCATCGGTCGGGGAAAAGCGACCTCGGCGCGGCCCCGCGCGGGAAATCCTGAAATCGAATATAATCGGGAAGAAAGTTGCAGCGGAGCTCAGGACCGGGGCATCTCCCAATCCTGAACTTGGAAACATTTTCGCAGGATGGTTGGGGGCAAATTCCAGCCTGTAATACGCCCGTGATACAAGCTGACCATGCGCCAGGGAGAGCATATGAAACCCAGGACCTTTGATCAATTCAAAGACTTGGTATACCAGAAGAGTGGCATCACCCTGGGCCCCCAGAAAGTCGCCCTCGTCAGCGCGCGCATTGCCAAGCGCATGCGGGCACTGGGGCTGGAGACCCATGAGGACTATTTCCGCTTCGTCGTCGACGATGAAGCCACCGGCGAACTGGTCCATCTACTCGATTCCATTTCCACCAACGTGACCAGCTTCTACCGGGAGCCGGTTCACTTCGACATCCTCGCCGATCTCGTCCGCGAATGGCGCGTGCAGTCTCAGCCAAGATTCAGAATTTGGTGCGCCGCCAGTTCCACGGGCGAAGAGCCCTATACGCTCGCCATGACCGTGCTCGAAGCCCTCGGCGGTTCCCACCCGGACTTCCGCCTCCTCGCAACCGATATCTCCACCCGCGTCCTGGAAACCGCGCGACAAGGCATCTATCCCGCCACTAAAGTCGAACCCGTTCCCCGTCCCCTCCTCCAGAAATACTTCCGCAAGCTCGGCGGCGGACCCGATGCCGACTACCAGGTGAACGACGATCTCAAGCGCATTGTTTCCTACAATCGCCTGAATCTCTCGGAACCGCCCTTTCCCATGAAAGGCCCCTTTGACGTGGTCTTCTGCCGCAATGTGATGATCTACTTCGACAATGAGGTCCGCCGTAAACTCGTGCTGGAAATCAGCCGCCTCCTCAAACCCGGCGGCTACCTGATGATTGGCCACTCCGAGAGCCTCTCCGGCATCGTGAGCCCCCTGACCCTGGTCCAGCCCGCCGTCTATAGAAAGGCCAGCCTGTGAAGGACACCGCTCCATTTCGCACTGGCGAATCGCCGGATGGCCGCACGCCCCGCTGGAACTTCCCATGAAGTACGTCGTCGGCATTTCCGAAATGATCGTCTCTGACAAACCCGAGGACGTGATCATAACCTACTCCCTTGGCTCCTGCATCGGGCTCACCCTCTACGAACCTCGATTGCGCATTGGCGGACTGATTCACTGCATGCTGCCCCTCTCCAAAATCGATCCCGCACGGGCCATCGAGAGGCCCTGCATGTTCACCGATACGGGCGTCCCCCTGCTCCTCACCACCCTGCTCAATATGGGCGCCGAAAAGCGCAATCTCATTGCCAAGGTTGCCGGCGCCGCCAGCCTGCTCGACAACAATGGAAGCTTCAACATCGGCGAGCGCAATCAGGTTATCGTCCGAAAACTGCTCTGGAAAAATCAGATCCTCATCCAGGGCGAGGAGACCGGGGGAACCAAAGCGCGCACGATGAGCCTCAACATGGAAACCGGGGTGACGCTGCTCCGCTCGGGAGGGGTTGAATATGAGCTCTAGTGCAAACGACTGGTCTCACAACGACCACTCGACGATCGCGACACTCAAACCGGGCGCCGCCCCCCATGAGATTTGCACCGCCCGGTCCAAGGCGGCGCCATGAGTATCCGGGACCTCGTCATACAGCGAATCCCGGACATACCGGCGCTGCCCGCCGCCGCCACCCGGGTGCTCCACCTGCTTCAGGATCCCGATATCGGGATCGGCGCCCTCATGGAGGCCATCGAATACGACCCCGTGCTCACCACCGAGGTGCTCCGGCTTGCCAATACGGCCTACTTCGCCGGCCCCCGAACCATCGGGACCTTGCGCGATGCCGGGGTGCTGTTTGGTACGGACCGAATTCTACAACTGGTCCTCGCCTCTTCCGTATTTCCCATTGCCCGCCAGCCCCTGCTGGGCTACGGCCTTCCCGCAGGTCAGTTGATCCGCCATTCGATGGCCGTCGCCATCGGCGCCGAACAGATGGCGGTCCTCTGCGGGCGACCCGCGCCGGATCATACTTTTACTGCGGGACTACTGGCCGACATCGGAAAAATCGTCCTCGGCTCCTTCCTCGAAATCGACGCCGAGCCCGTTCTTCGCCTCGCCGCCGAAGAGGGCCTTTCCTTTGAGGTGGCGGAGCAACGGGTGCTCGGAATCGATCACGCCGAAGTCGGCGCCCTCCTGCTCGAAGCCTGGAATGTGCCGGAGAACATCATCGAGGTCGTCCGGTGGCACCACGATCCCGACCGCCTTCAGGGCGATCACTATGCCGTCGATCTCGTCCACACCGCTAGCCACCTGAGTGCTGGATTCGGCTTGGGCGGCGGTATCGACGGATTGAACTATAAGCCGAGTGCAAATGCCCTGTCGCGCCTGAATGCGGACCATGTTATGCTGGAGCGCGCGGCATGCAACATGCTGACCGGCCTCGCTCAAATCCAGCATCAACTGCCAGAGAGCTCTTGAGGAGACTCGCATGCCCTACAACATCTTGATTGTGGATGATTCGGAGACTGTCCGGGCCGTCATCGCCCGGACACTGGAAATGGCCGGTGTGGCCGTTGCAGCCCTCCACCAGGCCTCCAACGGCGAGGAGGCCCTGGAAGTCATGAAGAACAACTGGATCGATCTCGTTTTCTCCGATATCAACATGCCCGTCATGGGCGGTGTCGAAATGATTGAGCGCATGCAGGAAAGCGACCTGCTCGGCACCGTGCCCGTTGTGGTCGTGTCCACCGAGGGGAGTAAAACCCGCATTGACGATCTCCTCAGCAAAGGTGTCCGGGCCTACATCCGAAAGCCCTTCACCCCCGAAAAAGTAAAGGCTGTCGTCGAAGAACTCCTGGGAGGAGACACCGGTGAATCCTGAACACAATGAAACACTGATCCGGGTTTTCTCGGAAGTCCTCGAACAAATCGCCTTCATGTTTGTCGAGCCGCCCGATTCCGACGAGGCCCCGGCGCCGCCAGACCCTTTGTACACCAACATGTCTTTCCAGGGACCCTGCTCCGGCACTGTCACCCTGGCCGTTCCCCGCGAGATGGCCCCCGTGCTTGCCGCGAACGTGCTCGGGCTCAATCCCGAGGACGAGCTCGGTGAAATCGCCGCCTGCGACGCCTTGAAGGAATTGCTTAACGTGACTTGTGGGAACGTCCTGACCGCAATCGCCGGGGACGAGCCTGTATTCGACCTGACCGTTCCCGAAGTCCAAAATTGCACCGCGGAAGCCTGGGACGAGCTCGCGGCCCGCCCCGGAACGGTCCACTGTATCGCCGACGACTTTCCCGTGCTGCTCAATCTGGAGATTCGGGAATAGCAGGGTCAATTTCAATAAGGACGTGGCTCACCCGCTTCCACGTCAACGCGTTTCGGCAGACGTACGGCGTCTCTCAATCAGCGCGGTGCGCGTCGGCACTTCCGGCGTACTCACGCGCCCTCGGGGTGGCCGCGCCATGATACCGGTCCCAAGAGCAGTCGTCGCCGTGGGCGCGTCCACCGGGGGAACCGAGGCGCTCCTCGAACTCCTCATGGCCCTGCCCGGAAATTTCCCCGGGATGGTCATCGTACAGCATATGCCGGAGCACTTCACCCGCGCCTTCGCCGAACGCCTGGATCAGCGCTGCGCCATGGAGGTCAAGGAAGCGGAAGACGGCGACCGCGTGGGGCCGGGCCGCGCGCTCATCGCCCCCGGCAACCGCCACATGCTCCTGAACCGCGCGGGCGCCCACTTCTTCGTTGAGGTTCAGGGGGGACCACGCGTCACCCGCCACCGCCCCTCCGTCGACGTCCTCTTTCAATCGGTGGCGCGCCACGCGGGCCGCAGCGCGATTGGCGTTATACTCACAGGCATGGGACGCGATGGGGCGAAGGGAATGAAAGCCATGCGCGACGCCGGGGCCATCAATATCGCACAGGACGAAAAATCCTGCGTGGTATTTGGCATGCCGCGCGAGGCCATCGCACTCGGAGCCGTGGACCACGTGCTCCCCCTCAGATCCATCCCCGGAAAATTGCTCGCGTTGACCCACCCGGCGTAGCGCGAACTAAACTTGAATCAGACCCTGCTCCTTGAGCTCCGCCGATATCTTTTGCTTGTCATAGGGCTTGACGATATAGCCATCGCACTGGGACCGGAAGGCCTCCAATACGTTTTTCGAATCGTCGAGTGCGCTCGTGATAATGATCTTCGCCCCCGTTCCCGGTGCAATCCCGTGGGACTCCTCCAGCTTCCGGATAGCCTTCAAGGCCGACTGTCCGTCCATTCGAGGCATCATGATATCCAGACAGATCAGATCGTAACGGGCCTCCCCCTCCAGGCCCAGACGCACCGCTTCAACCGCCTCTTCGCCGTCAATGGCGACGTCGCAAACCCCAAAAGACTCGAGGATATGGCTCAACACCCGACGGCTGGTAAAGTCATCTTCGACAATTAGAATACTCAGAGCCATATAACCTCCTTGGCGCGCTCCCGTCGAAAGCCAACGACGAAGAGTGACACGGTCACTCACGCAGAATCGCCAGGACGGGTTAAGTTGGATAGCGGTGTTATAGCAGAATGGATGGGCGTTTGAACAGTTTTGACAGGCTGACAAAAAAAAAGCCCCAACGTTGGGACGAGGGGATATAAAAGGCGAATAAATGGTTCGACGGCAAGCGTCAGATGTATGAATATAATACAGTTCCGTCCCATCCGTTGAGGATGGCATCGCTGTAACTACAGCAGCCACAAGAAGGATGCCACAAAACTGTCACGGTGTCAACACTAAAAATTCATTCACCCTTTTGGGCGCTGACCGCCGCCTGAACCATCGCCTCCGCACGGATACCCCCATGGGACGTATGCCACGAGACTTTGCCCCCGTTGACCAGCAATAACTGGGGTGATTCATGGCGCACCCCCAGAGTCCGCTCTATCTCGTTCGACACCGGGCGCGACTCCACCACGTAGTTCAGGTATACCGGCAGGCCCAACTCCCCCGCCTCCTCGATATAACGCCCCACCTCGGAATGGGCCCGCGAAGAGATCGGGCATCGGGTGCTGTGCTTGAAAACAAAAACCGGCCCCGATTCGCTCCGAGCCAGGCAGGAAGCCAGGGCTTCCGAGCTATCCAGTTCCAACACGTGTTCCCACTCCTTCGTTGATGCCGCGCCAGGCCCGAACAGGCGGGTAATCCACGCGAACATAGCGACCTCCGATTTCAAGTCCTTTTGACCCATTTACCGGTCGGATGCTATACTAGGCGACGTCCCCGTGGAAACGCAAGGCCCCTTTAAGCCCTTGCCCACCAATTGTTTACCCCTTGAGAATTGCCCCATGGCCGAAAAAGCATACATCAAGACCTACGGTTGCCAGATGAACGAGCACGACAGCTACCAGATGCGCGGCGTGCTCGAACAGCAGGGCTACGAAATCACCGACGATCAGGATACGGCCAGTCTCATCGTCGTGAACACCTGCTCCGTGCGACAGAATCCCGAAAATAAGGTCTACAGCCTCGTGGGAACCCTGCGCGACCGCAAAAAGGCCGACCCCAGCCTCATCATCGCCGTCGCCGGCTGCGTCGCCCAGCAGGAAGGCGAAAAGATCCTGAAGCGCGACAAATCCATTGACATGGTTTTCGGCCCCGACAACTTCTTCAAGCTCCCCGAGATGATCGCGCAAGTGAAGGCGGGCGAGCGCGTCTGCAACACGAAGTGGATGCCCCGCGACCACAAGATCCAGAATTTCATCCCGGAGGAGTGGATCGAGCGCGGCCACGTGGAAGGCATCAAGGCCTACATCGCGATTACGAAGGGGTGCAACAACATGTGCACCTACTGCATCGTCCCCTTCACCCGCGGGCGCGAAGTCTCCCGCGAGAACAACAACGTGCTCCAGGAAGCCAAAGCCCTCGTCCGCAACGGCGCAAAGGAAATCTGGCTCCTCGGCCAGAACGTCAACTCCTACCGCGCCTCCGCCGATTATCGCTTCTACGAACTCCTCGACGACGTGTCCCAGATTAAGGGCCTCAAGCGCATTCGCTTCACCTCTCCCCACCCGAAGGATTGGAACAACGACCTCTCCGATCTCATGGCGGCGCGTAAGACCATCGCGAAGAACCTCCACCTCCCCTTCCAGGCCGGCAGCGACCGGATCCTCGACGCCATGCGCCGCAACCACACGCTGGACGAATACCTGGAGAAGGTGAAGTACCTTCAGAGGGTCTGCCCCACCGTGGAGCTGAGCACCGACCTCATCGTGGGCTTCCCCGGCGAGACCGAAGAAGACTTCGAGCGAACGATGTACTGCATCCGCGAAGTGCGCTACGGCCAGGTCTTCGCCTTCAAGTATTCTCCGCGCCCCGGCACCGAGGCCGAAGCCCTCGAAGACGACGTGCCCCGCGAAGTCAAAGAAGAACGCCTCGCCCACGTCCTCGAACTACAACACGCCATCGACGCGGAAAAGCTCAGCGCCTACCACGGCACCACCCAAGAAGTCCTCATCGACGCCGCCCACCCCCGCAAGCAAGGCTGGCTCAACGGCCGCACCGACAGCTACCGCCCCATCACCGTCCACGCACCCGATCACGAAATCGGCGACATGGTGAGCGTCCGCGTAACCAACCACAGCGGACACTGGCTCGAAGGGGAGCTGGTGGGGGCGGCTACCGCCGCGCCCGCGGAAGCGAGCTAACTGTCCAGCAGGTCACGACGGCCCAACGGGCGTGCCACATGATTGCGAGGAACGAGCATTCGTGTGCGCCGAGGGAGGCAAACGTCGACCTTCGACGCGCGCCTCTACGAGCGATTTGATCCGATTCGGTATGAGGGCTGGGAATTCGAAGTGTACTTGATGGTGTAAGTGTCGGGAACACAACGCTCGATCAGGTGGCTGTGATCGTTTAAGTCAGTTTCGCTCCAGGCACACGAACGCTCGTACCTCGCGATCGTGTGGCACGCTACGAATCGGCGTCACCCATTGACTCGAAGTCGTTGACTCGAAGTCACTATTGACAAGACCGCCAGTTCAGGTTAGCCTTATTGACACATAGGCTTGGGCAAATAAGGGAGGTATTTTCGGGTGGTCAAACGTACAGTTTATCGACGTACCTTCAAGTTTCAAAATGTACCGGGCGAGGCCCATTTTCTGACCTTCTCTTGCTTTCGGAAGCGCGCATTTCTCTCTCGAGACCGCACGTGTCAGTATGTAGTCGATGCGCTGGAGCGAGCACGGGTGAAATTCGGCTTCCACCTATGGGCCTACGCGATCTTGCCGACTCACGTGCATCTACTGATCTTCCCGACGGGTGAAGAGGACGACATGGGCAAGATCGAGTCGGCGATCAAAGTATCGGTCTCGCGCAAGGCGATGAATTATCTGCGCCGGGAGAATCCCGCTGGCCTGAAACATCTGGCCACTGGGGAGGCGGGAACGCCGTATCGCTTTTGGATGGCGGCGAATGGTTACGATCACAATGTCGTATCGCGGGAAGCTACAAGAAAGATTGTAGAATACATCCATAACAATCCAGTCATCGCGGGGTTATGCACGGAGCCGGAAGCCTGGGCATGGTCCAGTGCCCGCGAATGGACTACAGAGGGGAGCGGACCTTTGCGGATTGATCGCGACTCCTTCCCGATTTGAACAAGGGGCCCCGACTCGCACTATCAAGGAGTTCCCAACCGAGCAGGTGTGCCACACGATCGCGAGGGACGAGCGTTCGTGTGCCTGGAGCAAGACTGACCCGCACGTTCACAACCACCGGAACGAGCGGCTTGTTCTAGATGCTCACACCAACAAGCACGCTTAGGATCCCCCAAGCCTGGCGAAGTAACAGATCAAATCGCTCGTAGAGACGCGCGTGGAACCCCCACAATCGCCTCACTCAGCGCACACGAATGCTCGTACCTCGCAATCGCGTGGCACGTCTGCAAATCCCAGTTATCGTGAGCGTCCGGGCTGGCTTCGCAACGCCAGACATCCCCATTCTGGCGGTATTGTCAATAGCGACTGCGAGCCGAGCAGGGACGCCAATTCGTATCGTGCCACACGATTGCGAGGCACGAGCATTCGTGTGCCTGGAGCGCAATTGACCTGCACGTTCGGAGTCACCTGAACGAGCGGTTTGTTTCCTGAACTCGCACAATCAAGCACACGCTCATAAATCCCAAGCCTGGCAAAGCATCGGGTCAAATCGTTCGTAGAGGCGCGCGTGGAACCCCCACAATCGCCTCCCTCAGCGCACACGAATGCTCGTACCTCGCAATCGTGTGGCACGTCCGCAGATTTGAGTTTCCGTGAGCGCCCGGGCTAGCTCCCTTACACCACGTACCGCCCATCCTCCAATGCCCGACACTGCCCCAGCGACACCAGGGTATCCAGCAACTCCACCACGCGCTCGCTGCGGGCGCTCTTGAAACTCCGGGCGACTTGCTCCGCCGTGGCGGGGCCGTTGAACGCGTCCAACGCACCGCGCACGGATTGGGCCTGCTCGGCCAGACCCTTGGGCCACGGGCGCTTCGTGGGTGCCTGGGCCTCCACCGCCGCGACGGACGCCGCCGCCACGGTCGTGGTCTGGGTCGCCGTCCCTGCGGGACACTGGTACTCGGGCCGCAACCACCGAATCTTCCCCTGACGCTCCTCGGCGGCCCGCTCGGCGTTCAGGGCCACGAGCCGCTCCAGGATGGCCGCGTCATCGAGATCATGGGGCCAGCCGTAGGCGTCAAACACGGCCCGGTCCAGGTCGTCGTGGATCTCTTTCAACACCGACACCAGTCCCTGCGTGTGGATGGTCTGCTCCTTCGCCGTCAGGGCCTCGCCGCTCCGCAGCTTTTCCAGCACGTTGTACATGTCCGTCAACGCCAGATCGGGATGCTGCGCCTGTTGCCGTTTGCTTTCCTCTTCACGACGCGGTTGCTTTTTCGCTCACTTGCGCACGTGCGTAATCCGACGCAATGCGGCCACCGATTCCGAGGGAAGGCGGCCACTCATTCCGACGGAAAGCGGCCACCGATTCCGAGGGAAAGCGGCCACCCTTTCCGAGGGAAGGCGGCCACTTTATGAGGAGTTGAGCGCAGGC
>JBHEKR010000074.1:0-2952 GCA_041859365.1 Candidatus Hydrogenedentales bacterium
CTACTCTTTACCAAGCACGTCTCCTCGGATATGAGCCACCAGCTCACCCAGTACTATGGCCGTTGCGCCCGACCGGGCGGCGGACTCTTCGTGCTGGACAACCCCGGGCGAAGCATGGCGGCCCGTGGACTCACGGTGGGCCAGCTTCCGGAAGGCAGCTACATGCAGCCCGAGGTCACCTACACGGGCGACCGCATCCTATTCGCCTTCTGCGCCGTGACGAGCATGATCCCGAAGACCGATCCGGGGCGGCTTGAGCGCTTCTACCATCTGTACGAAATCCAGCCCGATGGCACGGGTCTCCGCCAGATAACTGATGGGCCCTATAACGACTTCTCCCCAAAAGAGCTTCCCAGTGGCAAGCTCATCTTCATCTCCACGCGGCGCGGCGGCTTTCATCGTTGCGGCGCGGGTCCCTGCGAGGTGTATACGCTGGCCACCGCCGAAGCGGATGGCAGTGAACCGCGCACCATCTCCTACCACGAGACCCAGGAATGGGACCCCGCGGTGCTGGAGGATGGCCGGGTCATCTACACGCGTTGGGACTATGTGGATCGCAATGCGGTTCACTACCAGCAGCTCTGGACCACCCGCCCGGATGGCAGCTCGCCCCTCGCCTACTATGGTAACAACACCCTCAGCCCCGTGGGCGTGTGGGAGGCCCGCTCCGTGCCTGGCTCCTCCCACGTGATGGCTACGGCCGCCGCGCACCACGCCATGACCGCGGGCTCGATCATTCTCCTCGATACGACCAAGGGTGTTGACGGGGCCGAACCCATCACGCGCCTTACCCCGGATGCGCCCTTCCCGGAAAGCGAGACCCATGTGGCCCCCAACAACTGGCACGCGCCGGGAAGTCCTGCGGAGTACGCCACGCCAGAAGAGGAAAAACGCTGGCCGGGCCACTGCTATCGGAGTCCCTGGCCCCTTTCGGAAGACTACTTCCTCGCGGCGTACAGCTTCGACGCCCTCATCGGCGAGCCTGACGGAAACCGCGCCAACATGTTTGGTCTCTATCTGGTGGACGCCTTCGGCAACAAGGAACTCCTCTACCGCGACCTGAACATCGCGAGCCAGTGGCCCGTCCCCATTCGCCCGCGTCCCCGGCCCCATGTGCTTCCGGGCATGCTGGACCCCAAACTCGGCCAGGAAGGCACCTTCTACGTACAGAATGTCTATGAAAGCAACGTGACGCTACCAGCGGGCGCCGTCAAGGCCATGCGCATCCTTCAGGTGCTGCCCAAGACCACCCCCAATGCGAACAACCCCTCCGTGGGCCTCGCCAATGCCTCCCCCGGAAAACAGGTGCTCGGCACCGTCCCCGTCGAACCCGATGGCTCCGTCTATTTCCGGGCACCCGCGGGCATCCCCCTGAGTTTCCAGGTGCTGGACGAACAGGGACAGTCCATTCACACCATGCGCAGCGTCACCTATCTCCAGCCCGGAGAAAAAGCCTCCTGCGTGGGCTGCCACGAGAACCGAATGACTGCGCCGCCCCATGTGCCCGTGGGCATCGCCCTGAACCGTCCGCCCTCCACCATCAAGCCGGGTCCGGACGGCTCCAAACCCCTGAGCTATCCTCTCCTGGTCCAACCGGTGCTCGATCGCCATTGCGTGTCGTGCCACGGGGAAAATCAGGAAGTCGCGCCGGGAAAGGCCCCAATCGTGCTGACCGGCGCGCCCGAAGGGCACTACACGAAATCTTATGAGGTGCTGGCGCGGCGTGTGCCCTTCTCCGCCTGGGGTCCGAGCCTGGAGGCCAACAGCGAACCCGCCGCCGGCGCCGACCGCTTTGGCGCACGGGCCAGCGATCTGATGACGATGCTCCGGGCCGGACACGAAGGGGTCCAGCTTCAGCAGGAAGACTTCGACCGCCTGGTGACGTGGATGGACGCCAACGCCCTCTTCTACGGCACCTTTTCGCCGGAAGACCAGGCCCGCCAGCAACGGGGCGAGCGCATAGCAGGACCCGCGCTGGAGTAAATTCAAGATCATGTACCCCATCGACCGCCGATAGATTGGCGAACGCATCGAATCCGCATTTCAAAGATTTCAGTGAAGTTTCCCATGAAGTTTGATCACCAAAAATTCGCGTTCATTCGCGGTTCCAAACTCTTTTCATCACATGCCACAAAAATTTGCGCGTATTTGCGTACATTTGCGGTTCAACGTTCAGGTCGGGAGAATGATCAAATGCGTCGTGTGCTACCTTCATTGACTGGGGCCCTGGCCCTGTGCCTTTTCCTCGCCAGCCCGAGCCTCGCCCAGGCCCAGGAAACAACCCAACCCATTCAGACCGGCAAGGGACACCGCTTTGCCGCCGCCGATTACAGCGGCAGCAAAGTGTTCCTCGTCAACGCGGATGGCGCCGTCGAATGGGAATACGATACCGGCGGGGCCTGCGATGAGATCTGGATGCTGCCCAACGGAAACCTGCTCTTCAACACCGGCACCGGGGTAACGGAAGTGAATCAGGCCAAAGAAGTGATCTTCCGCTACAGCGCCCAGAGCGAAGTCTACGCCTGCCAGCGCCTGGCCAATGGCAACACCTTCATCGGCGAATGCAACACCGGGCGGCTGCTGGAAGTGGATCCGGCCGGGAAAGTCGTGAGCGAGCTTCGCCTCCTGCCCGAGGGCACGGACGGCGGGCACGTCTACATGCGCAACGCGCGCAAGCTGGGGAACGGCAATTACCTCGTCGCTCACTCCGGCGAAGAGATGGTGCGGGAGTACGGGCCGGACGGCAAGGTACTCCGGGAAATTCCCGCCCCCGGCGGCCCCCACACGGCCATCCGCCTGCCCAACGGCAACACCCTGATCAGTTGCGGCGACATGCACCAGGCCGCCATGGTCATGGAAGTGGACCCGGAAGGCAAGGTCGTCTGGAAAGTGGAGCATGACGAGCTTCCCGGCATTTCCCTCAAGTTTATCGCGGGCATCCACCGTCTCCCC
>JBHEKR010000254.1:0-11751 GCA_041859365.1 Candidatus Hydrogenedentales bacterium
TTCCTCGACGAGACGAAGGGCAAGCCCTTCTTCCTGTGGTATGCGCCTTTCCTGCCCCACGAGCCCCACACGCCGCCAGAGCGTCTGCTGGAAAAGTATCGCGCCGAAGGACGTTCGGAGCATGTGGCGAAGTACTGGGCCATGTGCGAGTGGTTCGACGAGACGATTGGCGAGTTGATGACGCTATTGGAGCAGCGGGGCGTGGCGGACAACACCCTTGTTGTCTATGTTGCGGACAACGGCTGGATTCAAAATGAAAGCGAGCGTGGCTTCGCGCCCCGGAGCAAGCGCTCGCCCTACGACGGCGGTGTTCGCACGCCCATCATCTTCCACTGGCCCGCGAAGGTCGCACCGTCGCGCAACGACACAGCGCTGGTAAGCGGCATCGACATCGTGCCCACCATCCTGGACGCCTGCGGTATTGCGCCCGCGCCGGAACTGCCCGGTGTCAGCCTGCTGGGCGGACCGCCCGCCGGTCGCGATCAGGTCTTCGGCGAGATCTACGATCACGACGTGGCGGATATCGACAACCCGGCGGCCAGCTTGTTTTACCGCTGGACCATCGAAGGCGACTGGAAGTTGATTCTCCCCGCGCGGAATGGGGAAGCACCGGAGCTCTACAACATCATGGCGGATCCGTGGGAGAAGGAAAACCTTGCGGGGGCGCAGCCGGAGCGCGTGGAGGCGCTGACGAAAAGCATCGACGATTGGTGGTCGGGGAGATAGCCTGGGAGAACATTTCTAGCCGCAATAGAACGAAAAGAGCGCAAAGAAAAGACTTCCTTGCGCTCTTTTCGTTGTCTTGCGGCCAACGAATTTGCGTACCGAAAATCCGTTCAAAATAGGCCCAACTGTGGCGTCGGTTGCGACCAGCCAGCTTTTTGGTGAACATCTTTGAAGACATTGGACATATTGGCCTTCCCCGTCGTGGCGCTCCTGCGCAAACTTTTTCCGCCTTTGGAGATTAAGGTTCGATTTCCCACGGCGATCTCATTCATGTCCTTGTATTCTGCGACGTACAAGGGGATGTTGAGTTTCAGTGTGTCCAATCCCGCACTGATGGTCCCGCCTTTTTCGCCAGCCTCGATGACAACCATAGCACCGCTCAGGGCTATGATTACCTGATTCCTGCTCATCGCCTGAAACGCGCGCCATGGTGTATCTGGTCGAAACTGGCTCAGAACAAGAACACGTTCCCAATCCCAAACGGGCCGCAAGGCGCGTTTCACCTGAAAATGATTGATACCCTCGGGAAGGACCAGAATAGTTTCACCGCCCGCCTCCAGTGCCACATAGTGCGCGCTGAAATCTACGCCCGCAGCATTGCCGGATACCACGACAACACCAGCATTCGCCGCTTGGAATGCGCAGTCCCGAACCGTTTCCAATCCGCGTTCGCTGGCTTTTCGGGAGCCACAGAAACCTATCGCATCCTTTTCGAGGAGTCGCAGGCTCCCAACAGCGAAAAGCGACGCCGGAGCCTTGGTGCCCATAAGGGCCTTGACCTTCTCAGGGTAGGCTGCAGAATCAAGAGTCAATTCCGTGATGTCAGGGGCCGTGTCCGTTGTCATGGCTTGCTCCAGTGTCGGTAAACATTCGTCCTGTCATTGATTATCCGTATTACCCCATGATTTTACAAGGCACAAGCCAAACACGTTTCGCGCACCGGCCTGTTGGAGCTTCATCGCGACAAATTGCAGGGTCGTTCCAGATTGATACAGATCATCGATTAGAATCACATCCTGATCGGTCAAATCACGATTCATTCTGAGTCCCGTGGATTCCCATTCCTCCCACTTACTACCTAGTTCCAGGTCTCGCAAAGGTTTTTTCTGTACTGGCGAGAATTCGGCTGAAATGTTATTCAACCCCCAACCTGTCGCCAATCTTGTGCAAATCTCAGTCGGCAGATGAAAGCTCTTACCGGCACTCGGCGGCACGGCAGCAATATGCAATGTGTCCTTGTAGTGCGCCAATTCAAAAATGGCGTCGGCACAAAGTTCCGTTAACTTGCTAACAGCAATCGGGTCTTGGTGCTGCTTTGCCTTGTACTCCAATTCCCCCACTGCTGTGTAGCCTTCCTTGGAAACTCTATTGACAGAAAGAGCTACCGAAATCGCGAGGGAATCCCGCAAGAAAACCCTGTCTCCCTGCTCCCTGACCCATTCTTCCAGCCTCTCAAATTCGGTATCGTTCTTTATGGGCACCCAAATCGCGGGCTCTCCCTTTTGCCTATCCGTCTTGATTTCACAATCGGGGGCAAGTGATTCTATTCCGTGCGAAAATGGCCAATTCATAGTTCCAACGTACCACCCCTTATCATGGACCCGTTTCGGGCATTGGCGAGAGTAGGCAGAGAAACAGATTCGCTTTCCAACGCTATTCTGAATCTGCTGAACCAGGTCGAGGGTTATCTCTTCCATTTTCGGCTCAGGTCGACGCCCAATCGCATCCCACTCCGCATCATACTTTTCCCAATCCATCAACAACTCCCTAATTTTTGCACTGCCGCTCTACCAAAGGCTCACCACATTACGCAATCACATCCTTCACCACGTTCCCAAATACATCCGTCAGCCGAAATGCCCGGCCTTGAAAGTCGTAGGTCAGCCGCTGGTGGTCAATACCCAGCAGGTGCAGCAGCGTCGCGTGGAAATCGTGGACGTGGACGCCGTTTTCCGCGATGTTGTAACCCAGATCGTCCGTCGCGCCGTAGGTTGTGCCTGGTTTTGCGCCGCCGCCCGCCATCCACATGGAGAAACAGCGCGGATGGTGATCGCGGCCGTAGTTCGTGGCCGTCAGCTCGCCCTGAGAATAGTTCGTGCGCCCGAATTCGCCCCCCCATATCACCAGCGTGTCGTCGAGCATCCCGCGCTGCTTCAGATCCGTGATCAGCGCCGCCGATCCCTGATCCGTCAGCTTGGTCATGTTGCGCATGCCGTCGGGAATGTTGCCGTGGTGATCCCAGTCCTGGTGATAGAGCTGGATGAAACGCACGCCGCGCTCTGCCAATCGCCGCGCGAGCAAGCAGTTCGCGGCGTAGGTGCCGGGGTTCCGCGCGTCCTCGCCGTAGAGCTCGAAAATGTGCTCCGGCTCGTCGGAGAAGTCCGTGGCGTCGGGCACCGACTCCTGCATGCGGAAGGCCATCTCGTATTGGGCGATGCGGGCCTCCAATGCGGGGTCGCTGCGCTGGGCCTGTTTGTGGAGGTGCAATTCGTTCACGGTGTCCAGCAGCTTGCGGCGGCTTTCGCGGCTTACGCCTTCGGGATTCTCCAGGTAAAGCACAGCGTCCTTCCCCGAGCGAAAGCGCACGCCCTGATGGGCCGCGGGCAGGAATCCGTTGCCCCAGAGGCGCGCGTAAAGCGGCTGGCCACTCATGTCCTTGGTAACGAGCACAACAAAGGAGGGCAAGTTGTCGTTCTCCGAGCCCAGGCCATAACTCAGCCAGGAGCCGATGCAGGGCCGTCCTGAAAGCTGCGATCCGGTTTGCAAAAAGGTTATCGCGGGATCGTGGTTGATCGCCTCGGTGTACATGGAGCGAATGATGCACAACTCATCCGCAACCTTCGCGGTGTGGGGAAGTAATTCGCTGATCCAAGCGCCGCTTTGCCCGTGCTGGGCAAAGTTGAAGATCGATCCCGCCATGGGCAGGCTCGCCTGATTCGCCGACATGCCCGTGAGGCGCTGACCCGCACGAACGGAGTCGGGCAGTTGCTCGCCGTTGTGCTTCACGAGTGCAGGCTTGTAATCGAATGTCTCCAGTTGCGAGGGACCGCCGCTCTGGAACAAATAGATCACCCGCTTGGCCTTCGGCGCGAAGTGGGGCGACGCGAGTGCGGGAGCGCTATCACTCACGGCCGCGCGGGCCGCGTCGGTGTGGAGCAATTGGCCCAAGGCGAGGGCGCCGAGGCCCATGCCAACTTTGCTGAGGCATTCCCGGCGCGTCATGCCCAGAAGCGGGATGGAGCCGGTGCAGAGGGGGTTGGGCGTGTTCATTGTTTTACCTGAAACTCCTCGTGGTTCATGATCGCCTGGGCCAGGGCCGTGGCCGCCGCGAGTTGGACGGGATCGGCCCCTTCGGGCAGGGGCTTTTCGCCGATGGCGAGATAGGACTTCGCCCCTTCGGGATCGCCCGCGAAATAGCTGCGTTGTTCGTCGAAAGCCGCCGAAAGAATGCGCAACTCTTCGCCGTCGGGCTTGCGGCTCGTGAGGCGGCGAAACACGGTCGTGATCCACGCCTCGCCATCCGCGGCCAGGGCTTCCGTCGCAAGCACGCGCGCCGCTTCGATGTATTGCGGGTCGTTGAGCAGCACCAGCGCCTGGAGCGGCGTCATGGTGGATTCGCGCCGCACGATGCAGTATTCCCGCCCCGTGGCGTTGAAGGTGAGCAATGAAGGCGGCGGCATGGTGCGCTTGATAAACATGTAGAGACTGCGGCGATAAAGGCCTTCTCCGGTGTCGGGCTTGTAGGACGAGGTGGGGCCGTCCTTCCAGAGCCCTTCGGGCTGGTAGGGCTTCACGCTGGGCCCGCCTTGCTTCAGCACGAGCAGTCCCGCACTCGCAAGGGCGTTGTCCCGGATCTGCTCGGCGCTCATACGGTGGCTGGGACCCCGCGCCAGAAGGGCGTTGTCGGGATCGCGCTCCAGCAGGGCCGGACTCGCGGTCGAATCTTGTCGGTAGGTCGCGGTCATGACAATCCGCTTTAACATGGCCTTTACGTCCCAGCCGGAGGCGATGAAATCGAGGGCGAGCCTATCGAGCAATTCCGGATACGTGGGCGGAACGCTGCGCGTGCCGAAATCTTCCTGGGTCTTTACGAGACCCTGACCGAAGACATCCTGCCAGAGCCGGTTCACCGCAACGCGCGCCGTGAGGGGATTGCGCGGATCAGTCAACCACTGCGCGAGTCCCAGACGATTGCGCGGCAGCGCGGGATCCATGGGCAGGATCTCATCCGGCACGCCGGGCAGCACCTCCTCGGCGCGGTGGTTGTACTCGCCGCGCTCCAGACGGTAGGCCGGGCGCACGTCGGCCATCTCCGTCATCGTCATGATCTCGCGCACGCCGCTGACAAAGTCCGCCTCTTCTTTCCGGGCGACCTCCAGCGCAGCCAACTGCGCCCGAAGGGGTTCATCCGCGGCTTCCGCGTAGTAGGAGACGAGGCGCTCGTCCGGCTGCGGTTGCACCGCAAGTCGATCCACTTCCGCCGCCAGATTAGCCTTGCCCGCGAGGGCGAGCGCCTCCAACTCGGTGAGACGCCGATTGAAAACCTTGAAGCTGTCGATGCGCCCACCCTGGAAGCCGGCATCGCGGAAGCGCATGGCCAATTGCAGCGGTGGCTTCGCCGGGTCGGCTTCGGACTCATAGAGCAGGGACTTCTTCAGACCGTCGCGAACGATAGTCAGCGGAGCTGGCGCGCCATCGATGTAGATCGAGACACCATCCGCGCGGGAGCTGCCGTCGTAGGTGATCGTGCAGTGGGTCCAGGTGTTCGCGGGGATCGCGGGGGCCTGCACCTGGATGGCGTTGCCAGGCCAGAAGTGGCAGAGGCTGAAGGTGGGCTTGCCTTCCAATAACAGGAATTCATAGCCCCGATTGGCCGCGTCTTCCGCCGCCATGCTCTTGTGAAAGATCACGTAGCGCGCGGCATGGTCCGGCGTCCGCAGCCACAGGGAAAAACTGAAGGGCTGATGGCGATCGAAGGCCGCCGCCGCCGACAGAAGGTCCAGGCCGTTGTCACCGTTGAATTGCAGCGCCCCGCCCTCGGGACCCGCCACGCTTTCCGGGGCGCGAGAAAGGGTCGCCTCGCTGCCCTCTGCGGCGATGTTGCGCGTCTTTCCTTCGGCCTGCGCCTCCAGCGGCAAGTCCACCACGGGCACCGGCGCGGACACTGTGCGATTGGGATCGGCCCGCCACGCCTCAAATCGAACCGCGGCTTCGGTGCGCGCTTGATTTACTTCGCCTTCCTGGCCGGAAATCGCGGCGCGAAGTGCTTCGTGGCGCTCCTTTTCGCCATCGCCGTATACAAACATGCTGGGCGAGGGAATGGCCCCGGTAAAGTGGGAGTACATGCCCGACTCGTCGATATTGTTGAAGTAGGCGAAGAGCTGGAAATAGTTCTCCTGCGAGATGGGGTCAAACTTGTGATCGTGACAGCGCGCGCAGCCCGCCGTCAGACCGAGAAAAGCCGTGGCAAAGGTTTCGACGCGATCGGCGACGTAGTTCACGCGAAACTCCTCCAGCACGCTGCCGCCTTCGTTGGTCTGGCGATGGAGCCGGTTAAAGGCCGTGGCCAGGCGCTGGTCCTGCGTGGCGTTCGGCAGCAAATCCCCCGCAATCTGCGCGCGAATAAATTCGTCGTAGGGCATGTTTTGATCGAAGGCGCGGATGACCCAGTCGCGCCAGGGCCAGACCGTGCTGTCCCGATCCGCCTGGTAGCCGAAGGTGTCTGCGTAGCGCGCCACGTCCAGCCACTGGTTCGTCATGTGCTCCGCGTAGTTCGGGCCATTGAGGAAATGGTCCACCATCGTCTCGTAGGCCGCGGGTGACGTGTCGGCCAGGTAGGCGTCGATCTCGGGCAGTGTCGGCGGAAGCCCGGTGAGGTCGAAGGCCACGCGGCGAATCAACGTCTCCTTCGGCGCTTCGGGCGCGGGTGCGAGGCCCTCCGCCGCCAGGCGCGCGCGGATAAAGGCGTCCTCGGGCGTGGGCGCATCGGCCACAGCAGGCACGGGGTGTTCGTGGGGCGGGATAAAGGCCCAGTGCTTCTCGTATTGGGCCCCCTGGGCGATCCACCGCTTCAGGGTTTCCTTCTGCGCCTCGGACAGCTCCAGCTTCGCCTCGGGCGGCGGCATAAGGTCGTCGCCGTCGGTCGCGAAAATACGCGCAATGGCCTCGCTGCCCGCCACATCGCCAGGGACAATCGCCTTCGCCGCCAGGGCATCCGCAGCCCGGTCCAGGCGCAATTCGCCTTTGCGCGCGGCCGAATCGGGGCCATGGCACGCAAAGCAATGCTTGGAAATGATGGGGCGGATGTCGCGGTTATACTGGAGGGGTTCTTCGGCGGGCGCGCAGAGGACCATTGTGGCCGCCACCATTCCCGAAACCCAGGCTGAACTACGTCGATGCATGACTGATGCTCTCACAATGCACTACGGGGTGGAATTTCCAGACTCCCCTCTAGTCTACAACCTGCGGGGACCCATGACAATATCCTGTTTGGACCCGCCCCCGACCGCTTGCCTTTCCCCCGCACGCGGCGCTAGGATCGCTCCTCTGTTGGATGGCAGACAAGGAGAGAACCATGGGATGCTGGGGCATCGGCAACTTTGATAACGATGATGCGATGGATTGGGCCTGCGAGCTCATGGAAGGTACCGGGTTCCGTCCGGTGGATCGGGTATTGTTGGCCCCCTGCAACGTCGACTACCTGGACGATCCCGACGCCTGCAAGGCCCTGGCCGCCGCTGAAGTGGTGGCCGCACTTCTGGGTCACCCCGCTAGCGACCTGCCGGTGGACGTGGCGCGCTGGGTCGCCGAGCACCGGTGGATCGATGCGCGGCCCTACCGCGAAGTCGCGCTGCTCCATGTCCGCGCCGTACTGGGCGACAACTCCGAATTGCGCGCACTCTGGGCGGAAAGCGAACCCGATTTCCCCTTCTGGAAGGCCACCGTCGAGGCCCTCATCGCGCGGCTGAGCTCGGCAGGTTAAGAACGACCTAGCGCGCCGCGCCGCCCGCCTGCTCCGGCGTCGCAACTAAAGTTCAATAAACGTCCTCAGGGCATTGACGTCGAGGAGGTCAACCCGCGTGGCCTCGCCGGGATGAGGCTCCAATCTCACACAGATGGGCATTTGCGTGACTCTCCAACCGTCGAAACTCGTGTAGAACCAGAGGTAGGCGCGCCCCCGAGGCACATTGCGCAGCCAGTACTTCCGCCCTTCAAATTTTCGGAAGGTGAGCACGAAGGGCCCGTCTTGGTATTGGGGAAAATCGGCCGAAAAATCGCCGTGATCTTCAGGCAATATGGAAAAGGTGCCTCGATAACGGGGCACCTCTTCCCTTATAAAGGGTCCTTCGGGGTCGTAGGGACTCACCGAACCTGCCCGTTGGCCGAAGAAGTCCGTGATGGGTTCGCCCGCATCCGCCTTGATCATCAGCGCCATGTAGAAGACACCGGGAAGCCGGTCAGATCCATGATAGGTAAGTTCGACGCGCCCGCCTATCAGATTCTCTCCGTCCCGAATGGGCACCGTGGAGAATTCAGGCAGGTCATCGGGCCCGCCCGCGCGAAGGCTCGACTCGATCCTTGCTTCCGCCAACATTTCGATCAACCACGGCCCCTTCCACGCGATGCACAGAAGTCCTGTGAGCGCTGCAAGCCCCGCGACCGCGGCGCGTGAGTGTCCTCTGCTGATCTTCATCGTCACTGCCTTCTCCATGGTCGCCCTTGCGTGAGCAGCGCGCATGTAAGGTGCTATAATTGTGAACTTTTCAACTCATACTACGTCAACTCCCCCTGAAGGTTCATTCCATGCCCGACCAGCTTACCGATACCTCGCGCCTCTGCGTTCACACCATGACCACGAAGCCCCTCTCCCTCAAGGAGGCCCTGCCCGCCTATGAGGCCGCCGACGTAAAGGGTATTACCGTTTGGCGGGATCACATCGAGCCCTATGGTGCGAAGGAAGCTGGCAAGATGCTCCGCGACTCCGGCCTCGAAGTGGTCAGCCTCTGCCGGGGCGGCTTCTTCCCCGCCACGGCAGGCATGGCGCGTGAACAGGCCCGCACGGACAACCGCAAGATCATCGACGAGGCCGCAGAAATCGGCGCGCCCCTCGTGGTGCTGGTCTGCGGGGCCATCCCCGATCTCGACCTCCAGACCCAGCGCCAGCAGATCGCCGAAGGCATCCACGCCATCGTGCCCCACGCAAAGGCCGCCGGCGTGCGCTTGGCCATTGAGCCCCTCCACCCCATGTACGCCGCCGACCGTTCCGCCGTCAGCACCATGGATCAGGCGAACAACATGATCCTCATGCTCGGCAGCGAGCAGGTGGGCATCGCCATCGACGTGTACCATGTCTGGTGGGACCACTTCCTCAAGGCCGAGATCGAGCGCGCCACGGGCACCATCTTCGCCTTCCACGTGTGCGACTGGCGCGTACCCACGCGCAACCTGCTTACTGACCGCGCCATGATGGGCGACGGCTGCATCCGTATCAACGAAATTCGAGGCTGGGTGGAGAAAGCGGGCTTCAAGGGATTCATAGAAGTAGAGATCTTCTCCGACGACCTATGGGCCATGGATCAGGAGCGGCTGCTCAAACGGATCAAGAATGCCTACCTGAAACATGTCTGAAGGACAAAGGACTTAAGCGACAGAAAGGACTTATGGGACGATAGACTTCGGTCATTTCGTCGGGTCCTTTAAGTCGCTTGAGTCCTTTAGGTCCCTGGTCCTTAAATGCCCTACAGCAGGCTGCCCAGCAGCAGACTGAGCGCCGAAATCCCCTCGGTAACAAAATTCAGCACGAAGAAAAGCGTATCCCGCACCAGCAAATAGACCACCAGCAAAATCTGCATGCACAACTCCAGCGCGCCCGAGCGGCGCGCGTTTTATTATCGGCTGGCGACCCGAAGCCGCCAGATGTTAGGATCGCCATCCGCGATCGACGGCGCAGTATAACAAAATCTCAAAATATCAGGAGTCTCCCCATGTCCTCGGAGAAGTTGGAAACCCTCAAGGCCCGTCTGGGCGAAGTCAGCGACATCCACAGCGCCATCTCACTGCTGCATTGGGACCAGGAAGTCATGATGCCGCCCAAGGCCGCTCCAGGTCGCGGACAGCAGCTCGCCACACTGTCGGGACTCGCCCACCGGCTCTTTACATCGCCCGAAATCGGTGATCTGCTCCGGGATCTCCACGAGGGTGGCACCCTGACTGGGGATGATGCCAAGATGGTTTCCGAGGGCCTCCACGACTACACCGTGGCCACGAAACTGCCCGAGAGCTTCGTGCAGAAGCTCGCCATCGCCCAGAGCAGCGCCTACGAAGCCTGGGTGAAGGCCCGCGAGGCTTCGAACTTCGCTGACTTTCAGCCCCACCTTCAGGGCATGGTCGATCTCATGCTGGAGAAGGCTGATCATCTGGGGTATGAGAACTCGCCCTACGACGCGCTCCTCGATGAATACGAGCGAGGCATGACGGCTGACTACCTCGGCGGCCTCTTTGGCGATCTCGCTCCGCGTCAGAGTGCGCTGGTGGATCGCATCGTCAATGCGCCCAACCAGCCCGACCTGGCCTGGCTGGATCAGGAATGGAATCCCGACGCGCAATGGAAGCTCAGCGTCAAAATCCTCAAGGAAATGGGCTACGACTTCGATGCGGGGCGTCAGGACAAGTCCGTCCACCCCTTCAGTACAAACTTCGATATCACCGATGTGCGCATCACCACGCGCATCAACCCGCGCGATCTCTTTTCCGGCCTCATGGGCTCCATGCACGAGGGCGGTCATGCGCTCTACGAGCAGGGACTTCGCGAGAGTGATCGCCGCACGCCCCTGGGCCAGTCCATATCGCTCGGCATCCACGAATCCCAATCCCTCACCTGGGAAAACATCGTCGGCCAGAGCCTGCCCTTCTGGAAGCGCCAGACCGCCCGCCTGATCAAGGCCTACCCCGGCCAACTGGATGGAAAGACCCCGGAAGATCTCTATCGCGCCGTCAACCGCGTCCAGCCCAGCTTCATCCGCGTCGAAGCCGACGAGTGCACCTACAACCTCCATGTAATCCTGCGCTACGAGATCGAGCGCGCACTGATCGAAGGCAATATGAAGGTGTCCGAAGTGCCCGAGGCCTGGAACGCGAAAGTGAAGCAATACCTCGGCCTGGATGTCCCCAATGACGCCATGGGCTGCCTCCAGGACATACACTGGTCCCACGGCAGCATCGGCTACTTCCCGACCTACGCCCTGGGTAACCTCTACGGCGCCCAGTTCCTCGAAGCCATCGAGGTGGCCCTGCCTGATCTGTGGAGCGACATCGAAGCCGGTCGCTTCGCCCCACTACTCGCCTGGCTCCGCACGAACATCCATCAGGTCGGCCGTCGCATGACCGCTTCCGAGCTCATCACCCACGTTACTGGCAAGGCCCCCTCCGCCGAGCCGTTCATGAAGTACCTCGAAAAGAAATACCTGCCCCTCTACGGGTTGAACTGAGGGACTGACGCGGACCGACGCACCCTGGTAGCGATAAAAATTGGTAAACTTGAAGGGGTTCGCACCCGAGCGGCATTGACGGCAACGTCCGTGGCTGTCCCGTCATGGCCGAGGCGCACCAGGCACTATCACAATGCCCGTATTCAGGCGCAATGTCGCGGCCAAGGTATACGTTGGCGTATCCCGTTCGCTTCCCTGACGACGGGACAGCCACGCGCGGCAACAAACCAGCCGCTTTCACAGGGCCTTCTGAATTCAGAGAATACCCTGGCAGGAGCTGGTACCTTTGCGCGCGTCAGTCCCTGCGGCTCCGAATTCTTAATTCATAATTCTCAATTCTTAATTCCAAAGGCCTCCGTCCAGACCTCATCCTTGAAGCCCACCATCGCCACGCCACCCCCCAGCACGAAGGGTCGCTTTACCAGATTCCCATTCGACGCCAGCAGCGCCAGCGCCTCGCTCTCGCTCATCGTCGGCAGCTTGTCCTTCATGCTCAGCGCCTTGTAGTCCATACCCGAGGTGTTGAACAGCTTCCGCA
>JBHEKR010000321.1:0-24319 GCA_041859365.1 Candidatus Hydrogenedentales bacterium
TGCTGGCACCCATGCTACAACGAGTTTTTCTGTGACGATGGCGACGCAGATGCCCCGGAAGACCCGTCGCGGGAAGAAATCTGGGAAACGCGCGCGTCGGAAATCAGGGAGCGTCTCTGGGCGCTGACCATCGCGACCAGCCATGTGTGGCTCGATACCGGATTCTTGACGGACCGTTATGCGCCGACCTGGGAGTTCAGCCGTCTGTCCGAAGGAGAGACGGTGGTGGGGCGCATGCAATTGGACTACCATCCATCCGAGTTTCGCTTCAGCTTCTTTGAGTTGCTGCGGTGGCGCATGGCGCGACTGTTCCAGCCCCGGATAGAGATCGAGGAGTACTACAACCGCAAGTCGTTTCCCACACGGCAGATTGATGTCGTCTTAAATGAACGATGTGGCTTTGCTCCTGAACGATTCCATCTGGGCGACGTCCAGGAGACGCCCGCGTTTCCGCTCAGCGGAGAAGTGTGGGAGGATCCCATACCAGTCGGGGATGGGCTTTTCATGCCGCGAATTCACAAGGTGCTGCAAACACCTTCGGGCGACGAAATACTTAACCGCTCCACGCTGATTCCTGAAGAGAGTGCCTTTGGTGCGAACATTCCCCTGAACATCCGGCCCGTAGATAGCACCCTGGAACGGGTTGATTGGTAGGGGCGGGCTCAGGCCAGCAGTGATCGCATTCCCTCCGTCAGCACCGGATCCACCTCCGGATCGCAGAAGGCCACGGAGACCTCGTAGCCGCCGTTGGGGTACTCCTCCTTCACGGGGATATACCAGGGGCCGCCATCGCCGTAAGCCGCCGTGGCCACGAAGCGACCCGGGGCAAGTTTCTGGGCGCGGAGCTGGTACTCGATAAACGACTCGGCGGGCAGGTGCAGCAGCGAGATACCATCGATCGCCAGGGCGCTGAGCACGATGGGCGTTTTCTTCTCGGCGCGGTGGAGCCACGTCAGGGTGAATGACGGGCGGTTGCGGTTTGCCACGGCATTGTCCTTGTTAGCGATCTGCGCCTCGAGATCGGCGATGGTATATTGGGGGTGGGGCTTGGGCAGCACTTCCACTGTGCGCCAGGCGATCTTGCCGATGGGTGCGGGCTTCAACTCGGCTTCGGCCTTCACCATGCCGTCGTAAATGCGCTGGGTCAGCACGGGGCGCACGGGCTTCGATCCGTCGTTGTACTTGCCCGCGGAAATGTTGCCCGCGCAGCCCGTAAAATAGATGTGGGTGCAGTCCGGCTCTTCCGCCTGCCGCCGCTTGCGGGCGAGGCCCACAAAGTCACTCGTCACCCGTCCGTCGCCGTAGTAGCTCATGGGGTGGGTGGCGTAGTAATGGCAGGCCGCGA
Source organism: Candidatus Hydrogenedentales bacterium (assembly GCA_041859365.1). Classification (GTDB taxonomy): domain Bacteria; phylum Hydrogenedentota; class Hydrogenedentia; order Hydrogenedentales; family JAEUWI01; genus JAEUWI01. The sequence goes on from JBHEKR010000321.1 coordinate 1,346, forward strand.
TCTTCTCGTCGCCGTCAAAAAAGGCGACCGTCTTGAGCCACGGATCGATCAGGCCTTCCGGCAGCGCGATCAATGCCGCATCCGTGCAACTGCTGCCGCGCATGGACAGCACATGCCCTTCCGCATCGCGGGAGACGTGGCGGTTCGACGCGACCTGATCAACCTTGGCCTGACCGTGGGCGATGTGGGTTAAGGGCCGCGCCTTCGGAAGCGCCTCGGCAATGGCGGCCTTGCCCCGCGCGAGACATTCGCAGTAAAAGGCGAGATCGACGATGTGGGGAAGATCGCCCTGGGCCTGCACCACCCGCTCCGATTCCAGGCAGGCGAAAGGCGCGTTGTGCTGGTGAACGCACTGCACGGCGACGCGCTCCGGGGTCGTTCCCGCCGCCTCCGCCAGCGCCGCCCGCCACTGGATATGGGCGTCATTGAGCAGCCCGGTCCAATCCACCGCGCAAAGCACGATGGGCGCACCCGCGCCGGTAATCACCACACCGATCGCTTCCAGAGTGTCGTCCACCGCTTCCACCGGTTTGATCCAGCCGCCGCAGAGGGAGTGGCCCATGGGGGGCGTCACATCGAAACGGAACGGGGCAAGGCGCAACGATGTCGCGGCATGTTCCTCGGCCTTCAGTGAGCCCGGCAACAGGGACCAGGCCGTGGCGCCGGCGAGTGACTGGAGGAGAAAGCGGCGGCGTGTGGATGTCATGGTTGTCATCTCCGGAGATTCTGAAAAGTTACTGCAAGGGCAAGGTCCATTAGACCAGAGCAGCGGATGCACTTCAACTGTGCGAAAAAGTCCACAGTTCCATGGAGATCTACCCTGTTGCTCTCAAGCCTCAATGGGGGCATACTAATCACCGAACCCTGTTCTGGAGAGGCCTTGGACAACCATGGGGAGTCCCCGTATGAAGAACGAAACCGCACCAGCACCCATCGAATCCCGGCGATCCCTCGCCCTGTTGGCTTCATCGCTTCTGTTCGGCGCTCTGTGCCTGATTGGACTGGGCGGCTGCCAGACCAACGGTGCTGCCGGAACGCAGACCGCACAGCGTGAGCCCACTTACGAATCCGAACATCTGTTTCCTCCCGAGGACTTTCACAATCACTCGTCCAGTATTGTAGAAACGCCCAAGGGCGACCTAATCGTCTGCTGGTTTCATGGCAAGGGCGAGCGGACAGACAACACGCTGGTTATCAGCGGCGCGCGAAAGAACAAGGGAGCGTCTGCCTGGTCCGCCCCCTTCCTGATGGCCGATAACCACAACCTGCCCGATCAGAATTGCACCATGTACATCGATTCAGAGGGCCGGCTGTGGATGTTCTGGATTTCCGCCATCGACAATCTCGTGCGGAGCTACTTCCTCAAATACCGTTACTCCACGGACTACGAGGGCGATGGTCCGCCGATCTGGACCTGGCAGGACGCGCTCTTCTGTCTGCCGAAGGACGCGGACACTGTATTTGCCGAAAATATGGAAAAGCGACTCGAAGAGCTTAAGACCACCAACCTAATCAGCGAAGAGCGCAAGGCGGAGATGCTCTCCCGGATTGAAGAGCGCAAGGCGGAGTACGGCGACAAACTCTTTCAGCGCCTCGGCTGGATGCCGCGTCAGCCTCCCATCATGCTATCGGACAAGCGGATGATGCTCCCGTTGTATTCCGACACTTTCGGTTGCTCCATGATGGCCTTCACGGAGAACGCGGGACAGACCTGGGAGTTCAGCCGACCCCTCGGACAACGCGGCATTCAGGCCTCCGTTGTTCAGCGGAAGAATGGCGAGATCATGGCGTATATGCGCAACTCACCCGACACCAAGTGCGCCGAATCCAAGGATGGCGGCATGACGTGGACTGAAGTTGAACTGGGGATACCCAATTCTGGCTCAAGTGTTGCCGCACTCGCGTTGAAGAGTGGGAACTGGCTGCTCGCGTTAAACGACGTGCCCCGCGGGCGTCATCAGCTTTCCCTGTACTTGTCCCAGGACGAAGGGAAGACGTGGGTGCGTAAGCGCTTTCTGGAGAAGCTGGAACAGGAGCAAGACAAGAAGCGGACCGCTTCCTATCCCACCATGATCCAGACGAAGGACGGTAACATCCATATCACCTATACGCACGAAAACGACGCGGTTTTCGCAGGGAAGACCATTAAGCACGCTTGGTTCAACGAGGCATGGGTGTTGTCCGGAACCGACGCGGTAACGGCCGAGACACCCCAGCTGTAAGGAAACGGGCCAGGTCCGGCCTGGCTAATGTGAAGGATTTCCTATGAGAAGGAATGTCATGTGGCAACGGATTCTGGCTGTAGCGGCAATCGCCGCACTGGTCTTTTCCGGTGCCGCGTCCGGAGAGGCTTCCGAAGTTCGCGCATCAAGCATTGTTATTGTGTGCGAGTCCGGTGGGGACGGGCAGGAGGCTCGCGTCGCGGAGATTCTGCGCGATCGTATCACGCGACGTAGCCGGGTCTCGGTGAGCCTATCGGGCGAATTCTCTCCCGGCGCAGACCTATGTATTGCCCTGGGAAGACGCACTACCAGCGCCGGAATGTTCAAGGAGATCGGGACTCGCCATGGGCTCGTCTTGCCCGGCGTAGCGCGTACCGCCCCCGAGAGCTATGCGCTGAAGCTCGTAGAAGTTAACGGGCAGCCTCTGCTGATAGCGGAAGGGGCCGACGCCCGCGGCGTGCTCTATGCCGCTGGTGAGGTGCTCCGCCAGTTGACCTATGGCGAAGACGAGGTCACCATCGGTGCGGTCAACATGAGTGCCGCACCCGCCTATCGCTACCGGGGCTCTTCCGCCAATCAAGGCGGCACCATGCGCGAGCTGACCGGTGCGCGCGGTTGGAGCGAGAAAGAGTGGCAGGATTACTTTCTGGACTTTGCCTTCTCGGGGGCCAACATCGGATACGCCGGCGGCCGACAATTCGAATACCTTCATGAGTTCGATTTGATGACCGTGGGCGGAAATCGTCCCAACCAGTTTCGTGGTGAAATTCCCGAGGCATGGAAAGCGGGCGGTCTGGAAGGCTGGGAGGGAACCGACTGGGTGTGTCCTTCCGTGCCCGAAGCCCGCGCGGCCCTGATGAAGCAGTGGGATGAGGAATTCGCGCGGACGGAGAATCATGAAATCCTTCGCTTCTACGCGGGCGATCCCGGTGGGTGTCGCTGCGATCGCTGTGAACCCTGGGGAAAGACCTTCATTCACCTATGCGAGGAAGTGGCCGCCATCTGGCTCAAGCACCACCCTGGCACGATCATCGAAATCGCCAATCAGGACCTGAGCAATGCGGGCGATCGGGCCATCTTTGCGTACCTCAACGCCGAGCCGCGCGCTTGGGTGCAGGGCATCGCCTACGGCCCCGGCAGCAACGCGCTCTCGCACTATTTCCGCGATGAGCTGCGCGAAGACCTGATGGAGTATCCCGGTGTGGGGCCCGTGAACCGCTATCTCGCGGAGATTTTGAACAATATTCCCAAGGAGCAAACCATTACCCACTACAGCGACGTGTCCCACTGGATTCGGTCTCAGTACAACCTGGAGCATCCTGATCCCCATCTAATGAAGGCGTACAACCGCCGCACCTTCCACACGCGTCCCGCGGCCTTCTACCGAATCTTTCAAGACATCATGCCGTTCTCCCAGGGCGACATCATCTACTCCGAAGGTTTTCACGACGAGTTCCACCAATACATGTGGAATCGGCTGCTGTGGAACCCCAACCGTACGCTGGACGACGTGCTGAACGAGTACTGCGCCTATCATTTCGGCGCAGAGGCCGCCCCGCTGATGGCGGAGGCGCTCTTGCAACTGGAGAAAAACCTGGAAGCGCCGCTCGCGTCCAACGCTGGCATAGACCGCTACTACCTGCTGGTGAAAGAGGCGGGTTGGAAGATTCCCCCCAATCTTATGCGAGGCAATTTCCGCTGGATGCTGCACATGCAAAAGGCCGCGCTGGATAAATATTTCCAGTTGAAACTGCGCGGCGAAACTGCCCGCGACGCCGCCCTGCAATCCCTGGCGAAAGAAGAGCCGGATATAGCGGTGGAGCGTGCCAAGGCGCTGATGGCGGAGCCGATTGAATCCGGCGATATGGCGGCGCTAAGAGATGAGGCCCGCCGATTGGGGGAAGACAGCGAGCGCACTATGGGTCTTCGAAACGAGGGATACTTCGCGGTGGACAATGCCCTGACGGCGCTGGGCTGGACAGCAAAGCAATTTGAAGCGGCGGCGGCGGCCAGCGGCGATGCGCGCGCCGAAATACTGCACCAGCTCGCCCACTACGAAGACGCTGGCCCCGGCGGATTCTACGACGACGCGGGCAACCCGGAGCGACAGCCCCACTTGATCAAAGGCGACATCTTCGACGCGTCGTCCCGCATGGATCCCAACAACCGCCCCAGCCAGAGCACCATCGCCTACGGCGGCGACGAGGCGCGCGGAGTGGCCTTCCGCTACACGGATCTGGACCCGGTGGCATCCTATCGCGTGCGCGTCACCATGGTGGCCCCGCGCATGCGTCGCTCCGAGATCCCCACGGACGCAAAGCGGACCCAGAGTGTGCTTGCGGACGAAGCGTATATCGCCCGCGACGTGGAAATTCCCGTATCGACCGCGCAGCAGTTCGAATATGACGTTCCCCAGAGCGCCACGGCCGACGGCGCGCTTGATCTGGTATTTGAGAAGGACGCGGGCGCTGCCGGAACCGTGGTATCGGAGGTCTGGTTGATAAAGAAATAGTGGTTTAAAAAACCTGGTGAACACGGAGAGCGAGGCTATGACAATTTTTTCGAGCGGGTTGGTGGCCGTGGCGCTGATGTTTGCGCCGTCGGTTACCTGGAGCAGAGGCAGCGAAGTCAGCAAGGCCGTGATCGTCGTTCAGGGCGAATCTCCGGCGCTGGAGACGGCGGCGGTGGTGCTCCAGGAGGAGGTGGAGAAACGAACGGGTCTAACCTGGAAGCGGGCCGATGAAATCCCCAATGCAAAGCCCGTTTTTGAGTTGGAAATCGATGCGTCCGTCGCACCCGGCCCCGAAGGTTTTACAATCACTACGGACGAAGAAAAGGACCACGTTCGGGTCGTTGGGGCCGATGAGCGCGGCGTGCTCTATGGCGTAGGCTATATAATCCGGAATCTGGATTGGCGTAAGGGCGAGGTGCGCTTGGGCATAATCAACACAACCCAGAAGCCCGAATACCCCATCCGCGGCCACCAGGTCGGCTACCGGACCACCGCCAACAGTTGGGACGCGTGGACGCCGGAACAGTTTGAGCAGTACTTCCGCGAGCTGGTCTTCTTCGGCACCAACGCAATCGAGAATATCCCTTTTCAGGATGATCGGGTGAGTCCCCATTTCAAGATGAGTCGTCGCGATGCGAACCGCATCATCAGCGAGCTTTGCGCGAAGTACGATCTCCTGCACTGGGTGTGGACGCCCGCCGACTTTGATTTGAAAGACACTGCCAGGCGCGACGAGGCCCTGAAGGCCCACGAGCAACTCTACATAGATTGCCCGCGCATGGACGGCGTGTTCTTCCCTGGCGGTGATCCGGGCGACAACCACCCCGACGACGTTATGCCCTTCCTCGAACAGGTTTCCAGGCTCCTCCAGAAGCACCATCCGAACGCCAAGGTCTGGATCTCGCCCCAGGGATTTCGCGAGGAAAAACTGGACGCCATGTTCGCCTGGATCGATGCCCACAAGCCCGAGTGGCTCGGCGGCGTTGTGGGCGGGCCAGGTAGCCCGCCGCTGGGTGAGGTGCGCGCGCGGCTGGACAAGCGGTACATGCTCCGGGACTATCCAGACATCACCCACATCGTGCGCTGCCAGTATCCCGTGTTGAATCTCGATCAGGCCTTCGCGCTGACGCTCGGTCGGGAATGTATCATGGCGCGCCCAGTCTTCTACAAGAAAGTCTTCGAGCGCACCGCTCCGAACACGAACGGATTTATCAGTTATTCCGACGGCGTACACGACGACGCAAACAAGGTGCTCTGGAGCCAGCTCGGATGGGACTCGTCGCAGGAGCCCCGCGATATCATGATCGACTATTGCCGCACTTTTTTCGGCGCGGACGCCGCAAAGAAAGCGGCGGACGGACTCCTGGCGTTTGAGAATAACTGGGATGGCCCGATTCGCAACAACGGCTCGATAGAAGCCACGCTCGGCCTTTGGCAAGACCTCGAGGCGGCTCACCCCGAGTTGAAAGACAATTGGCGCTGGCAGATGTTTGTCACGCGCGCGTACTATGACGCCTATACCCGTGACCGCTTTATCTGGGAGCAGGGACTGGAGAGAACGGCGCTCGCCTGCCTGGAAAAGTCCGAGGATTCGCCCACGCCCGCCGAGGCGATGAAGAAATCGCTCGATACGTTTAAGAATCTCACCATGGCCAATCCGAACAATCGCGGATTTGAAGAACGCATCGTCTCGCTCTATGCGGATCTCTTCAAATCCATCGGGCTGCAGTCCGACTCAGAGCAGTATGGCGCCAGCGGCCCCGAGCGCGGGTGCAGCCTAGAGTTCCTGAACTACCCGCTGAACAACCGCTGGTGGCTGGAGGATGAGTTCGAGAAGGTGGCGGCGCTGCCCGACGAGGCCGCCCAATGGGCACGGCTTGAGGAGGTGCGCACCTGGGAGAACCCGGGGCCGGGTAACTTCTACGACGATCTCGGCAATCTGGCGAAAGAGAAGCACGTTGTGCGCGAATACACCTCCCTGCCCATGAGCGGCGGTTTCGCCTGGTGGGACGAGGGCCACAGCCGTGCGCGTCTGTCCTGGCAAGTCACCTCGTGGCCGCGCGAAGGCCTGAAATACGAGCACCTGGACTCGGAAGCCAGTTACGTGGTGCGCTTCTCCGGTTTTGGTGATTTGAAGGTGACCGCGGACGATCAGGAACTGACCGCGACCCGCTACGGGAAAGAAAACGGCGAGATCAAAGAGTATCCCGTGCCCAAAGAACTCACGGCGGATGGAGAATTGCTCGTGATGCCCTCGGCGGAGCGGCTCCCCGGCGTGAATTGGCGTCAGCAGCCCAGGCTTGCGGAGGCTTGGCTGATTAAGCAGTAACGTCGTGTGACATTTGTGGACGAAGTGGACCGCGTGGACATGGTGGACGGAGCGGACAGCGAACGACCATTGGGCAGGGTTTGTCGCAGGGTCTCGACCAATGAGGTGTGCCACGCGATCTGCCCGACAGGGCGGTTCGTGGTACATCCGTCGTTTTCTTGCCTTATCCTGATTTGTAAATTAATGCCCCGATACAGCAGAGAAAGGTATATCGCATGATGAGAATTGTTCTAGTAGCAGTACTGGCTCTCGCCGCAGCACACACACACGCCGCCCAGACCAGCCTCAACAAAATCGTCATCGTCGTCGCACCCGGAAATGAAGAGTTCGCGACACCCGCGCAGGTGCTCTCCGAAGAAATCTCAAAGCGCACCGGGATCACCTGGCCCGTCGCTACTGAACAAGGCGGGCAAGGTTCCATCGCGTTCGTCCCCGCAACACGGGAAGATGCCGTTGGTCAGGAAGGGTTCAAGATCAGCACTGCTGAAGGCGCGCCGCCCCGCATCACCGTGGCGGCACAGGGTCGTCGCGGGGCGCTCTTCGGGGTGGGTCACCTGCTCCGCACGCTGGAATGGTCGAAGGGCCGGGTGCTGATGGCCGCGCCGATCAACACAACCCAGGTGCCCGAGTACGCCATCCGCGGGCACCAGCTCGGCTACCGCGCCCAGGCCAACAGCTACGATGCGTGGGATGAGAAGACCTTCGATCAGTATATCCGCGAAATGGCCTTCTTCGGCACCAATTGCGTGGAAAACATCCCCTTTCAAGACGAACGCCCCACGCCCATCATGCCGCTGAGCCGCCCCGAGATGAACCGGGTGATGGCGAAGATCTGCGACAAATACGATGTGGACTACTGGGTGTGGACGCCCGCCGATTTCGACCTGAAGGACACGGCAAAGCGCGCGGCCGCCCTCGCGTTTCATGAAGCGTTCTACAAGGATTGTCCCCGCCTCGATGCCATATTCTTCCCGGGCGGCGATCCCGGCGACAATCATCCAAGCGACGTGATGCCCTTTCTGGAGGATCTGTCAAAAATCCTGCCGAAGTACCACCCCAACGCGAAGATCTGGATGTCCCTTCAGGGATTTGAAGGCGAGAAGCAGGAGTACTTCTTCAAATGGCTCGACGAGTACAAGCCCGAGTGGCTCGGCGGCGTGGTGGCGGGTCCCGGAAGTCCGCCGCTGCCGGATCTGCGTGCGCGCATCGACGCGCGTTACAAGCTGCGGGACTATCCCGATATCACGCATGTGGTGCGTTGCCAGTATCCCGAACTGAATCTCGATCAGGTCTTCGCGCTGACGGCGGGTCGCGAGCCCATCAATCCCCGGCCCCTTTTCTACGCAGATGTCTTTGCGAAGACCGCCCCCCACACCGACGGATTCCTGAGCTATTCCGACGGCTGCCACGACGACGTGAACAAAGCCATCTGGAGCGGCCTGGCGTGGAACTCAAAGCAGCAGCCGCGCGCACTGCTGGTGGACTATGCCCGCTGCTTTTTCAGCCCGGCCTCGGCCGAGAAAATCGCCGATGGTATACTGGCGCTGGAGCAGAACTGGCAAGGCGCCCTGCGCGATAACGCAGGCGTGCCGGTCACGCTTGCGGCCTGGCAGAAACTGGAGAAGTCACGCCCCGAGCTGAAGGGCGACTGGCGCTGGCAGATGCTGCTGACCCGGGCCTACTACGACGCCTACCAGCGCGAGCGCCTCGCCTATGAGTCGGCGTTGGAGCACGAGGCCCTTGCGGCCCTTGCGCCGATGGAGGGGCCCCTTCCCAGCGATGCGATGAAGGCCGCCGAAGCCATTCTGGCCCGTGCAGTGACCGATCCAGTACGCCCGGACCTTCGCAACCGTCTTTTCAGGCTCTTCGACGATCTCTACACCACGATAAAGTTTCAGTCGAGCGTGGAGAAGTACCACGCGATCCACCCCCAGCGGGCATGCATGCTCGATTTCATGGACTACCCGCTGAACAACCGGTTCTGGCTTGAAGATGAGTTCCACAAGGTCTCCACGCTGCCCACGCTCGAAGGGCGCTGGGCACGGCTGGAAGAATTGCGCGCCTGGGAGAATCCCGGTCCCGGCAGTTTCTACGACGACATCGGCAACGTGGCCGAGAGTCCCCGGGTCGTGCGCCATCCGGAACGTCAGGGCGATTCAGGTTCGTACTGGTGGTGGGACAATGGCATGAGTCGCCTCCGCCTTTCCTGGCTGGTCAGTGGCACGCCAGGCTCGCTGGAATATGCCGATCTGGACCCCGGCGCGAACTATATCCTCCGCTTCTCCGGCTTCGGCGAACTGAAGCCAAGGGCCGACGGGCAGGAATTGACCGCGTCCTACTATGAGACGGAGGCGCCCGCCTTGAAAGAATTCCCAGTGCCCTCGGAACTCGTGGAGGATGGCAAACTCAGCGTCACGTTCGACGACAACCGGCTGGAAGGCGTGAACTGGCGATACCAGCCGCGTCTCTCAGAAGCTTGGCTGCTGAAGAACTCGGAACCGTTGGTGAAAGCTGTAAAGTGAATGACACGGGGCCGTACCGCGATTGTTAAACGCGGGACGGCCCCTGTTTGTCTTCCGTCATTTCCCGTTCGAGGTCAAAAGTCGCGTAGTAGTTGATCGACTCTTGCTTCGAGGTGTTTCAACAGGTCACTTGAGCCGACGTGGAGTCTCCCATCGCGGACTTCCAATCCTCACGCCTTCGGCTCACCGTCCCGATTCTCGTCTTCCACGGCTTCCGCGGGCAATTCATCCTCGTCAAACATGGGCGTTACATCAAGGTCCGCTTCGTCGTCATCGTCGGTCGTCGCGATTGCCTCGACCGTAGTCTCAAGGGCCTCTGCCTCATCGGCGCCCACTTCCGCCTGAGGCTCCTCCGGCTCATGCGTCTCGAAATCCTCTACGCCAGCCTGCTCCCCATCCATTTCCCCTTCCGGAGCGGTGCTGGGCTCTTCCTCGGCGAGTGGGCCTTCCGGCGACGGCGTCTCCAGGCTCTCTGCAATCTCGTCTGAGACAACTTCATCCTCGTCCAACGGCACCGGCGATTCTTCGTCGTGGACTTCGTCGTCGATTGTTTCTGCGATTTCATCGTCTGCCGGTTCAGCAGATTCCTCGATGGGCTCTTCATCCACATCGTCCGCGATGGCGCCCGAAGGGTCGGAGGTTTCTGCTGCTTCCAGATCTTCAACTTCGTCGGACTCGATGCCGGCCACGAGGAAAGGCACCCACGTCTGTACGAAGTGATAGTGGTACAGAATGGTCGCCGTCAGGAAGAAGAGCAGCACGTAGTAAAGGTTGAAGATGGCCTCGTTCCAGTCCGTCAACGGTCCGGTTACCAGGTGCGACAGGACATTTTGCACGACCAGCACGAGCATGATGAAGGCCCAGGCGTGGGGAACTCGCTCTCCCTCCTTCGGGGTCAAGAAGCGTCGCATCAGGGCCAGGCCGACAATCACCACCAGCACCAGCAGCATGGCAGGGCCGACATAGCGCCAATAGAGGTCGCCCCACATATCCTCGTCGCCATCCAGATGTTTATTGGCCCAGCCGCGCGTACCGTTCTTGATGGAAAGGCCCAGGCCGACGAGCAGGCCAAGGTGCACGGCGAAGCGGTCGAGTCCTCCTTCACCCTCGCGGGGAATGAAGTAACTGAATGCGCACCAGACCACGCCGAAGAGGACCAGACAGGCCAGGCCGAGCATCCCGATCCAGGGGGCTGGCGTCTCTTGGGCGACCCAGAGCCAGCCTTTCCAGGCGGGCGCTTCGCCCCGGAGGAAACTGCACGCGATGAGCGTCAGGAATAGATAGACGGCGAGCCAGTCGAGGTTGGGGTAGCGCTGGAAGAAGGGTGCAATACTTTCCTGTTCCTCGGGCCGGACGGTGAGGGTCTTCCAGAGGGCCGTGAAGAAAAAGAGGGTGCCGTAGAGCGCGGTTGCGCCCAGGTAGAGGTAATCAAATCGCGCCCACCAGGGCGTGTCGGCGCTGGGCGTTCCGAAGAACTCCAGCGGTCCCATCATGAACCAGGCGATGAGGGTCATGAGCCCGAAGTGGACGGCCCACGGGCCGAGGCGGGGGATGGCGGGTTCGCTGGATTCCGCCGTGCCCAGCAAGGTGGCGCGCAGGCGCAAGAAATAGAGGGCCAGGCCGTAGAGGAGCACGGCGCAGAAGGGCAGGTGCGTGGCCCAATCCGCGCTGAAGAGGCCGCCCGCATTGGCCACGACGTACCACAGCAGGATCACCATCATGAAGATCATGGCGCAGACGCCGAAAACGGGGAAGCCGTTGCGCGCGGGCGCTTTGGCGCAGGCGCAGGGCGCCGTGCGACGATTGACGAGGTAGTAGGCGAGGCCCAGAGCAATGCCGATGCTGATGCCGCCGGAGGACTCCCAGCCGCGCCAGAGGTTCTCCATATTCGGCCAGAGCGTCTTGGCCCAGTGCCAGTTCTGGAGGAGCGACCAGCCCAGGCCGTTCACCACGCCGACGGTCGCAATCAGCGTCACATTTTTCCAGTCCCGGCGGCCCAGCTCAAAGAGCAGGCAGCCGAGGTAGAAGCCGAGGTGCTGGATCGCGGCCCCGTTGTCATTGATCACCCGCTGCAGATTTGGGTTGGCCGCGGCATCCGCATAGCGATCCTTCATGGTGCTGTAAAGGGGCAGGAACCACTGCGGGTACGTATCGAAGAGCCACGAGGCAAAGAAGGCTCCGCCAAAGGCGCAGAAAAGGCGTACGGACCACTTCCAGGCGGCGAGGGGCTTTTCCTCGCCGCTCCAGGCGAGGAGACATGCGCCGATTCCGGCCCAGGGCATGCCCGCGATGAAGAGCCAGACGAAGCCATGGATCGGGGTAATCGGCACGCTCGCATAGGGGTCGGTGCTGGTTTGAAGCTCGCCCGCAAAAAAATTGGACCACTGTGCCCAGCCGCGCGCCCCCGAGAGTCCGATGCCAATCGTGAGGGCGAGGATGACCCAGCCCGAGGCGTAGCGCCGGGCGGGTGGACCGGCGGGGTTGCGCGCGATGAACCACCAGGCCGCGCCCCACATGAGTCCGGCGAAGATACAGCCCTTGGCCGAGCCATAGCCGGAAGATCCCCGCACGGCCCAGGTCATACCGCCAAGGGCGGCAAAGAGGAGGATGGGCAGGAAGAAATCGTGCACCAGGTCGTCGTGCCGCCGCAGGAAGCAGAAGGCCCCCAGTGCGAGCCCGATGGCCAGCAGTACGGCGAGGAAGCTTTGCGTTCCCGCCAGTCCGCCCGCCCAGAGCGCGGCGGCCAGGGCAGGTAGAAACAAGGTTGATGAAAGGAGGGCTTTTTTGGCGTATTGTTGTGTGGTAGTGTTCATGCGGCGCACTATAGGCGGAGGCCATGGAGCGAGTCAAGCGGACCGATGGGCGCCCCGGACCTCCCGTTTGGTGAGGCCGCGCACGCAGTCGGTCGAAGGAATCGAAGGGAGACAGTTGCCATGAAGGGCACCCTCTATTTTTTTGGTATTGCATTACTGGTGATGGCAACACTTCCGGTCGCCGCCGGGCCGGGCGACTGGCCCTTCTTCCGCCACGACCCTCAACTGACCGGCATTTATCCCGATCCCGGCCATTTCAGCGCCATTCCCCGTGAAGCCTGGTCCTTAAGCCTGGGCGCAAAGGAGAAGAAGCAGGAGCGTGCGCGCGTGGCCGACGTGGACGGCGACGGCCTGGCTGAAATCCTGCTCACGCGGGACCAGAGCATCGTGTGCCTGGGGCGCGACGGTACACAGCGCTGGGAGGCGGCCAACCTGCCAAATGCCAAAATTACCGATGTGCGCGATCTGGCGGGCGACGGCACCCGGGGCATTCTGGTGTGGTCGGACACCGGTCTGGAAAGCACCCGGTGGGTCCTGGCGGGGGCCACGGGCGAGGCGGTGAAGCTCTACGCCATGAGCGATGTCTTCGGGGCGGAAGAGCGGCTGGGGACGATCCTGCCGGGTGTGCCGGGGGTGCAGCTCTGCGCGTGGTGGAGCGGGGATCATCCCAAGGTGCAGTTTGGTGGCAACATGCGGGGACAAGGCATTCTCTACAGCTTCGAGAAGGGCGTGGTCCAGCCCAATCCCCGCTTCGACCAGCGGCTGGAGGGCATGCTCTTCAAACCCAAACATTTTTTCACGGACTACGATGAGGACGGCCACGCCGAAATGGTGATGGTGTCCCACCAGCAGGCCTGGTTCTTCGACATTGAGAACAACGCCCTCAAGCTCAAAATCGAATGGCCCATGATCCGCACCTACAACGCCACCCTGGCCATGCTCCCCGTGGAGCGCGACGCGGCCCCCTCGCTGCTGTCGATCAATCCCCACATGCCTGGAGCGGAGCGGATTGATGTGGTTGGCAACGCGGCCCAAGTGGTCTGGCGCTACATTGCCGGTGGCGTGGAAGACCAGTACCAGACCCAGGTGAAAATCGCGCCTGGCGCGCCCGATCCCTTCCTCGATCTCGGGGGTGATGGGCGACGCTATGTGCTGGCATCCGTCACCAACGAGCACAACGACGGCAAGACCTGGCTCGTGGTGCTCGACGGTGTCGACGGCGCGAAGCGCTTTGAGGAATCGGGCGTGGAGGTCTTGGGGCTGGACGATCTTGATGGCGATGGCCGCCCGGAGATCCTGCTGGAGCAGGGGGAGGCCTTGCGCATTGCCCACTGGCAGAACGATGCCTTCGTGGATCTCTGGCGCGGCGACGGGGTAGAGCCCCTCCTCGCGCCCTTGCCTGACGCGGGCGATCTCGGCCGGAGCGAGGGTGGCAATCGCACGGTGTGGCGCTTCGCGCCCGACAGTGGCGCTTTTCTGATGCGCTTTACCGATGGGGTTTTCGCGTGTGCTCTGGGTCCGGGCGGCGTGGAGCGCGGCGAAGCCGTCACGGTCCATCCGGCCCTGGACAACGTGCCCGATCCAAATCCGCCGGCGGAGGTGGTGAAAAAGCAGGAAGACGCCGTGGTGGTGATGAAAGGGGACGTGGAAACCTATCGCTACACCATCGCCCGTGCGCCCAGCTACCTCGCGCCACCGGCCATCGTGGCCGATCTCGGCGGACAGCGGCGGATCCTCGTGCGCGACGCCGCCGACAGGCTCCTTTCCTTCGACGCGACCGGTGCGGACCAGCGGGTACTTGCCGAGCGGGTCTTCGGGGAGTGGTCCGTCTGCGACATGGACGGCGACGGCAGCAACGAGGTTGTGGCGGGCCTGCTCGACGCGCAGGAAAAGCCCGAGTGCGTGTTTCTGGATGGGAGCGGTCAGGTGCTCCGCCGCTTCGGCCTGATAGAGAATGCTACGGCACTCAAGGTGGGCCCTTCAGGCTCCCTGGGGCCAGAGAAAGGCCGGTGGCTCGCCATTTATTACGAGCGCGGTGTGGGCAGTCGCAACGGCGTCGTGGCGTATGACGGCAAGACTGGCGAGCAACTCTGGCTACGCGACGACTTCCGCACGGAGCATGGAGCGTACGCGGATGGAGCCAAGGTCAAGTTTGTGCTCCACATTCCCACCGCCGTGCTGGACTACGATGGCGACGGAACCGACGATCTCCTCGCGGCCTCGGAAAATTTCTATGGCATCGTGGACGTGGCCCACAATCGCGACTTGACGCCGCTGCAGGTATTTTCGGACTACATTCCCGGCCACTGGCAGGCCTACGCGTCCCCCATCGCCGCGGATTTTCTCGGGCGGGGCAAGCCCCAGGTTTTTCATCACAAGGCTTTCGCCAATGCCATCCTGACCGATCTGGAGGGGCTCCCCATCTGGCACTGGGGCCTCAGCCGCAGCACCACGGCCTCGGCCTGGCCCGGCATCACCGATTTCAACGGCGACGGCAAGCTCGAAATTGTCCAGAGCCGCGTGGACGGCAAGCTCCGCGCTTTCAACGCCGCGCCCACCGACGGGAAATGCCACAATTGTCCCCCTGACGCCCCCCTGACGGAGATGAACCACGGCGGACACGTGCGCTGGGAGCAAGTCTTCCCCGCGCCCCTCAGCGACCTGGCCTCGGGCGATATCGATGGTGACGGCCAGGGCGAGGTGCTCTTTGGCGCGGGGGATGGCAACCTGTACCTGCTGGGCGAGTCGAACGGTGCGCCCGTGGTGAAGTGGTCCCACGGACTGGGCCGGGTGGCCGGCTCACCCGTATTGGCGGATCTCGATGGCGATGGGGCGCCTGAGATCCTGGTGCCCGTAGAGGACGGCACAATCCGCTGTCTCGTGCCGGGTAACTGAGTCCGTAGCACCACCCATCTTGTGAAGTCCCACCCAGAATGTCCTTTCCCACCCTCCTGATTCGTCGTTGGGGCAGACGAAGCCGCGCCGCCCGTGCTGGGCACGCCGCGATACAATAAGGAGGCCTTCTGATGAAATCGCTTGTACGGACCGCGCCCACCCGCGCTCTGGGCCGACGCGGTGCGGCGCTGGCGGCCTGGACCATTCCGGGCGCACTGCTCGCCGTGCTACCCAAGTGTCCCGCCTGTTTTGCGGCCTACGCCGCCCTGTGGACCGGAATTGGCCTTTCCATGCCCATGGCCTCGGGGCTGCGATGGGCGTTGATGGGCGCGTGCCTGGCTTCGCTGGGCTTTCTTACATTTCGCCTGGTGCGGCGGTCGCTGGCGCGGAAGCTTCTCACGGATCGGGAAGCGTCTCGGGGGATGTGCTGTGGAGAGCTCTACGATACACCGGAGGTGACTTCGCCATTTACAGCGACGGCGGAGACAACAGGGACAGCAGGGTTGGCAAGAGAATCCACGACCTTCATTCGTCCCTGATGTCCCTGTAACTTCATAAAAGTCTTTACCCGATTCAATCGCCTGTTGGAGTAGCCAAAGAATGAGCATCCAAGCCCCGCCGCAGGACTACCTCCTGTTTTTTCGCAGCACCGTTTGGAATCGCGGTATGACGCAGCAGGAGATCGATCAGGTCATGGAGCGGCTCACTTCGTGGTTCGACGACCTCGACGCAAAGGGCCTGACCAATGGCGGCATGCGCCTGAGCGTTGATGGACGCATCGTCCGACACTTCAAGGGGCGCTTTGTGTCGGATGGGCCCTTCGTGGAGTCGAAGGAGGCGGTCGCGGGCTATGTCCACGTGCGCGCCCATGGCATGGATGAGGCTGTGGCGCTGGCCCAGGGATGGCCAGGCCTTGAGTATGGATTGACGATTGAAGTACGGCCCGTTGTGCCCCTTTGCTGACGGCTCGTGAAAAAATCTATGAAGGCAGCAACAGACGCAATCAAGAGGAGAAGCAGCATGTTCACAACACAAGAATCGCCAACCGCGCATTCCGTCGTGTCCCGCGCGGAGTGGATCGAGGCACGCAAGGCGCTCATGGTCAAGGAAAAAGAGGTGACCCGACTCTATGACCAGGTGTGCGAAGCGCGACGCGAACTTCCCTGGGTTAAGGTGGAGGAGGGCTATGTCTTTCAGGGGCCCAACGGCGATGTGACCCTCGCCGAGCTCTTCGAGGGACGTAGCCAGTTGGTACTCTATCACTTCATGTACGGCCCGGGCTGGGAGGAGGGCTGCAAGAGTTGCTCGTTTATCTCGGACAACATCGATGCGGTGAACCTTCACCTGCCCCACCACGACGTGACCTTGATGGCGGTGTCCCGCGCGCCTTATGAGGAGTTTCAGCCTTTCAAAAAGCGCATGGGCTGGAAGTTCAACTGGGTGTCGTCCGCCGGAAACGACTTCAACTTCGACTACGGCGTTTCCTTCACGGAGGAAAGCATGGCGAAGGGCCACACGACCTACAACTACGCGCCCTTCGACGGATCCTATCCGGAGCTGCCGGGCATCAGCGTCTTTTACAAGGATGCGTCGGGTGACGTGTTTCACACGTACTCCACCTACGCGCGCGGCGGCGATATCCTGATCGCGGCGCACAACTGGCTCGACATGACGCCCCTGGGCCGCAACGAAGTGGAAATCATGGACTGGGTACGCCATCATGACCGTTATGAGGCGACCGCAAGTAAAGCAGGCTGTTGCGGGTGCTGAATAGTAAATGGTGAATGGAGAATAGTGAATAGCGAATAGTGAATGGCTTGAATGGCAGGAAGGCGAGATTGGGCAATTCGCTATCAACTATCAACTATCAACTATCAACTCATACGATCCATACGACCCAAGGAGTCCCCATCATGGAAACTATTGCCCTCGATCCACCGCGTCTAGCGGACCTGCCGCCGCTGCTGGTCGGCGGTTTGTGCGAGCGCTACACCATGGGTAACACGGTCGCGATTCCTTCGCAGTGGGAGCGTTTCAGCCGGTATGTGGGTAGTATTCCCGGCGGTGTCGACGGCCCGGCCTATGGCGTTTGTTTCAACTTCGATAAGAACGAGTTCGACTATCTCTGCGGCATCGAAGTGAGGGCGGTGGAAGGGATGCCCCGTGAGTTTGGCCATGTCCAGATCCCGGCGCACCGCTATGCGATCTTCAACGTCGAGGAGAACATCTCCGCCATCCAGCGGGTCATTCACACCATCTGGAGCGCGTGGCTGCCGACTTCGGGACACAAAGCCGCGCACGCACCGGCAGTCGAGTGCTATCGCGAGAACTTCGATCCACTCACGGGCGATGGCGGCTTCGAGATCTGGGTGGCGGTTCAGGACTGATTTTATCATCGTCGCCTAAATCACAGGAGTATGGATAATGTTCAGAGAGACGATACTTCAGCAGTTGCGGTTCAGCGACTACACCTTGAAGGCCAATGTTGGAGAGATTACCCATGAGCAGAGCCTGATTCAGCCGCAGCCTGCGGGAAACTGCGTCAATTGGATTCTGGGCCACCTTGTCGCCAGTCGCAGCACCATGCTGGAAGTTTTGAGTGAAGCGCCCTTTTGGACCGAAGCCCAGAGTGCGCGCTATGAACGACACGGAGTTCCCATGACGGACGAGAGCAATGCCGAACCGCTCGACGCACTCTGGCAGGCCTTCGATAGCGGGCAGGAGCGTCTCCTGGCGGCAATCGCAGCGCTGCCCGAAGCGAGTTTCGCAAACAAGGCCTCCTTCAGCCCCTCCAACGATCCGGATGAAACCCTCGGCTCCCTGTTGGCCACCATCGCGTTTCACGACGCGTACCATGCGGGCCAGACCGGTGTGCTGCGTCGTATCATTGGTCTGCCCCCGGCGGACCTGTAAATCCAAGCAGGCACAATGTGAGCCAGGAGCAAGGCTATGTCTGAAAACTTCAATTCAGCCCAATTGGACGCATGGCGTACGAGTCTTTCGCGCCACGTCGAATCGGGAGGCGTCCCCGGTCTCGTCGCGCTGGCGAGTCGCCATGACGAGGTCCATGTGCATGTGGCGGGCACGCTGGCCGCGGGCGGTGCGGAGCCCATGCAACGCGACTCGATTTTCCGCATTGCTTCGATGACGAAGCCCGTGGCCGCGGCGGCGGCGATGATCCTGGTGGAAGAGGGCGTGCTGAAGCTGGATGATCCGGTGGCCCCCTGGCTACCGGAACTCGCGAACCGCCACGTGCTGAAGCGGCTCGATGGTCCGCTGGACGACACCATCCCGGCGGCACGAGCCATCACCGTGCGCGACCTGCTGACGCTGCGCATGGGTTTCGGCTATATTTTCGCGAACACAAAGGGCTGGCCGATTCAGGAGGCCATCAACGCTCTGGGTATCCTGCAGGGCCCGCCTCACCCCCAGTCGCTGCCCGATCCCGACACGTGGATGCGCGGTCTTGGTGCACTGCCCCTGATGCATCAGCCCGGCGAACAATTTATGTATGACCTCGGCCTGGATGTGCTTGGCGTGCTGATCGCGCGGGCGTCGGGCAAGCCCTTGGACGCCTTCATGCGCGATCGGCTCTTCGCGCCCTTGGGCATGAAAGACACAGGCTTTTTCGTGCCGCCAGATAAGTTGCATCGTCTGCCCACGTCCTACGGGGCCAATCCGGGGACAGGTGCGTTGGAAGTCTTCGACAGCGTGGAGCACAGCGATTGGGCCACTCCGTCCGCTTTTCCCGCCGCCGCCAGTGGGTTGGTCTCCACGGTGGACGACTACCACGCCTTCTGCCAGATGATGCTTCATCGCGGTCGCTTCGGAGAGGAGCGGGTCCTTTCGGAAGCGACCGTGGCGCTCATGACGACCAATCAGCTCACCGTTGAGCAGCGAAAGGCGAATCCACTGTTCTTCGGGCGGCACAGCGGCTGGGGGCTGGGCATGTCGGTTGTGGTGAGCCGGGGAGGCATCCAGGAACGGCCCGGTCGATTCGGCTGGGACGGCGGCCTGGGCACTTCGGCCCACACAGATCCGGAAAGCGGGACTATCGGCATCCTGCTCACGCAGCGAAACATGGACTCGCCCGAACCGCCCAAGGTCTTTACTGATTTCTGGACCGGACTCTATGGAGCGATTGACAGCTTGTAGTGGCCTTCCGCGTTTGCAGGGACTACAGGGACTACACAGGAGCCAACATTCTTGCCGTCTCTGTAGTCCCTGTTGTCCCTGTAACCCAGCGGACGGCCCTGCTCGCACAAAAATATCCTCATCTCCTGTCCTTTTTCCCAATTTCCGTTCGTCGTAGTGGTAGAAAAGAGAAACGAGCCCTACCGATTCCGAAATTTCCGGAGCGGAGCAGTCCGAAAAAGACTATCTTGACAAAGTGCCCTGTTTGTTGTATTTTGCCATTTAGTTACTTAACCGGATGGTGAATTATGACTGCCGATCAACTCAGTTTAACCTTTGCGGCCTTGGCCGACCCCACACGACGGGCCATCTTGTCGCGTCTGGCCACGGGCGAGATGTCCGTCACGGAACTGGCGAAGCCCTTCAAGATTAGCTTGCCGGGGATTTCCAAGCACCTGAAGGTGCTGGAGCGGGCCGGATTGATCAGGCGGGGACGCGACGCCCAATGGCGGCCCTGTCGACTGGAAGCGAAGCCCCTGGCGGAGGCCTCGGCCTGGGTGGAGCAGTATCGGGTATTCTGGGAAGGCAGCTTTGATCGGCTGGACGAGTACTTGAAAGCGATGCAGGCGGAAAGTGACCGCCAGTAGTGAAATGAGCGAGGCAAGCTCACGGGCAGTGACGCCGGGCCTCCGCAGTCAGCAGGCGAGCTCAACATTGACTCGCACCAACACGGGAGTGTGAACGCATGTTGAAGAAAGTGATGATTGCGCTGGGGCTGTTCGCGGCGCTGATCGGGATCCTGGCGGTGACGGTAGCGATCCAGCCGGCGGAGTTCAGCATCGAGCGGAGCGTGAGCATCGCGGCCCCACCGGCCACGGTGTTCGGACTGGTGAATGATTTTCACCAGTGGGAAAAGTGGAGCCCCTGGGCGAAGCTGGATCCCGCGATGAAAACCACCTTTGAGGGGCCGGTAGCGGGCGCGGGCGCCATCTACACCTGGGTCGGCAACAGCGACGTCGGCGAAGGGAAGATGACCATCCTGGAAAGCCGCGCACCGGAGCAGGTCGGCATCCAACTGGAATTCATAGCGCCCATGGCGGCCACCAACACGGCGGAATTCAGCTTCAAGCCCGAAGGGGATGGAACGAATGTCACCTGGAGTATGGCCGGAAAAAACAACTTCGTGGGCAAGGCCTTTTGTCTCTTTGTGGATATGGACGCGATGGTGGGCGGCGATTTTGAGAAGGGCCTCGCGGCCATGAAAGCGGCGGCGGAAGCCGCGCCGAGCGCTTGAGGCGATTGAATCATGACAACCGAAACTGAAACCGAAGACATTTGCATCGAGCGGGTGTTTGACGCACCCCGCGACCAAGTCTGGCGTTGCTGGACCGAGCCGGACGACCTCATGAAATGGTGGGGCCCGAAGACCTTCACCTCGCCCGCCGCAACCATCGATTTTAGTGTGGGGGGCAAATATCACTTCTGCATGCGGATGCCCGATGGCAAAGAAATGTGGAGCACGGGTAGTTACCTGGAAATCGTTCCCATGGAGCGCCTGGTATTCACGGACTCCTTCGCGGATCCGGAGGGCAACGTGGTTTCCGGTGCCTACTATGGCATGGGCGACCTCTATCCGGCGGTCTTGAAGGTGACGTTGACCTTTGAAAAAGTGGAGGATAGAACACGCTTCAAACTTCACCATGAAGGAATTCCAGCGAGTGAGATACGCGCATGCACCCAGGGATGGATCGAAATGCTCGACAAGTTGGAAGCCGTCCTGGCGCGGCTGCGCTGAGCATTCTTGAATAACCAAGTACGGACAGTAAACCCACAAAGGAAAACACCATGGAACCCGAAAACACGCCGCCATCTCAATCGAAATCTATCCTATGGATCAGCTACGTCATGAGTACACTGCCCGTGTTGATGCTGATTTTCAGCGGCGTCATGAAGTTGATCCAGCCTGCGGGGATGATGGAAAACGTTGCCAAAATGCAGTTCCCCGTTGCGCTGCTCCTGCCTATCGGCATCGTCGAACTGATCTGCACGGTGCTCTACATCATCCCGCGCACGTCGGTACTCGGGGCCATCCTGCTGACCGGCTATCTTGGCGGCGCCATTGAGACGCACGTTCGCCTTCAGGAGGGCTTCATCCTGCCGCTGGCCTTTGGCGTACTGCTGTGGGGCGGGCTCTTCCTGCGCGACGCCCGGATCCGCGATTTGATCCCCCTTCGCAAACAGAAATGAGATGGAGCTGAAAAGCCCCCTCTCCATGGAAAAGGATACTCCCATGAGAACGACGGTCCTGCCCGAAATCGACCTGACCGACAAGATGGTGCATCTCTCCCGCACCTACTACGCGTCCCGCGAGACGGTTTTCGCCGCCTGGAGTTCCGCCGACGCCATCAAGCGCTGGTATGCGCCCCACGGCTGCACGGTCGAAATTCGCCATTTCGATTTTCAGCCCGGCGGAGCCTTCCTCCTCTGCATCCGCAATCCGGACTATCCCGACTGCTGGTGCACCGGTGTCTATCACGAAATCGAAGCGCCCAGACGGCTCGCCTTTTCCATGGCGCTCTGCGATGAAGAGGGACGACTTCTCGACGCCGATGTTGCGGGCAAAGACGCCGACTGGCCTTCAGAAACCATCGTGATTGTGGAGTTTGTCGAGGACGACGGGATGACCACGCTGAAGCTTCACCAGAACGCACTCGAATCCGTCGCCGTGCGCACGGGCGCCCACGCGGGCTGGCTCCAGATGCTGGAGCGCCTGGCCGGCGCGCTCTGAACGGCGGAAAAAGCCTGGGAGCGATGACCGCCCGAGGCGACCTGGTAACAAGAAACATCAACTGAAACAAGGAAGAAAAGAATGGCTATCCAACCGTATCTGTTTTTCGAAGGGCGATGTGAAGAAGCCATCGCGTTTTACACCGGTGCCCTCGGCGGCAGCCTGGAAATGAAAATGACCTTTGGAGAGTGCCCCGAGCCCCTCCCTCCCGATATGACTGGACCGGATATGGCGGGCAAGATCATGCATGCTTCGATGCGGGTGGGTGATGACGTGATCATGCTGTCCGACGGAAATTGCAAGTGCGACGCAGGATTCAAGGGCTTCTCCCTGTCCTACACCGTGCCCGATGCCCAGACCGCGCGGAAAGTGTTCGACGCGCTGTGCGAAGGCGGTCAGGTGACCATGCCTCTGGGCGAAACATTCTGGTCGCCCTGCTTCGGCATGGTTCAGGATAAGTTTGGCGTGGGCTGGATGGTGACGACGCCCGAAATGAAGAGCTGATTTCGGATTGCAGGGACGGCAGCAACCACAGCGACGACAGAATTAAATGGGGAAGAACTACCCTTTCCTGCCGTCCCTGATGTCGCTGTCGTCCCTGAGACGAGTAAATGCAATCGGAACTACCCAAGAAGACAGTGAGGTAACTCCAGTGTATATCTTATTAGGCATCGCGGCCTTGATCCTGCTTCTCTTTACCGGCATCGTCATTGCCGCATCGATGCGGCCTACGGACATAAGCTACCAGCGCAGCATTGT
>JBHEKR010000424.1:0-3440 GCA_041859365.1 Candidatus Hydrogenedentales bacterium
CTTATACCAGATCAAGGCTTTCTAATGACGTATGGTCTGATGCCCAGGCAAATCGAGACAGGCGAAACCGTGTGGGATGACCCGGCCAATCGTGTGTTTGATGTCGTGAAGGTGGAACCACCTTCTGAATTCTCATTTCGGCTTCTAAGCGGTTCGCGTGTGTCGATAAGGCGCGAATACTTGCAGGATTATGCGACGGTTCGGAGCATGAGCCTGATTCAGGTCTACTTTGTATCTAACGCCACAGATATGCCGGACCCTTTATCTGAATCCTTGGCAAAGAAGGGATGCGGGGATCTCAAACTGCCGTGCAGAATGCTCGATGTCCGTTTCGATGCCCGAAATTCGGCGCTGGTCCTTGCGCAAATGTGGGGATACCGCCATCTTCTTGATCCCGGAGTCGCCCCAGTTTCCATAGACACAGACTACGGGTTACTTAATTGGCCGGGGTATGGTGTAGTGAATGGCAGCATTGGAATGCGTCCTCATAGGTTGCCACCATCCTGTAAGTATGTCTACGTCCGTGACGAAGTCTTGGGGGAGTATGAGGGTCGGCCAGGGTTCACGATATTTCCTGAGAGCGGAAGCGTCAAGTACGGCGGACAATGGAGCGTCGGCTACTGCCAGAGAATTGGTCGCGATCTCATTCAGGTGGAATTGAAGAAGCTTTATGAGGGGAATCGCCCGAGAACCGTTAAGACATGGTACCAGTACTGCGTTTCTCCTCCTACTGAATCCGATCTCGCTAGGCTTCGCAGCGAGAGCAATATAGCGAAGCGCTCCAAGGCCGTGGTGTACGGGATGGTGGATATGGGTGAAGTCTTGGCGGTAGTTGCATCCGAAGCCACAGGGGGCGAACGAACCAGCAACGACCTTGTGAGTCTTGACCGCGCTCAGCTTGATTACTACGGATGGTCGAACGACAGAACCATAGAGCCTATCGCCCGACACGCGCCGATTGAGATGCACGAAGAGGAGTTCCTCGGACGATGCATGGAACTCTTCAAGGTTGTCGGAGAAGGACTTTCCCAGAAGATACTTCGAAGGACGCTGGTGTCCCTTGGAGTCGACGAAACGGAGATCGTGGAGTTCAAGAGTCTTAGGCTTTTGGACCGTCTTGTTCAGTTGGCAATGGTTGCTAATGCAACCGGACTAGACCTCATTCGCCAGGGAGCGGAACTCGAAGCACGCCGGAAGGAAAGCGCTCCTGTGACTTCGGTACAGATTCTGATTGCGATTTCGCGACTTCGAAACCAGAAGGGGCATCGAAGTCGGGATTCCAAAGCGGATCTCACTTCTCTTGGGATTTGTGCACAGAAGATGGCGCCGGGGTGGGGTGGGGCGTTGGATATTGTTTATGACCGCACCATTGATGCCTTGCTTGACATCCGGAAGGCTTTGGCGGAAGCGATGGGTTGTTGATGAACCCGCCCAGAGCCTTGCCTGACTCGCGGGCGAGGATCACAAGGCTGTCGAGTCCACGGCCATTGAACTGTGACTGACCCGGCCAGTCCGGGGATGCGGCTACAAACGCTGAACGCCGCGAAGGATGGCGCCGCTCGGTCACGGGCGATGGCGCGGTCGCAGGCCGGCCACGACGTTCGCTGGGGCGGGTGTAGCGACTGAGCGGGTCCATACTTATTGGACGGCACGGCGACGCCAGAAGAGGTTGCTTCACTTCGTTCGCAATGACGGTCTGTATGGGCGGCTGAGAAGGACGGGGCGGCACGGTGTAGTGTGGAGCCGTTGCGAGGGGCGCGCCAATGCGGAGATTGGCGTTCCCAGGGGGCCGGACCGTTGGCCCTTCATGAGACTGCAATCTGAATCGAGCACACGTAGCCTTTCGCTTCTCTGTGCCCTCGCTGTCTCGGTGGTGAAACTCCTCTTCCCCCTACCCCTTTCGCCCGAGGGCGATGATGTTTTCGATGAGGTAGTCGAGGGCGGTGTGGGTTTGTCTTGGGTTGATGGGGAGGGTGACGAGGCGTTCGGCGAGGGCGTCGGCGGTGGGGTATTGGCCCTTCTTGAAGCCGCGGTTTTGGAAGGCGGTGCTCCAGTGGAGGGGGATGTAGTGGGTGCCCACCTTGATGCCGCGCTCGTGGAGCATGGCGTAGACGAAGTCTTCTTTGGTCATGCCGTAGACGGCGGGATCGATCTGGATGGGGTAGAGGTGGAAGACGTGTTTCTGGCCGGGCTGCACGTGGGGCAGGGTGATGCCGGGGACGCTGGCGAGGCCGGCGTCGAGGTAGGCGGCGTTGTCGATGCGGCGCTGGTTCATGCCGTCGAGTTTCTTGAGTTGTTCGAGGCCGACGATGGCCTGGATGTCGGTCATGCGGAAGTTGTAGCCGCAGTCGTCGAAATCCTGCCACCAGAAACGCTTGCCCTGGGGCAGGGCGGTTTCGTCGAGCGAGCAGTACTTGGTGCTGCTGCCGTAGACGCGGGTGCAGTGGGAGCGGTAGAGGGCGATGCGTTCAAGCAGCGCGGCGTCGTTGGTGACGATGATGCCGCCTTCGCCCAGGGTGCTCATGTTCTTTTGTTCGTGGAAGCTGAAGCAGCCGGTGGCACCCATGCTGCCGGCCTTGCGGCCGTGGTATTCGGCGCCGACGGCGTGGCAGGCGTCTTCGACGATGTGGAAGCCGTGCTTGGCAGACAGCGCGAGAAGCGCGTCCATGTCGCAGCATTGGCCGTAGAGGTGCACGGGGATTACGGCCTTGGTGTTGGGGGTGAGCCGGGCTTCGAGCTGGGCGATGTCCAGGTTGTAGGTGAGGGGGTCGACGTCGACGAAGTCGACCTCTGCGCCAAGGGTGATGGCGGCGGCGGCGGTGGCGATCCAGGTCATGGGCGTGGTGATCACGCGGTCGCCCGGGCCGACGCCGAGGGCGAGCAGGGAGAGGAAGAGCGAGGCGGTGCCGTTGCTGGTGACGCGCGCGTACTCCGTGCCGCAGTACTTGGCGAAGGCGCGCTCGAAAGCGACGCAGGCATCGCCGCTGGTGGGCGCGCCCTGGCGCAGGATCTCGAGCACCGCGCGCTCTTCTTCGACGCCGTAGCTGCTGCCGAACTTGATCTGGAGGTCGTGCTTAATCTCGGGCGATGCCAGGGAACTGTCCTTCCTGGGCCGCGCGAATGCGGTCCAATCCTTCTCCAAGCGAGCAGAAGCGGGTCTTCAATACGGTGTGCGCGCGGGCATTGAGCAGGGAGACATCGCGCGGGCACGGGGCACGGCCCGGCATGTCGGCCGCCTCCTTGCACACGATCTGTTCGACGGGATAGCCCAGGTGCGCGGCGATGCGCCGGCCCATTTCCAGGCGCGTACAAATGGTGTCACCCGCAAGATGCAGCAGCCCGCGGTAGGGGTGCGCGGCCAGCTCGAGCAGGGCGGCGCCCAGGGTGATGACGTCGATGGGCGAGCGCGTCTCGCTCTCGGGGAAGCCGGCGGTCTCCCC
>JBHEKR010000534.1:0-6772 GCA_041859365.1 Candidatus Hydrogenedentales bacterium
CCATCACTGACTTTATTAACGCACATAACAACGATCCGAAACCGTTTGTGTGGACGAAGACAGCAGAGTCGATCATCGAAAAAGTGGGGCGAGCACGGCTCGCACTGAATAAAGATCCATCTGCTTAAATCAATCCACTAGTTCTCCCCTTACCTTGTTTTATCATCTCACACACAGCCAAGTCGCCAAATCTTATCTGCAGAACGATCACAATGATAGCATACTCGCCTCGCTGCCATTGGCTCAAAAACTCTAAAATAGATGTGGTGTGACGATATTGTTCGGTCGAGAAGAGCCTAGCACGCACGAGGCTCCCGATATAATCGGGACTCGATTCGGGGTTGCCGGTTGTGTGGACTTGTCGTTCACGTTTCCCGTCTCGTTTTTCGCTTGTAATTCCTGCCTAAGTCGCCCAGAGGCCGCTCAGCGGCAGGGCGGTGAGTTGCTCGCTAAATCGCACTTGCTTTTCGCCCAGGTAGAAGACTACGCCGTGCTGGAAGCGCGGCCCCAGATTTTTCCGCAGGAATTCCAGGTGTTTGAAGTCATTTTCGTTCACGCCGCCCGACGCTTTCACTTCGATCCCCGCGATTTGTCCCTGCGGGGTCTCGAGGATGAAGTCCACTTCGATGCCGGTCCGCTCGCGCAAGTGAAAGAGTCCCAGGCGGCCCGGGTGCCAGCTCATTTGTTTTCGCAGTTCCAGAGCCACATAGTTCTCGACGAGCGCGCCGACGGCGATATCGGGAATCCTGCCCGTGCCATCGACGCCGAGCAGATAGGCCATGAGGCCGGTGTCGCAGAGCATCAGCTTGGGGGATTTCACGAGACGTTTTCCCAGGTTGGCGGTCCACGGAAGGATGGGCTGGACGAGATCGGTCATTTCGAGGAGGGTCATGTATCGATTCAAGGTCGACAGGGGCAATTGAATCGTTCGAGAGAGTTCCGCATGATTTGACAGCCCCATGGACCGGCTCGCCAGTAACTGAAGCAGCCGCGGAAGACTGGAAAGCTGCTCAATGTTGGCCAGATCGCGCACGTCGCGCTGGAGTATCGTGGTGATGTAGGCCCCGTACCACGCGTCGCGCCGACGTGCCGTCTTGCGGGAGAGCGCCTCGGGGTAGCCGCCCTCCACGATTTTCCGAAGGTACGCCGCGCGGTCCAGCCCTTCCCCGCTCTGAAATCGGGGCTCGGGACTGAAGAGAGCCGAAAGAAAGCCTTCGGTTTGCCCCGCCAACTCGCCCGCCGAGAAGGGCCACAGGGTCATCACTTCCATCCGCCCCGCCAGGGACTCGCTGATTTGAGGCAAAAGCAGTACGTTCGCCGAACCCGTGAGCAAAAAGCGACCCGGCCTTCGGGCGCGGTCGACCAGCAGTTTGATGGCCGGAAAGAGCGCCGGTACGCGCTGTACCTCGTCCAGGACGACCGTGCCCGACAGGCCCGAAAGGAAGCCCGCCGGGTCGCTCTGTGCCGCCGCCAACACCGTCGCGTCGTCCGTGGTTAGATACGTCGCGTCCGCCAGCCCTGCTGTGCAAGCTTGGATGAGCGTGCTCTTTCCGGTCTGCCGGGCACCATTCAGGAGGATAACGGGGGTATCTTCCATGGATGCCTGAAGCATGGGTATTAAATTTCGCTGTATCATGGCTAAATTTTAACCACTTAGTGGCTAATTTGTCAATGATAAGCGGCTGATTTGAGCGCTATTATTTGTGACAAATCAACCATTCAATAGCTAATTTGTCAGAGAATAGCAAGTGTAAAAACACAAAATTAGTACCACATATTGAGACAATCAACACAGAAACACCATATATTGCGAATTTTGTTTTGCATTTTGCGATCTAAAAAGTACAATTTTCTGATTCTTTTCCCCAGTATACAGATGTGCTCTGTACGCTGAAAAGTCCATACCGACCCTCCACCCTTATCCCGAATCTACGCTCTTGATATCGCCGCTTGCAGTGTCCTGACCGCGCCGCTACAATCACCCGATGGCCTTCCGACCCACATATTGCCTCGCGCCCGCCGCACTTTCTCTCTCGGTGCTGTTCATGGGCTGCGACGCCATTGTGCGGGATTCCACTGACCCGAGCGTCACGCAGCCGGTGGAGATGGCGGTCTTTGAGGGGGGCTACGGCATTGACTGGCACCAGAAGATTGCAGGGCAGTTCAACGAGGCGAACGCGGTGCAGGGCATCAAGGTAAATCTCTGGGGTGATCCGCGGGTTATCGAAAAGGTGAAGCCGCGCCTGCTGCGGGGCGATCCGCCGGACCTGATGTTGATGAACCATCTACCCATCTGGCGATTGGTGGCGGCGGGCAAGCTCGCACCGCTGAATGAAGCGTTGGACCGGCCCCTGCCGGGCGACGACCGGCCCTGGCGCGAACGATTTATTCCCGGCACACTGAATACGTACACCAGCGGCGATCAGGTCTACGCGATTCCTTCAGCCTTTGGGGCTTATGCCTGTTGGTACGACGCGCGGCTCTTTCGCGAGCACGGCTGGACACCCCCGAAGACGTGGGCAGAATTTGAGGCGCTGTGTGAGTCTATCAAGGCGGCGGGCATCGCGCCCCTGGCCTTTCAGGGGAAGTACCCCATCTATGCCTGGTGGACGCTCCAGACCTTGATCCACCGCTGCGGCGGGCTGGCGGCGATCAACCGGATCAACGCGCTGGAACCGGGCGCGCTGACCCACCCGGACGTGGTGCGGGCGGCGGGTATGCTTCAGAAGATGAGCGCCGAGTATTTCCAGAAGGGCACGCTGGCCATGACCCACACGGAGAGCCAGCTCCAGTTCATCAACGGCCAGGCGGCCATGATCTTCTGCGGCCTGTGGCTTTCCAACGAAATGAAAGAGAGCACACCGCCGAGTTTCGAGATGCGTTGCTTCAACGTACCCTCGGTGGAAGGCGGCAAGGGCAATCCCATGCTCTTCAACGGCGCAGGCTGGGAATATATCTACATGAGCAGCACGGTCCGCCACCCGGAGGCCACACTGGAATTTGTGCGCTATCTGGTGTCGCCCGACCGCGCGCCGGACATGGGCCGGAGCATCGGGGTGATTTCGGCGATGAAGGGCGCAACGCCACGCGAGGCCGTTACGCCGCCACTCCAATCGGCGCTTGATATGATCGAACCGGCCCAGGGATTATTTCAGATTCGGCTGGAGACCCTCCTGCTTTCGTGGCGGGTTCAAGTGATGCAGCCCGCTACGGCGAAGCTCCTGGCGGGCGAAATCACGCCAGAGGAATACTGTCGGCTTCTGGAGGAAGGCGTGGCGGCGGCGAAGGCTGATCCCGACGCGATTCTTCCGCCGCCCGTGCTCTATGATCCCGCCGCCTTCGGGGAGGCGTCATGAGCCTGCGTGCAAGAGAAGAGCGGCGCTTCATCCTCGTATTTCTCGCGCCCGCGTTCCTGCTCTTCACGGTCTTCGTGTTTCTCCCCGCGGTGCGGGCGCTGCTCTACAGCCTACAAAAGTGGGATGGTCTCGGCGAACCGCGCTGGGTGGGCCTGGCAAATTTCACGCGACTCCTGCGCGACGACACGATCTTCATTACGGCCTTGGGCCACAACCTCATGCTCTTTGCGATTGCGGGCGGCCTTACCATTGCGCTGGCCCTCTTCTTCGCCTCCATCCTCAGCCAGCGCGTTCGCGGCGCGGGGCTTTTCCGAATCGTGTTCTTTTTTCCGAACGTCATCGCAATGGTGGCCATCGCGCTGCTGTGGATCCTGCTCTACAGCACCACGGACTTCGGTGTGATCAACGCCATGTTGCTCCAGATGCGCGATGCGGCAGAGGCGGCGGGTCTGCCCTTCCCCGATGTCGATCTCCCCTATCCTTTCCTGCAATCGAAACACCTCATGGTTTCCATCATCCCGATGATCGTGTGGAGCGCCACGGGCTTCTACATGGTGCTCTTCCTGGCGGCCATGGGCGGGATCCCCCAGAGTTACTACGAAGCCGCGCGGCTGGAGGGGGCCTCGCACCGCCAGCAGTTCTTTCACATCACCCTGCCGCTCATGCGGGAGATCCTCGTGGTCGCGGCGGTCTTCATGATCATCAGCATGATGAAGTATTTCGACCCCGTCTGGGTGATGGAGAACGAAATCCCCACGCGGGAATCCCATGTGCTGGCCACGCTGCTGTACCAGAAGGTATTCACCGAGTTCGATATGGGCTATGCGTCGGCGGTGGCGGTGTTGTTGTTTTTGATCGTGCTCGGCGCATCGGCGGTCAGCCTGGCGTGGTCGCGCAAAGAACGGATTGAGTATTGATGTCTAATTTTCACAACCTCCGAACTTTCCCGCAGTGTTGCAGGGACGACAGGGACAGCAGAGACGGCAGAAACCTTTTGCCTGCCGTCCCTGTTAGCAACTAGGACAACCTCCCATGCAACGCATCCAAACCATCGCGGTCTACGCCATCCTGATCGGGTGGCTCTGCGCCGTGGCCGTGCCCATGGGCTGGGTGCTGGTGAATTCACTGCGGAGCTCGAAGGAGTTTGTGCAGAACCCCTTCGGTATGCCGTGGATCCTCTCGGGCATTCCGGCAGACGGCCTGCTGGAGCGCGACGAGATCGACGCGGCGATAGCGATGTCCTCGAACATTGAAGCAATCGACGACACAGGGCTGAAGGTACTCTTCGACGATTTTACCTCTCTAGACCCGGATGGCAACGGCGCGCTGGAAGCGGGCATTGCCTGGGGCACGCCGCGAGTCATGCTCGATTCGGGAATGATCGCCGCCATCGAAGCGTCCGTGAGTGGGCGTTTGGCGCAAGATGCGGCCTTCCGTAATTACCGCAAGGCCTGGGTCGAGTCGAACTTCAGCCGATTCTTCTTCAACAGCGTCTGGGTGACGGGTTGGTCCCTCTTCGGCACGCTTGCGATTGCGGCCATGGCGGCTTATGTGCTGGCGCGCTTCAATTTCCCCGGCAACCGCGCGCTCTTTCTCTTTTTTATCAGCGGCATGATGATCCCCGCGCAGTTGCTGCTGATCCCCGTGTTTTTTGAGTTCAGTTGGCTTTCGGAACTGGGCACCCAGTTGCTGCAACCCTTCGGCCTGCGCTTCCAGCTTTATGATTCTCTGTTCGGCCTAATCCTGCTCTATATCGCCCTCAGCCTGCCGTTCACGATCCTCGTGCTCAGCGGTTTCTTCAAATCACTCCCCGGCGAATTGCGGGAGGCCGCGATCATGGATGGCTGCGGCGAATACCGCACCTTCTGGCACGTGATGCTGCCGCTGGCGAAGCCGGGGCTGATCACCGCCGCGATCTTCAATTTCCTCGGCATCTGGAATGAATATATCTTCGCGCTGGTCTTCGTGAATACACCGGAGAACAAGACCCTTCCTCTGGGCCTGGCGAGTGTGAGCATGCAGGCCCAGTACCGCACGGATTTCGGGCTGCTCTTTGCGGCGCTGGTAATCGTGGTGCTGCCGACGTTGCTGGTCTACGTGTTGTTGCAGCGGCAACTCACGGAGGGGATAACGGCGGGGGCGCTGAAGGGGTAAAGGGGACTGTTGCCGATTGCCCAGTGAAATCAACAACGAAGTCACGCCGTCAAAACAATCGGAAACTGTCCCCCTCTGAAAACGCTCCGCGTGCATTTCATGAGGACCCACCATCTGGCTCAAGGTCATGTGATTAAACCTTCGATGTGTGCCAGGTGGATGCAGTCCCCGCTTCACTTCCCTGCGAGTACCGTGCGCAACACGTCGGGCTTATTGGTAATAATGGCGTCCACGCCCCACGTGATGAGCTGCTTCATGCTCTCAGGATCGTCCACGGTCCACACGGCCACCGTCTTGCCGAGGTCGTGGAATTCTTTCAGGCGCGCTTCGGTTAGGGACGGCTGGCTGACGTTGAAGCCCGCCACGTTGATGAGGGTGCCCCAGGTCTTGAAGGCTTCCCACGCTTCGGGCTTCTCTTCGTTGTAGCTGCCGAGATACTCCGTGCGAATTTCCGGGGCTTCCACGACGGTCACGAGGCACACCACGGGCGAGAAGGACTGGATGACAACCTGCTTCTCCATGCCCGCCGCGCGAATCACCGCGACAGCGGCCCGGGCCAGCTCGACGTTGCGATTGCCACTGGTTTCGGCCACGGCGACGAGACCCGCAAGAGCGTCTTCACTTAGACTTTTCTGCACGCCGACCGCCGCGCGCATTTGCTCCATGACGGGACCGTCGTCGGCCACGCTCTTGATCTCGACATAGACGCCGATACGGTCTTTCGCCATGGCGAGGGATTCGCTCAGGGTGGGCAGGCGCTCGCCGGCAAACTTCGGATCTTTCCAGCTTCCCGCGTCGAGCGTCTTCAGCTCCGCGAGGGTCATCTCGGTGATGAGGCCGGTCCCGTCGGTGCAGCGATCCACGTCGTTGTCGTGGGACACGATGACCGCGCCATCTTTCGCGAGCAGGCAGTCGAGTTCATACCAGTCGGCACCCATGGAATCCGCGAGCTCAAAGGCCGCGAGGGTGTTTTCGGGCGCGTAGGCGCTCGCGCCGCGATGGGCGATGACCGCCACTTTGTCTGTTGGTTCAATCATGAGAGATCCCGTCGTGGCGCAGCCGGAAAGAGCCGCGGCACTCAACATGAAAACGGATGCTGCAATACGCATGACACACTCCCAAGTTTCAAAAAAGGCCTGGGGCAGTATGCCCGCGCGGCGGGGAAAATTCAAGGCCTGATCGGTCGGATCAGACTGATCCGACCGATCTGACCGATCAACCTTTACAGCGCCTCTTTGAAGAGTGCCTCAAAGTCCTCCGCG
>JBHEKR010000521.1:0-29485 GCA_041859365.1 Candidatus Hydrogenedentales bacterium
GAAGAGCCCACCGAGGACACCTATTGCCGCCGCCCAGGCAATCGCGCTGGCGAGGAGCGTGGGCGTGACGGTGAAGGCGAAAGCGATCTGGCTGAAGGACTGCCAGTTGATGGTGGAGGCCTGGTAGCCGTCGAGGGCGAGGTAAGCCGCCGCCGCGCCCGCGATGCCGCCGAGGAGGGAGAGCACGAGGGATTCAAACAACACGGAGAGGACGATGGGGCTTGCGCCGAAGCCCAGGGCGCGCAGTGTGGCGATCTCGCGGGTGCGCGCGGCCACGGCGCTGTACATGGTGTTGAGCGCGCCGAAGAGCGCGCCCAGGGCCATGAGTCCGGTGATAAAATAACCGATACCCTGGACGAAGCTGGTGAGCATGGTGGACTGCTCGGACAGCCATTCGGACTGGAGCATGGCCTTCACTTTCAACTGGGGGTTGCTCTCCAGCGCATCCCTGAATTGATCGATGTCCTGCGGCGAGATTAATTTGGCGTAGACCGACTGAAAGCCGTCGGTGCGGTTGTAGGCCGGCTGGAGCACGGCGGAATCGGTCCAGATTTCGGACTCGGCGGAGCCGCCGCCACCGGAGAACATGCCGACCACGTCCCAGTCGATCATGCCGATTTTGACTTTCTTGCCCACATCGAGCCCGGCGAAAGAGCGGGCCGCGCCCACGCCGACGATGACTTCGTTCTTGCCCAGCTCGATATTGCGGCCTTCCAGGATCTGAAAGTCGCTGCGCACGGACATGGCCTCTTTGCCCACGCCGCGCATGGGCACGTTGGCGTCGGTGCCCGTGCTGCGCTTGGGCAGGTTCACCATGACGAAGAGTTCGGCGGAGGTGAAGGGCGCGCCATCCTTGCGGGCGACGCCGGGGGCATCGGCGATGAGGCGCGTCTCCTCGCGGGAGAGTCCGCTGGTCATTTCGCTGTCGGCCCCGGCGCGGAGCACGATGGCTACATCCTGCGAGCCGGAGACGGTCATCGCGGCGCGAAAGCCCTCGGCGATGGACAACATGCCGACGAATACGGCCACCACACCGGCGATCCCGATGGCGGTGGTGAGGGCGGCGCCCTTGCGCGCGGGAATAGTCCGCAGACTGAAGAGGGAGACGGAGACGATTTGGGAGAGCCAGTTCATCATGCATTTCTCCGCAGGGCGACGGCGATTTGGAGCCGCATGGCCTGTAGGGCGGGCAAGATGCCCGCCACGAAACCGAGGGCAAATACGAGGGCGACGCCGAGTGCGATATAGTGCGGGGCGAAGTAGAAAATTGGCAACATGCCGGGAACGGGGCTGCCCCCCGCGGCGATCAGCCACGCGGCGGCCAGGCCCGCAAAGCCGCCCACCATGGCGATGACGCTGGACTCCGCCA
Organism: Candidatus Hydrogenedentales bacterium; assembly: GCA_041859365.1. GTDB lineage: Bacteria > Hydrogenedentota > Hydrogenedentia > Hydrogenedentales > JAEUWI01 > JAEUWI01. The sequence continues at coordinate 1,370 of JBHEKR010000521.1, forward strand.
ATACCAGGGCGAGCACAAGTTCATTGGTGAAGCCCATGGCCTTGAGCACGCCGATCTCCTCGGTGCGTTCGCGCACGGTCTGGGCCATGGTGTTGCCCGCGACGAGGAGGATGGTGAAGAAGACGGAACTCAGAATCGCGGTGAGTATTGTGCCCATGTCGCCGATCTGCTGGGCGAAGCCTTGCATGAAAGCGCCCTCGGGCTCGGTCTTGGTCTCGTAGGGCGAGTTCTCAAACTCCTTGTCAATCGCCGCAGCCACTTCCGTGGCGCGGTCGGGGTCGGCGATCTGAACACCGTACCAGCCCACTTCGCCGTCGCCGCGCGCACGACCTTCGTCGAGGTAGTCGTAGCGCATATACATACCCGAGGTGTCCGCGCTCTTCTTCGTGCCGTCGAAAATGCCGACAATATCGAACTCCCACGCGCCGTCGCTCGTATGGGGCCAGATGGGCGACATGAGGGGAATGCGGTCCCCCACCTTCCACTGGAAGCGCTCCGCCAGGGTACGTCCGACGATAGCCCCGCTGCGCGTTTCCAGCCAGGCCTTCTTCTCCGCTTCGGGCAGCGTGTACTCCGGGTACATGTTAAGGAAGGCTTCGGGGTCCGTGGGGATCGTGGCAAAAAAGTTTTCCGGTTTGTCCTGATAGATGCCGTTGAACCAGACGAAGGGCACGGCATAGGCCACGCCGTTGACCCGTTCGATTTTCACGCGGTGCGCCTCGGGCAGGCTCATGATGAGCGAGACCTTATGGCGCGTGATGAGACGGTCCGCACCGGCCATGGTCACACCGCCCGTGAAGGACTCCTTGATTGTACAGAGAAGTCCGAAGAGCAGGAAAGCGATGAAGATGGACAGCAACGTGAGCGCGGTTCGCAGTTTCTTGCGCTTCAGGTTGCTCCAGACAAGAGCGAGGAATTTCATTCCGGCGCCTCCGCGGAGAGCTGGCCCTTGTCCAGGTGTACGGTCCGCGTGGCCCGCGCCGACGCGTGGGGATCGTGGGTCACCATGATGATGGTCTTGCCGTGCTCCTGATTGAGCGCCTGAAGCAGGCTCAGGATTTCATCGCCCGATTTGCGGTCCAGGTCACCGGTCGGCTCGTCGCAGAGAAGGATCGTGGGGTCGGTCACGATACCCCGCGCGATGCCCACGCGCTGCTGTTCACCGCCCGACATGGTGCGGGGGTAGTGCTTCGCGCGGTGGCTCAGGCCCACGACGCCGAGGGCGGTTTCCACATGTTTGCGCCGCTCTTTTTTGGAGAGGTGCGTGAGGAGCAGGGGCAACTCCACGTTGCGCTCCGCCGTGAGCACGGGCATCAAGTTGTAAAACTGAAACACAAAGCCCACATGGCGCGCGCGCCAGGCCGCGAGCTGCCGATCCGACATATTGTCAATCCGGTCGCCGCCAATGGTCACCGTGCCCTTCGTCGCGCGGTCCAGCCCGCCGATCAGGTTCAGCAGCGTGGTCTTGCCGGAGCCCGAGGGCCCCATCAGCGCGAGAAATTCGCCCTCTTTCACCTCCAGGTGCATGTCCGACAGCACGTGAATGTGCTCCGAACCACGCCGAAAGTTTTTGTCCACGTGGTCTACGGTAACCAATACCTTCTTCTCTGAACTCATCCGGTAGCCTCCGTTACACTGGCGCCTTCGGCCAGATAGTCAAATCCTTCGATTACAATTCGCTCCCCGCTGGCGACGCCCGCCTGAACCCGCGCCTGGCCGCCAACTTTGTCTCCAATGGTGACGGGGCGGGGCGTAACCTTGCCCTCGCTCACGACCCAAACGACATCGCGACCGTCGCGCTGGCGCACGGCTACCTCGGGAATGGCGGTGAATTTTTCCACGGGCTTCGCTTCTTCCGTGCTTTGAAACGCAACCTTCACGCTCATTTCGGGAAGAATGCGGGGATCCAATTCGTCAAAAGCCACGCGCACCTTGACCGTGGCTTTCTGTCGGTCCGCCGTGGGGATAATGGCGATGACCTTCGCGGGAATGCGCCATTCCGGATAGGAGTCAAGGGTCGCCTCCACGGGCTGGCCGGCGATTACGCGGTTGATGTAACTTTCGCTCACATCCACTTCGATTTCGAGGGAGGTCATATCGACAACCGTGCAGATGCCGGTGCGGGTGAACTCGCCCGCGGACATGGAAGAGATCATTTCGCCGGGCTGGGCGTTTTTCGTGGTCACCACGCCGGCAAAGGGCGCGGTGATAATCGTATCTTCTATTTCCTGTTTCCAGACGGCGATCTGGCGCTCGGCCACGGTAATATCGGCGGTCTGTCGCTCCAATTGAGCTCTAAGGGCCTCCACCTGCGATTGAGCACGGTCCGTGTCCGCCTCGCTGCCAATACCTTCCTTCGCCAGATTGGCAAAGCGCTTCAGATCGCGTTCGGCCTGGGCGATGTTCACCTTGGTCTCGCTAAGCGCCTTGCGCGCGGAAGCCGCCTGGGCCTCGGCCAGCCGGAGGCTCTGCTGCGTGTTGGAGGCGTCAATGCGCGCGAGGACCTGGCCCGCTTCGACAGTCATCCCTTCTTCCACCAACACCTCCATGACTTTGCCCGACACCTTGGAGGATACGGTGGCCTCCCGCCGCGCGGTGACATAGCCCGAAGAATTGAGAAGCGTGTTGCCGCTCTCGCCGCCCGTGGTCGTTTCCGAGACCACATGGGTCTTCACGGCAATGGCTTTGGGCAAGTTGGCCCACCACCACGCTCCGCCGCCCGCGCCACCCGCGATAAGCAAAAGGAGGAACACAAAAGGCGCGCTGCTTCGTCGCGGCGCGCTGCGGTCAATGCGTAACTGATCAAGACTATGCTTTTTTTCGCTCATTCGGCTTGAGAGACTCCAGAGAAACCGGGCACCTTCACGCATGGAGGTGCAGTGGAAACATTCGAGCCCGTTTATTCAGGCCGCAGCGTAGTTTATACCAGAACGGGCCGCCCCAAGCACGAATGGGCGGCACACGTCGATACAAGGCGCGCGTCGCAAGTCCCACAGGATAACGACGAACGGACCATCGAACTTGGGACAGCTATCGATAACGGCAGCCAAGAACAGGCCGAAACAGATGATTTTATGCGCACTTTTTAGTGTTGCCGAGTCTAACATGCGCTCCTGCCATTTCGTGTCAGGAGACTGCATTAAATTTCAGCCTTTGGTGCGATGCGCAAAGAAAATCTCGGGACGGTCCCGAACGCACGGCGGGCTTTGACGCGTTGTAATCCTCCAGGCCATAGCCGAGATACTTTCCGCCGGTCGAAGGCCAGTACGTTCAGGACGGACCCGTCGAGGCTACCGCCACAGCCAACGCAGCGATTCGGGCAGGATCGCACCGCCGTGTTTGCCGTTGTGGCCCTCCGTCCCCATCACGAACTGGTAATCGTATCCCGCGAAGGACAGCGCCTTGTCCATTTCCATATTGGCGAGGGGCCAGTTGCCGTGCTGGTTGTCGAGATCCTTCTCGCCGTCCTGCAGGAACACCCGGATTGGCCGCTTTTCCTCTTTGCGGATGAGCGCGGGATAGACATGACCGCCGCGGATGTTGGTGAAGCTGCCCACGTGGCTCAAGACCTTGCGAAAGGCGTCGGGCCGCTCCCAGGCGACGGTGAAGGCGCAGATGCCGCCGGAGCTGATGCCGCAGATGGCGCGCTGCTCGGGGTCTTCGGTAAGCTTGTAGGTCTTCCCCACTTCGGGGAGCATCTCCTCCAGCAGGAAGCGTGCGTAGGCATCGCTCAGGGTGTCGTATTCCACGCTGCGATTCTTCGCAGGTTCGCCCTGGCCGTCCGCCGCCGGGATCACGCCGGGGTTGATAAAAATCCCGATGGTTACGGGCATGGCGCTCTGGTGGATGAGGTTATCGAAGACCACCGGCACGCGGAAGTCCTTTTCCGTGTCTACGTACCACTCGCCATCCTGGAAGACCATGACGGCGGCGGGCGCGGTGCCGTCGTATTGGGCGGGCACATAGACCCAGTAGTCGCGCACGGTGCCGGGAAACACGGCGCTGTTGCTGAACTGACACTTTGTGACCGTGCCCTTTGGAACGCCGTCTTTGGGGAGCGAGTCACCCCAGAGGGTGTAGCCCTGGGCGGGGACCGGGAGCAGGCCGATGAGGGCCAGAAGTGCGACAATAGTTGAACGCATTCGCATGGTGTTTCCTTGTCGGCGCGCTGGGGGCTGGGCCGGTGATGTTGTTGTACTGCCTCGGTCCGATAGATGCGCCATTAAAGCAGAGCCCGATGCCGGTTTCAAACCGGCTGGTCTCGCGCGCCATTGCTCTCGCGCGCCATTGCAGACACGGTGGGATGCGCTGTTGTACAATGGCGGCTCGGGGAATGTGGAACAAGCTGAAAGGACCCTTTTCAATGTTAGATACCGCCCAACCGGACGTGGCAACCGCCCTCCAAATCGTGCGCCAGGGCGCGAGCATGGCCCAGCGCGTGCTTGCGAGCATGGCCATGCAAAACCTGACCAAGAGCGACTTCTCGCCCGTGACCGTGGCGGATTTTGCCTCCCAGGCGCTGGCGGCCCACACCCTGCGCGAGGCCGGGATCGGCCTGCCGCTGGTGGGCGAAGAAAACGCCGCGGCGCTGCGGGCGGACGAGGGCGCGGAGGTGCGCAAGCTGGTGGCGGAGTTCGTGGGCAAGGTCGTGCCCGGCGCGAGCGAGGAAGATGTGTGCAACTGGATTGACGAGGGCACCGGCGAACCCTCGGGGCGCTTCTGGACGCTCGATCCCATCGACGGCACGAAGGGCTATCTCCGGGGCGGCCAGTATGCCGTCGCGTTGGCGCTGATCGAGGATGGCGAGGTTCAGGTTGGTGCGCTGAGTTGCCCGAATCTGGGCGACAACTGCCAGCCGGACATGGGTCTGGGCGCGACGATCATCGCAAAGCGGGGCGAGGGCGCGTGGCTCTCGGTGGCGGGCGAGCCCTTCACGCGCTTGCACGTTTCCGATTGCGCGGACATCGCCTCGGCAAGGGTCATGCGATCGATGGAGGACGGCCACACCAACGCGGGTCAGATCGACGCCATCGACAAGATTTTGGGTATCAAGGCGGAGCCGGTACGGATGGACAGCCAGGCAAAGTATGCCGTGCTGGCGGCGGGCGGCGGTGAGTTCATCTTCCGATTGCTGAATCCGGGCAAGGAAGATTACAAGGAATGCATCTGGGATCAGGCCGCCGGAGCGATTATCCTGGAAGAAGCGGGCGGCAAGATCACCGATCTGAAGGGCAAGCCGCTGGACTTCACCCAGGGTCGCAAGCTAACCGCAAACACGGGCGTATTCGCGTCCAACGGAAAAATGCACGAGGCGGGCCTGAACGCCGTGGCCGAGGTCTGCGGATTCTAATCGATGTTAATCATGAGGCCGCCGGCGTTCGATGCGCCGGCGGCTTGGTTTTTTCTGATGTGAATTTACTGCGCGGCGGTCGGCGCGGCGCCCTCCGTGGGGGATGTCTCCTCACTCGGTGTGACGACTTCCTCGGTGGCGGGAGCCTCCCCGGGACCGGTAATCTCCACCTGACTGGCGCCTTCGGCGGGCGCTGCGGCGGCGCCCTCTTTGAGCTTCACGATGAGCTTGTCGTCCTCGACGCGGATTTCGTCGATCTTCTCGATCCAGGCCTTGAATTCAGGATCCTTCGAGGCCTCCTGCGCCCAGTTCTGGGCCCCCACTCCGTCCATGAACTCCTGGGAGGCCTCTTCGCCTTTGACCTGGAAGCTTTCCATGTAGACGTGGAGCATGCCGCCGGCGGTGTAGACCGTGAAGGTGGCCGAACCGTTGGCGTAGCGGCCCTCGAGAATCGGAATCAGTTTGCCGATATCAAAACTCACATCGCCGCGAATCTCGCCGCTTGCGATGGTGAGGTAGACAGAGTCGCCAAATAACTGGCCCGGCTCGCTGGAGCGCAGCATGACGTTGAGCTCTTCCGCGTTAAACGCGAATTCGCGCGGGCCGGTCCCGGTCTCCACAGCCGTGCGGAACTGGGCCAGCTTTTCGTTGGTCGCGGTCATTTCCTCGTCGCTGATCTCCAGCTTGGGCAATTCGCGGGGGGCTTCCTCGGTGTAGGCGGTGATGCTGCTCTGCACCATTTTGTAGACGGTGAAGCCAAAGATACCGGCGCCCAGCACACCGACCACGGCAACCACGAGGCAGCCGATGAGACAGCCGTTGACATTGGAACTGGACTTGGGTAGCGGGGGAACGTAGTCCTGGGTCATGGGATGCTCCTCTTGAAGGCGCGGGGCGCCTGTTGTGATCAGTGGGTGGTTGCGGCGCCGAGGATGGACTGGACGTGAAGAACCTTGTCCTTCATCGACTGTTCCTTGTCCACCCGCGTGCCCAGTTTGATGGTGGTGCTGATGCGGGGCGCACCCATGGCATGAACTTCCTCGTGACACGCCTTGATCGCCGCCATGACCGTGTCCCACTCCCCTTCGATGTTCGTCCCAAAGGCATGGAGATGGGTTTCCAGACCCGCGGCCTGGAGAATCTCCTGACACGCGGCGATGTAGGGCGAAAGGGACACTTCGGCATTCAGGGGGATGATGCAGAGATCGACAATAACTTTCATGGGGCCTCGCCTCGCTGGGTTTTCGTGGGGCGGTCCAGATGCGCCCTCGAATAAGTGTCGATCATTTCATTCTCCCGATACAACCTGGGTTGGCCATCTATTCGCGGAGGCGCGATATGGAAAAGCCACGCCGACAACTAACAATCAATCCTGGTATTTTATTGTTCAATCCTGACAACATGAAAATTATCAGGCGTACATGCATGCATACAAACTATTGTAATTTGGATACTTACAACATTGGCACGAGTCTGGTTTATACGCATGTCAGATGGTTAAACTGGAAGGCCTGATTGTCAGGCACAATAAAGGCGCACACACGATGCAACCGTATGAGATGAGTTCAAGCGCGATGCAACAGAACAGTGACGTGCAGGGCTGGTTCACCAAGCCGGGACCGACCGAGAGCTTTTTGCGTACCGCTCCTAAACATCTGGTTCAGGACAACTGGGATTCCTCACCGTCCATCCGGATCGACCCGGCCTTCTTCACGGCCGTCGGACCCACGCCGAGCTTCGCCCAGGCGAGGTAATTCCAAACATTATGCCGCAACACGGCATCGCCACGACAGACCACCCGCAGCGCCCGAGAGGAGTTTCTTCCTTCGGGCGTTCTTATTTTTCTGGTGGCGCCAGACAGCCCACGGGACAGGCACACTTCCGTGACTTTCGGTGATCAGCCAAAGGAATGTTGACCACGGAGTAAACAAAATGAGGGAAGAAAGGTAGAAAGGTCTTCCCGAAAATAAATGCGCCGTGACTCAGCACCGGCGCCCCTGAAACGCTTCTTCTCCGTATCTCTGCGGTCCAATTTCTGGTTGCGGCCAACGGCAACTCCAGGAATTCCGAGGTCGATCTTATCGCGCGCGAATAGCCGCCACGGAGCGCTGGAGCTCGGGATTGTTCGGATCGAGAGCGAGCAATTTTTCCGCATAGGGTCTGGCCTCGGCCCAGCGTTCTTCCTGCACGTAGAAGATTACCAGAGCGTCCAGAATCCCTCCGTCGGCCGGATCGATCACGTGGGCCTGTTTCAGGGCAGCTTCCGCGCCGGCGCGATCTTCGCGGTGTTGGAGCAGCAGGCCGTAGTTGTAAAACACCCGCGCGCGGGCGGGAAGCAACTCTGTGGCGCGTTTCATATACACCACGGCCTCGTCGAGGCGGGTCATCTCGGCAAGCAACAGCGCCATGGAGTAGTGAAGCTCCCCTTCATTGGGCGCGAGCCCGAGGGCCTCGTTGAGCAGGTGCTCCGCCTCGCTGTTTTTGCCCTGGCTGTTGTAGAGGTTGGCGAGGTTCACCCGCGCGGGGATGAACTGGGGATCGCGGGCGATGGCGGTTTTGTAGGCCGCTTCAGCGGCGACAACATCACCCTTCGCGACATGAAGCAGCCCCAGATTCAGGTGGGCCTCGGGCTGATCGCCGATGGCTTCCTGGAGGGCGATGTAGTCCTTCTCCAACTGGTCCACGGTGGCGCGCGGTTCGGTGGGCAGGCCCGCCTTTACCGGGGCGAGCAGTCGCGCTACGTCCATGCGCACGGAAGCCATGGGGTCCAGCGCCAGGGGGGACAGCACCTCGGCCCGCGCTTCGGGGGGCAGGCGATCCATACCGCCCACGGCCTGCGCACGCACGAGGGGCGAAGAATCTTTCAAGCCCGCAAGCAGGGCTTCGGAGGCTGTGGGGCCGGGATAATTCTGGAGCAATTCGAGGGCGGTGGCGCGGACGATGGCGGGTTTCTCGGCATCCTTTGACAAGGCCGCAAGCTCCGCCTCCGCCTCAGGCTTATTCAGGCGACCCGCCGCGATGGTGGTGGCGAAGTGCTTCGCCTTTTCAGGCGTTTTCTCGCCGTACCAGCCCTTCACCGCGTCCGCCGCCCACTGTGCGTCTTTGTCGGCGTGGCACTGATTACAGGCGTTGGGCGTGCCGAGGGCGACCGAAAGATCGGGGCGGGGCACGCGGAAGCTGTGGTCGCGGCGCTCGTCGATGCCCATGTAGGTGCGCTCGGCCATGTGGCAGTTCACGCACTGCGCCCCGGGCGTTCCGGGCTCGTGAAAATGATGCGACTTCGCGTCGAACACGCCCGGCTTCAAGGTGGGGAACTGGGGCTGGGGCACGTCCTGGTGGCAGCGCACGCAGAGGTCATTGCCCGGCACCAGAAGTTTCCCACTGTGGGGATTGTGGCAATCGGTACAGCGAACGCCCCCGTGATACATCTTGCTCTGGGTGAAGGAGCCGTACTCGTAAACTTCGTCCAGAATCTGCCCGTCGGGGTGATAGAGGCCGTCGCTCAGCACGCTCAGCAGGAAATTATCGTGGAAATTGCGGGCGGGGTCGTCCTCCCCGATTGCCGGGGCGCGACGCGCATGACAGCGGGCGCACTGATCGACCTGGTAGGCGCCCTTGTTGGACTTGTAGTCCACCACGAGGCCCATGGCGACGTAGGCGTCCTTCGGCGTGGTGACCGGCAGCTTCGCCCACTCCACATGGGTTGAGCCGGGGCCGTGGCAGGCCTGACACCCCACATTAATATCGCTGAAGGTGGTCTTGAAGGTGTTGGTCTTGTTGTCGAAGCCCTTCTGCAGATCCGTGCTGTGGCACTCGGCGCACATGTAGTTCCAGTTCTGCAGGCGGCCGGTCCAGTGAAGCGGATCGCCCTCGCGCAGCGGCGCATCGGGGTAGAGATGAAACCATCGCTTTTCATCCCCATCCCATGCCACCGGCACACACTGGTAGCGCCCGCCTGGAAAGGGTACGAGATACTGCTGGAGCGGCCGGATGCCAAAGGTATATTCCACCGAGTACACGCGCTCTTCTCCAGTACCGACGCGATAGCCGACCTTGAAGGCCTCGCCCTCTTTGAAAAAGCGCCACTGCTCATCGAAATGGCTGAAGGTGGTGTTGTTGAAATCGCCCACCACGGAAACGGGCGTGGCGTGGTCCATGGCACGCTCGTGATCCGAACCCAGCCACTCCGCAAAGATCGGTTCATGGCACGAACGGCAGTCGGTGTCCTTCACAAACGCGGCGGGCGACGGCACGGGCGCGTCGGGCAACGGCGCGGCGGCCAGGGGGGCCTGTGGCTTCGCAGCGGGATCGGCGAGGGTCGCAAGCGGGGCCTCGCCACAGCCGACGACAAGAAATGCAGAGAGCAGAATAACTAAAGCTGCCAGAGGCAGGGGATGGGCTGTATGATGTAGTTGCATGTGGGAATCCGACAATCGACGCGTGAGAAGGTACCGCTAAACGTGAATTCCACGTAGTTTACCTGTCAGAATAGGTGCGGAAAAACTGAAATCATCAACGGCGGATCGACAATCACGCACCTATTGCGTTTCCGCAGAGAAGCAGTTACAATTAATACTGAATAAAATTTCATGCCTTCTGCGGCAAACATCATGGAGACGTCCGATGAATTCGAATGTCAAGTTCACGTTCTACGAGTTCTTTGCGGGAGGCGGGATGGCGCGCGCCGGTTTGGGAAGTGATTGGCAATGTCTATTTGCAAATGATTTTGACGAGAGAAAAGCGGACGCCTATAAGCGAAATTGGCCGGGTAACGAAATGTTTATAGGTGATATCGGCACGCTCACAGCAACGAATGTTCCAGGCGATGCACTTCTCGCCTGGGCATCGTTTCCGTGCCAAGACCTTTCGTTGGCGGGTCTTGGCGCGGGGCTCAGAGGAAGTCGCTCCGGAACTTTCTGGCCATTTCTCGATATCATGCGGTCACTGAATGGCGATAATCGGGCGCCTGACGTAATTGCTCTCGAGAATGTTTGTGGTGCGTTGTCCTCGCACCGAGGCGAGGATTTTGCGTCCATTTGTACGTCGTTAATGGATCTCAACTATCGACTAGGCGCGCTAGTTATCGATGCAGCCCTGTTTCTGCCACAGTCGAGACCACGTCTATTCATTATTGCAATTAAACATGATTTGATGCTTCCCCCGTCGCTGACCTTGGATTCCCCCCACCCACTCTGGCATACCAAGGCATTGCTGGATGCATACGAAAAATTACCCGACACTGCAAAGAGCAAGTGGGCCTGGTGGACCGTACCTGTGCCCGCACGACGTGGCACCGTATTTGCGGATATCATAGAGGCGCAACCTGTGGGCGTGAAGTGGCATGACGCTGCGGAGACCCAGAAGCTGCTCAGTATGATGAGCGACCTTAATCTTGCGAAGGTGCGGGAAGCGCAGCAAATGAATCGAAGAATTGTTGGCACCGTGTACAAACGAACTCGACAAAATGAGGAAGGCCGAAAAGTTCAACGTGCCGAAGTTCGATTTGATAGTGTTGCGGGATGCCTGCGAACGCCGGCGGGTGGCTCAAGCCGACAACTTATTCTGGTTATCGAGGGGAACTCCATCCAGTCACGTCTCTTGTCCGCTCGAGAAACCGCACGCCTGATGGGCCTGTCGGACCAGTATGCTTTGCCGTCCAACTACAACGAGGCCTATCACCTAACGGGTGACGGTGTCGCGGTTCCTGTTGTCCGACATCTGGCGGAACATATTTTTGAGCCCGTGCTCAAAGCCAATAAACGCGGAAAGAAAAATGCCGCATGAATGTCGTGCCTTGCGAACAGAATAAGGAGCTGCGCGAAAGAATCGTTGAGTTCGCGGAGATTTTGCGAACCGATGCGCATTTGCTTGGCAACCACGGACTAAGTGAAAGTGATTTTTACAACAGCGGTCTGTTTCGGGGAGCAATTGAACGAATCCGAGGACAGTATTCTGCCGCGATGAAAGAGAAGCGCGACTTCGTCAAAGCGGTCTTGGACTTCATGCAAACGCGCGGATTTATAGAGCAATGGGAGTCTGCCGGGGAGTCCAACCGCCACGATTATTTGGTAGCTCTAAAATCCGGGCGAACGTGCATCATCGAACTTAAAGGTTGCCTGGACGGGAATAACACGAACATTTTTGAGCGCCCCACGCATGCCAATGAGTTCGTAATCTGGAGTGTTTGCACAAATCCAGGCGCCGACCCGCGCCACAATGTCTGGTCTGGAATTCACACGCGCCTGAGCGCTGAAATTGTTCACCGCGGACAGTTGGTAGACGGGCTGGTAGTCTGGGACATGGTTTGCGGTACTATCGGTCGACCATGCCCAAAGTTAACAAGTGACCGTACACGCATTTCCCATGTGGGTTCCTACACACTGCCACCGCCCTGCATCTATTTGTTTCCGGGCACCATTCCCAGCACTCGAAACAACCCGCATCCCAAGGCGCAGACTTTAGAAAATGTGGGGTTCCTTGCGGCGTTAAACGAATGTTTCGGCGGACGCGAGGAAGAAGTATTCTCGGTTTCCATAGCGGTGGAACACAGGGGGGCAGAACTCCTCCGGACTACGCGGATCGCCCGTTCCGGAGCACTGGTACGCGAGTCAGAACCCACCCCAATCCAGCGATCATGAATCGGCAGTCAGCGGACTCTCGAAGTAAGACCATGAGGGCGGTGAAATCGACAAACACCGGCCCAGAAATGGTGGTGCGGAAGCTCCTTCACCGAATGGGATATCGCTTCAGACTACACGCAACTGAACTTCCTGGAAAGCCCGATATCGTTTTCAAGTCCAGGAAGAAACTGGTTTTTGTCAACGGGTGCTTCTGGCACGGCCATGCTTGTTTACGAGGAAATCGGATGCCAAAGTCCAATAGTGCATACTGGTCTGCCAAAATATCTTCCAATGTTGCACGGGACAATAGAAATTGCGCCGCTCTTTCAGATCTCGGATGGCAGGTGCTGATCGTCTGGGAATGTGAAATTCGTGATCTCGATCTATTGGGATTACGTTTGAATGGGTTCCTGGCGCAGTAAACACTTGGGCATAGTGTAATCGTTTGGCGGGCTGGAGTGGAAATGGCGAGACACTCAATGCCTATGCTTTGTCGTCCGCACCGGCCGTCAGTATCTCTCTAATCTCTTCCAGGGTGTATCGCCGCTCCTGCAGCGCGCGTATGCGCTCCACACGCTTGACCATGCCCTGCCCGTAGAGCTGGTAGCCCGCTGGCGTGATTTCGGACACCTCCAGCAATCCGGTCTTGGTCCAATGCCGGATGGTGGAATTCGCGACGGCGACCCGACGCGCCAGCTCGCCGATTTTGAGAAGCGCGCTGTCGTCGGACGGCATCAACGTTTCGCCTTCCACCGCCTTGAGGTACATATCCAGTGAACGGTCTGCCGCGCGGTAGATCAGCGATTCGTAGTCGCTTTTCGAGCCACCTGTCTGCGCTTTTTCCAATGCCGCGAGGTAAGCCAGTCGCTCGCGTTTCTGGATGATTGCGGACGGATAGCCCGCCATCATTAGCAACAGGTTCATCAGAAGCCGGGCCGTGCGGCCATTGCCATCAACGAAGGGATGAATTGTGACGAGGCGGTAGTGAGCCTCGGCCGCCAGCGCTACCGGATGGAGGTCACCTGATTCCGCGAGCCACGTGGCGAACGCGGCCATAAGATCCGGCACCTTCGCCGGATTCGGCAACACGACGGTCGACCCCGAAATGCGCACAGCGATGTTTCGGTAGCGACCGGCATTCGCATCGTCGTTGCCTTTGAGAATCATCGTGTGGATTTCAAGGACTTCGCGCTCCCCGAGCGTCTCGGGGCCCTGGCGCACCCGCTCTCGGATCCAGTCGATGGCCGCTGCATGGTTTGCCGCTTCCAGATGTTCCCGAAGGGACTTCCCGCCCACGGTCAAGCCCTTATCCAACACCAGCGCCGTCTCACGACGCGTCAGGGTGTTACCCTCGATGGCGTTGCTCGTGTACGTCAACTCGACGCGAAACCACGCGTCCAGATTCCTCACGAGATCCGGGGGCAAGGGGCGGTATTGGTCGAGAAGCGCCTTTTTTCTTGATAGTTCTTCCAGAGTCATGCATAAAGCATAAACCATAACGTTATGGTTTGCAATACGCTGATTCGCCGCGTAGGACGTAGGACGGATACGACTGATAGGACCGATTTCTTGATCAAATCTGTCGTATCGGTCGTATCCGTCCTATCACAATCACTCCGTCGCCCCCAGCGGAAGCACCTGATTACACACGCCGTCGCGCCCAGGGTGAAAGAGATTCTCGCCCACGATCACGTTTTTCGGAAAGTGTGGGCTGTCGGGGGTGTAGTCGATGCGGAGGGCGTAGCGGTAGCGCGGCTTTTCGTAGACCAGCGCACCGTCCACGATGACGCCATTCCGTCCGGAGTCGTAGACGATGTTGCCCTGAATCAGCACGTCGGAGATGTTTGGGTTTTCTTCGAGCTGCTTGCCCATGAGGATAATGGGATAGCTGCTGTCGCCGTTGTTCTTGCCGCCCCAGTTCCAGTACTCGTGGCCGTAACCGAAATCGGTGATTTGGTTGTTGGCGATGAGAATGCCGCTGTCATGGTTACCCGGTTTCGCGGACGCGCCGTCTTTAGCCTCGACGGCGTGCTCGGAGGCGGCTCCTGGATTCACCAGAATGCCCCAGAGATCGATGTGGGTTAGCAGATTGCCCTCGACGATGACATTGCGGCTGCCGTGGGTCATCTTCACGCCCATGAAACCATGGTCCACGATGTTATTGGCGCAGACCACACTGTCCGAGTGGATGTCGAAGCCCTGGGCGCAGTTTTGCAGGTAATTACCGCGCAGGATTGTGTGGCTCGTCTCACGCGGGCTGGTCACGACGACGGCGGAGCCTTGATGCCAGTTGCTCACGTGGTTCGTGTCCCACGCGTCCTGGGGCATGAGTTTGCCCTTCTCAGCCGGGCGAATGGTGATCTCGCCAAGCTTATATTGGTCCACCGCCTCGCGGGTGGGCAGGTAGGTCTCTTCGATGATGCGGTTGGATTCTATGACCGTGCCGGTGCTGGCGTTGACCATGATGCCCGTGCCGTCGATAGCGCGGAAGGCGTAGCCATAGAGTGGTGACGAGGTGCGATCATCGATAGCGATGCACTTGTAATCGCGAACGAGGCTGTCCTTCACCGTGACCTGCTGGCAGTTACGAATCTCGATGGCGGCGTCGCGGGCTCGGGCCTTCACGACGTGGACACCCCGAATCTCGACCAGGCGGCTGGTGTTGATGAAGAGGCCCGGGCCGCGCGCGGGTTCGGCGGATTCCGTGCGGGTGAGGGTGACGCCCTCAATGCGGGTCATGACGCCATTCTCGATGGTGACGATGGTCGCGCCGGGGTTGGTCTGTTCGATGGTGCCGGGGCCATAGAGTCCGCCGCCCTCACCGGTAAAGATCAGGGCCGCATCAATTTTGTAGAGACCCGCCGGAACGAAGAGCTGCACGCCGGGGTTCGCGTTGATGGCCTCCTGCGGTGTCGGGTAGTCGGTGATAGCGGGGGACTGGGCCGGGGCCGTGAGGGTGGCGAGGGTGGCGACGAAGAGGGCAAGGATACTGCGAAGTAACATGGGGTGATCCTGTGGGGTTGGGTTGGGAGCATGATACAGGATTGGGTCCGTGGGGTGCCTGTTCGGAAAGCACGCTACTCGGGAAAGCCAAAGCAATCCACGGGTGCCACCCTCAAGCAGAGGAGCGAAGCGGGGGAGCTTGTGGGTGCGGAGACTTCAATTCAGTAAAGTACACTGCGGGCAGCCCAATCACCGGTAGTCGTGCCACGCGATCCGGCAACGCTGGTTTGTGTGCCTGTTGTGAGATGTAACTGTTCGATCAGGGAGCACTTAACCGGGCGGCGTAAACTCATGGATGCCCAATCCACACATCTTCACCATTGCGTACCATAGTTCCGACGACAGCAAACAAACCGCTCAATCAAGTTGTTGCCTGCGGCATTTAAACTACTTCCCAACGGGCACACGAAGCGGCGTGGCCGGATCGCGTGGCACAGCGCAAGACCCTTTGATTCAAGTGTAGATCTCCTTTGTGGCTCGCTGTCACTTCACCCACAAACTTCCCCCGCTTCGCTCCGCCGTTTGAGGGTGGCACCCATAGTCTTCGTGGCTCGTTTGAAGACGACTTCCGTGCTGGCAGTCACTCTTTTGTATTTCTACGCCACCGCCGCTTCCGGAGCCTGATTTGCAGGGGGCTCCGACGGTCCCGCAAAGACCAGCACCGCCTCCACCAGCACCACCGCCGCAAGTCCGACAAGCACCAGGGCCACCCAGGGCACGGGCTCGGCGGGGAGGCCCTTGAACGCCCATTCCGGCGTGAAGAAACCCACGCGGGCAAAGCGAAGCAGGGCCCAGGCGCTCATGGCATACATGAAGACGGTGGGCACACCCACCACCCACCAGACCCATCGGGCGCGGTAGGTGCGCCACAACCAGACCGTCACACCCAGAAGGGTCAGGGCGGCCAATAATTGATTGCTCGCGCCGAAGAGCGCCCAGAATACGCGCCACGCGGGGATGGCGTTGCCGCTCGCATCGGTGGAGGTCTGGAGCACGAAAAACAACGGTGCACCGGCGGTGAGGCCCGTGCCCAGCCAGCGTCCGGCGGCATTCTCCATCCCGGTCAACTCCTGGATGATGTAGCGGCCGAGGCGCGTGCAGACGTCCAGCGTGTCATAGACGAAGGTGGTGAAGGCAAGAAGGCCGAAGGAAATACCGAAAGCGGCGGGAATGCCGATAGTCTCCAGGAACGAGCCAATGCCCTGGGCGTAGATGTAATTGGGCTTGCTGCCCATGCCCTGGGCGACTTCTTTAGTGAGCATCATGACGCAGCAGAGGGACACGACGGCGACCATGGCTTCGAGGATCATGGAGCCATAGCCGATGACTTTGGCGTCGGTTTCTTTGCGGAGCTGCTTCGAGGTAGTCCCCGAGGCGATGATGGAGTGGAAACCCGAGCAGGCGCCGCAGGCGATGGTGATGAAGAGAATGGGCGCGAGGGGATCGCCGTTGCCTGCGTTCCAGCCAATAAATGCGGGGTACTGGGCCGTCTCGCCGCCAAAGATCAGGCCGAGCATGCCGCCGCCGAGGGCGAGGTAGAGGAAGTAGCCGCCCAGATGGCCCCGGGGCTGCAAGAGCAACCACACGGGCGCGATGCTGGCCGCGAAGCAATAGCCGAGCAGCAGGACATCCCATAGCTTTCGCGCACCCGCTTCGCTCAGGCCAAAAATTTGAGCGAGATCAAAGGGGATGTATTGTCCGATCCAGATGGCGACACCGACGAGGGGTACGAATATGACCGTGGCCCAGTTGAGGGACAATTTGGTGAAGCGCAGCAGGAGGCCCATGGCGATGGGCAGGGCGAGGTAGAGCAGGGACGAAGTAGCCACGCCGCCGCCGGTAACTTCCATGCCGTTTTCGAGCACCTGCTTGCCGACGAAGGAGCCCGCCACGATATCGGTAAAGGCGACGATGATATAGACCAGGGCGATCCAGATGAAGATCAGGAAGAGCAGGTAAGAGCGGCGCGACATGTGGACGCGCACTACCTCGGCGATGCTCCGCGCCCGGTGCCGCACGGAGGCGACGAGGGCCGTGATATCGTGGACACCGCCAATGAAAATGCTGCCGACGAGAATCCAGATGAGGGCGGGCAGCCAGCCGAACATGACGCCGGCGAGGATCGGCCCGACGATGGGACCGGCCGCCGCGATGGCCGAAAAATGCTGGCTCATGAGGAACTTCGGCTCGATGGGCGCATAGTCCACATCGTCGCGCATGGTGACGGCGGGCATCTCCGCCGTGTCGTCCAGGCGGAGCAGACGGGCCAGCAGATTGCCGTAGACGCGGTAGGCCACGGCCAGGATGATGGCGGAAAGAATGACGATAATAAGAAGGTACATGGTTGCTCTACCCAATTTAGCCACAGATTGGCGATACTATACACCTTCACCTGTCGGGAAAGAAAAATAGATGAAAATGCTCTTACATACTGTCCGGGGCCATTTTACACCCGCGACACTCCGAGTTTACCTCGCCGCCCAGGCCCTTTTTTTCTGGGGCGTCATCTTCGTTTGCTGGCGGCTCTTTCCCGAGGAAAACGCTTTTTCCATCCTCACCCACACCTTCAGCTACCTGGGCAGCTTCGAGCCGGACCGGAACCCGCCGGGTTGGTGGCTCTTCACCATCGCCATGGTCTTCTGGGGTCTGACCAGCGTGCCGGTGGTCCGCTTTATCACCCGCCAGGTCGCGCTGGCGAGCGGCAAGCCCCTGCGCGGCCCCGCAGGACTGCTGATGACCGGCTGCATGGGCGTCGTGCTGGTCGGGCTTTTTCCCGACGCGCGCGGCGCCATTCTCGGGCCCATTCGCTGGACCGATTTTCACTATTTTGGCGCGCTCTTTGTCGTGATTGGCTTCGTCTTTGGCGTGCCGTGGTTCGCCGCGCGGCTATTTCGCGCGGCACGCTCCCCGGAAACGCCGGAGCCCGGGCGGGCGACCTGTCGATCTGCGCGACTCCCCCAGCTTCTGTTTATCGCGGAAATCACGGTGGCCTTTTCTTTTCTCATCCGCTGGGAATTCGTCTACCGGGAACGCCGGGCCGAAGCGCAGGCTGCGGGCAGAGCCATCGGCAGTTCCTGGAGTGAGGCCATGAACACAGTCTATGCCTTTCCGTTGTGGGACAATCTTTTTGTCTACACGCTGTTTGTCTATCTCGCGTGGACCGCGTTGGCGCTGTCGAGTCAACGGCGGGGCTGATCGGAGGTTATGGAGCGGGGGCTTTCTAGCCCCCGACCCGTGCAACGCAGTTGCGCGGTCGATATGATGAAATTTTCATCACACGATGAACCCCAAAAAGGGGGCAGGAATGCCCCCTCTCCACACTATCGATCACTTTTTAAATGATTACCAAGGATTGATTACGCTGAGCGATCGGATGTCGGCTGTGCACGTGGTGCGGCTTTTCGGTATAATAGCGGCTTCCCCGCTCCCCAATTCCCTGGAAAGCCCGCCATGTCTACTACGCTCCCGATTGCCACCCTGAAGCCCAAAGAAGACCGACGCATTCAGCGGGGCCATGCCTGGGCCTATCGGGGCGAGTTCCACAAGATTCCCGAGCTGGCCGATGGCGCGCTGGTGGATGTGTACTCCAACGAGCGCCGCTTCGTGGGTCGGGGCTTTTTCCAGACCCAGGGCGGCATCGCCGTGCGCGTGCTATCGCGACGCCAGGAGGAAATCGACACCACCTTTTTCCGCGAGCGCATCCAGACGGCGCTGGCGCTCCGGCAGCAGCTTTTTCCCGGCTCTCGGGCCTATCGCTGGATCTTCGGCGAGAGCGATGGTCTACCGGGCCTCGTGGCGGATCGTTTCGGGTCCGTGGTGTCGGTGCAGTCCTCCTGCGCGTTCTATGTACCCCTGATGAAGTCCATCGCGGAACTCTTGCTGGAGGCAGACGGCGTGGAGGGTGTTCGCTTTCAGGTGGCCTATCACCTCGAAGTCGTGGGCAATGTGCCGAACGATATCGAATTTGAACTGGAAGGCCTGGCGGTCTCGCTCCAACTCGAAGGCGCGCAGAAGACCGGCATGTTCCTCGATCAACGCTATAACCGCGTCGCCCCCGCACTCTTTTCGAAAGACGCCCGCGTCTTCGACGGCCACTGTCACCTCGGCCTCTGGGCCTGCCACGCCGCGAAGGCGGGCGCACGCTCCGTGCTCGCCGTAGACACCTCCCAGGCGGCCCTGGACCTTGCGGCGGCCAACGCCGAACGCAATGGCGTGGCGGAAGGCATCGAATTTCGCTGCGGCGACGTGGAGGAGATACTCGCGGAGGAAGAACCCTTCGACGTGGTCATCGTCGATCCCCCCGCCTTCGCCAAGAGTCGCGCGCTCGCGAAAAAGGCCGAGGGGAAGTATCTCCAGCTCAACCGGGCCGCCCTCAAGGCCGTGAAACCCGGCGGAATGCTCTTCACCAGCTCCTGCTCCCACTTCATCGACGACGCGCTCTTCCTCGACATCATCAAGCGGGCCTCCTTCGCGGAGAAGCGCACGGTGCAGTTGCTCGAACTGCGCGGCGCGGCCCAGGACCATCCGGTGCTCCTGGCGATGCCGGAAACGGCTTATTTGAAATGCGCGGTCCTGCGGGTGGTGTAGGCCGGAGTCTTGTTCTGAATAGGGACGACAAATCAATTCTTTCGCAACATTTATCCTTGTTAATTGAAAGACTATCTTTGAATTAACAAGGATCAGCTTTTCTATGCCCTGGTAATTCCTACTCCGCTGGGTCGAGACCCGCGAGTTTGAGCAGGTAGCGAATATGCAATTTTTATCACTTTTAATATTATTTAAACTTTAAATCATAGATGATCCTTGCAAATTCAAAGGCAATCTTTTATATTACAAGGATGCTACGCCGAAAAATAGAGAAAACATTACTTGACGCCTTGGACACTTTTCCGGTTGTGGCCCTCGTCGGCGCACGACAAGTGGGCAAGACCACCCTCGCTAGAATGTTACGGGCCGCAAAGCCCGACGGGTGTGTCCACCTCGACTTGGAGCGCCCCTCCGATCTGGCCAAAATCCAATCGCCCGAGGCCTATCTGGAGTTGCACCAGGACAAGCTGGTCATTCTGGACGAGATCCAGCGCGTACCGGAGCTGTTCGCGGTGTTGCGGGCGCTGGTCGATGATGATCGCCGGAACGGTCGCTTTCTGGTGCTGGGAAGCGCTTCGCCGGAGCTTATCCGCCAATCCTCCGAGAGCTTGGCGGGGCGAATTCGCTACATCGAGCTTCCGCCGCTCGCACTGGGAGAAATCGACCCCACCGCTGAGAACATACACCGCCTGTGGGTGCGCGGCGGATATCCCGACAGCTTCCTCGCCAAGTCCGAGCATCGATCTCGCGAGTGGCGCAACGCCTTTGTGAAGACGTACCTGGAGCGGGACATCCCCACGCTGGGCATCCGAATTCCCGCGACGATGCTGAATCGCTTCTGGCACATGCTGGCTCATAGCCACGGACAACTCTGGAATGCCAACAAGATCGCCGGGAGCCTCGGCGTCACTCAACCAACCGCCAATCACTACCTCGATGTGCTTGAGGATACGTTCATCGCGCGGCAACTCCGGCCCTATCATGCGAACTTGAAAAAGCGGCTCGTGAAGACGCCCAAGGTTTACCTGCGCGATAGCGGATTGCTCCATGCGCTGCTGCAAATTCAAGATCTGGAGGACTTGCTGGGTCATCCTTCGGCCGGGGCTTCGTGGGAGGGTTGGGTGATCGAGCAGATTCTGGCGTTGGCCCCCGATACGTGGCGGCCCTGGTTCTACCGGACGAGCGGCGGGGCGGAGATCGACCTGCTACTGGAGCGGCCTGGACGTCAAAGCCCATTGGCTTTTGAGATCAAGCGATCCTCAGCCCCGACGCCATCCAAAGGCTTTTGGTCGGCACTGCGGGATCTGAATGTAACACAGGGTTACGTTGTATGTCCCTGTGATGAGTCTTACCCACTGGGTGAGGGCGTCTTCACGATGCCGATATCGATGCTGCCTGGTATGCTGGCTTCACTGCAATGAACCTGCTTCTTTGATCAAAATGGGTGCCATCCCGGATGGAGCTCCATATGGACCTGGCGATTAGAATCACCGTGTTCCTAATAGGCACTTTTGCATGCCTCATGTGCATATTGTGCCTAATTCTTGTGCTGCAAACGCCAAATCATAAGGTGTTGTTTTGGCTCAAACGACTCGGGGGAGCTTACGGAAAGCACCCACAATATTCTGAAAAATACTACAACTTTACCAGCCGCTTGATGATAAAGGCGGCAATAGTTCAACTCGTTGTGATCGATATCATGCTATTTCTTGCACTTTTCAACCATCCGTTGTTTGTCCGTATTACAGGCGGGCACTGACGTCGCGCCGTTGTACTTAGCCCCGGACTCTTTTGTAGACTGGCGCATTGGCCTTTCACGCATCAACCCTGGGGAGAACGCTACCATGGGCATCTGGGATAAAATCACCGGCGAGCTGGTCGACATCATCGAATGGCTGGACCCGACGAGCGACACCATGGTCCACCGCTTCGAGCGGCACGGCAACGAGATCAAGCACGGCGCGAAGCTCACGGTCCGCGAGGGCCAGGTGGCGGTCTTCATCAACGAGGGCAAGATCGCGGACGCGTTCAACCCCGGCATGTACACGCTGGACACGCAGAACCTGCCCATCATCTCCACGCTGCAGAGCTGGCGACACGGTTTCGAGAGCCCCTTCAAGGCCGAGGTCTATTTCATCAGCACCCGCCGCTTCACCGATCTGAAGTGGGGCACGAAAAATCCCATCATGCTGCGCGATGCCGAGTTTGGCCCGCTGCGCCTGCGGATGTTCGGCACCTACTGCATGCGCGTGGAGAATCCCGTCGCTTTCGTCAAGGAAATCGTGGGCACGGACGGCACCTTCACGAAAGAAGAGATCACCGAGCAGCTACGCAATATCATCGTGGCGCGCTTTTCGGATTTAGTGGCGGAGAGCAAGATCGCCGCGCTGGATCTGGCGTCGAGCTACGATGAACTCGGCAAGTTCGCCTCGGAGCGGCTCCATGATGATTTTGAAGCCTATGGCATTGACGTGACCAACCTGCTGGTGGAAAACGTGTCGCTGCCCCCCGAGGTCGAGGCCGCGCTGGACAAGCGCACGAGCATGGGCGTGATTGGCAATTTGCAGCAGTACGCCCAGTTCCAAGCGGCCAACGCGATGGAAGCCGCCGCGAAGAATCCGGGTGGAGAAGCCGCGGGAGGGATGGGCATGGGCATGGGCTTCGCCATGGCCAATCAGATGGCGAACACTTTCGGCCAGCAGACGCCCCAGGGTGCGGCCGCGGGACCACCGCCGATTCCCGGGCAGACGAGTTATTTTGTGGCCGTAAACGGCCAGCAGACGGGCCCTTTCGCCCCCGCGCTACTCAAGCAACAGGCCCAGCAGGGCACGCTTACGGCGGGGACGCTCGTGTGGGCCCAGGGCATGGCGAGCTGGGTGGCCGCCGGGCAGGTGTCGGAACTGGCCGGAATCTTCCAGCAGGGACCACCGCCGCTGCCGGAGTGACGAAGGGATGTACCGCCGCAAAGGCCCTTTGCACGAGCGAAGGCACCTTGCAACCTTGCGGCCACTTAACATCGCGAAGCCCACACCAATGCGGCGGCATGTCCCCATGGATGCCGGAGCCGGGACGCGAACGCACAAATTCCGAGGGATACGGGCGTTCGCAAGTCGTTGCGGATCCAGGTCGTGCCACGCGATCGCGAGGAACGAGCGTTCGTGTGGCACGATTTCACGCCGACGCATCTCGCCCATGTGCCGCAGCGACCGACAACTCCGTACTCGCATCGAAGTCACCCTACTCATCCTCGGGGACAGGCACGCGCGTTTCCGGGTACTTCGCCCCAATGCGCGCGCCTTACGCTGTTGAATGCTCTCCGCCTGGATTCGTCGTGGGCGCGTGTCCGTCCCTTTATTTCTCCAAACGATACACATGCACGGCAAAGCGCCGCCACTCGTCGGTAATCGCGCCGCCGGTCACGGGCACTTCGCGGTCTTCGTTGAGCACCACGCACTTGCTCCACTCGCCCAGGCCCGAGAGGGTGGCTTTGCACTTGTTGCCGTCGGCATTGCACGTGAAAACATAGCGGTGACCCTCGAAATCGCGTACCATGAGCTGCACGCCGTCGTCCACGGAATGGCACATTTCTTCATAGACCGTTTCCACCGCCACGTCGGGCGCGGGCCGCACGATGGCCTCTTTCAGATCGGCCACTTCGCGCGTTACGCGCTTGATGTTGTCCCACGCTTCGGAGGGCTGGGGCGTGAAATCGCTGCCCCAGTAGACAATACCGTTCGCGCCTTTGACGAGCGATTGGAACGCCATGAAACGCGTCTCGTTGTAGGTGGGGTACTGGATCTTCTCTTCGCGCTGCTCAATCACGTCCGTCTCCTGCACCAGCTTCTCCCAGGCGAAGGCCTGGAGCACCATGAGCAAGGGACGATCCGGCCCGGTTACCTTCCGCATCTTGTCCACATAGTCGCCCACCTGGCTGATGCGCGTATTGTTCAAATCGCCCTGGTATCCGTCGGGAAAAAGGGCAAACACGGAGTGGATGCCGCCGGGATTCACGGGATAGATATCACAGGCCACAATGTCGGTGCCCGCGTTGTAAGGCTTCATGGTGGAAACCAGGTTGGTGGGCGCGTGATTCATATAGAGCAGCTTGTCCGGCGCGATCTGCTTGATGACCGGATAGGTCTCCGCAAAGACCGGCGCGGCCACACGTTGCCCCTTCTTCAGCCAATCCCACGCGGGCTCGTCCACCGTCTCGATGATGGCGAGAGCGGGGTGATCCTTGATAGCGTTCACACGCTCGATCAGCGCGACTTCGCTCTCCGCGCGCTTCTCCAGATCCAGCGCGCCGACGGCGGTCCACGCCATCACGCCCGCCGCTTGGGCCTGGTCCAAGGTCTCCGGCGATCCAGCGCGCACCAGATTAAAGCCTGCGTCCGCCATCTCCTGATATGGCGCGTCGGACTTCGCGGCATAGTAACTGCCAATGATGAGCGTGCGCTTGCCATTGACGAGGATGGTGCCGTCGGTGTCGAAGGACAGGGAATAGGGCTGGGCCAGGGTCGTAGTGGCGAGCGCGAGGATGGCAGCGAAAGAGAACGCAGATTGTAACATGGTAGGCCTTTCGGGTGAATACGGCATCAGCTTAGCACTCTGGGGAGAGAAGGGTGAAACCTGAAAGGCAGCCAATAGAAGGCCCCCAATGTTGCCACGCGATCCCGCCGTACCGATTCATATTTCACAAACGTAAATTTTCCGTGCTATGTAAGGTAGCTTGGGCCTTCGGTGATTCATAGAGAAACTATCTGCACCTAACTAATGAAACCGTTCAAGCTGGCGACGAGCGACATCGGCATGAGGGCTTCCGATTGGCGCAAGGATTTCGAGCGCCCCTTCCAAGCATGATTTCCCCTCGGCAATTGCGCCAAGACTAATATGAGCGATTCCCATATTCGTCAGGGCGATTCCTTCGCTTGGGCGATCATCCAACTCACGCGCAATTTCCAGTTGCATTGTATAAAGTCTAATGGCGAGTCGGGAGTTGCCATCGTCCTTAAATATCACTCCCAAGTTGCCCAGTGCATGCCCTTCACCTCGTCGGTCGCCAATCTCCCGCGCTATATCCAGTGCGTCTTCATAACACGCTATCGCCTCCTTGAATTCACCAAGCTTCGCGTAAGCATTTCCCAAGTTTCCCAAGTCGCATTGTTCGCTTTTTCGGTCATCGAACTCTCTTGATATTTCGAGAGCCTCTTCGAGGTAGTCGATGGCCGATTCTACCTCATTGCATTCCAGGCAAAGGCTTCCCAAGTTTCCCAGCGAAAGTCCCTCACCACGACGATTGTTCATTTCGCGATCAATTTTCAACTTTTCTTCGTAGCAGTCCTTTGCTTTGAAAAAGTCTCCAAGGCCGTACCAAGCGTTTCCAAGGGCGCTCAAAGCACCGCCCTCCCGGCGACGGTCACCGCGTTCCCGTGCAATCTGCAGTGCCTCCTCGCCG
Organism: Candidatus Hydrogenedentales bacterium; assembly: GCA_041859365.1. Lineage (GTDB taxonomy): Bacteria > Hydrogenedentota > Hydrogenedentia > Hydrogenedentales > JAEUWI01 > JAEUWI01. The sequence goes on from JBHEKR010000521.1 coordinate 26,385, forward strand.
AATTTTGCGGAATTCCTATACTCTCCGATAAGGAAATAGGCATTCGCGAGGTTTCTAATATGCATTTCTCTAGTTTCTTGATCTCCGCTTTCCTCAGCGCTTTCAATTGCAGCCTCTAACCAGTCAATCATTTCGCGACCACGAAGCCGCAGCCCCAAGCATTCGATTCCCGCGCCCGGAAATGCTCTGCACAACGCCGCCACTCGTTCATCGGAGGTACGATTCCGTGCAACCCAAGCCTGAGCGACTCTAATGTTATCCCATTCTTCGTCGAAACGGAGGAGCCCTCTGAGGCATTCATCTCCTCCCTTTAAAACCAACGCATTCGCTCCTTTGAGAACACTCAAGAATCGAACTGCATGACGCAGTTGAATTTCCCACACTTCCACTTCACTGAGTTGTGCAAAAGCGTAGTCTCGGGCGAGATCGTGTAGATGTAAGCGCCCGGTCCGCTTATCACATTGAACCATGCTTATTGCGAGAAGTTCACTCAGCATGTTTTCCGCGATTCCTGCGTCCTCTACAGCCGAGATCGCCTGCGCCGCCGCCTCATCAAACGATTCAGGAAACACGGCCAATGCTCGCCAGAACTGTTGGTGTCTTTCATCGAGCGCACGATAACTGACCGCCATTGAAGCTCCAATACCGTATTGTGCCTCTGCTCCAACTAAGTGATTGTCCAACATCCCAAGCCGCGTGGACTCACTTTGCAGCGCCGCAATGTAGCCAACGGCGAACTCATCAAATCCGACAGGACCTCGGAGATCGAACCTCTGGCGCAAGGCTGAAGCTGCCAATCTAAGCGCCAATGGCAGGTTTCCGCACTGTTTGGCAAGGGTAGCCGAGTGATTCTTAGCGGCAGGGCAGATGTTTACTATTAACGTATGCGCTTCATGCGAAGTCAACATCCCAATCGTCACTGGAGCCATTCCTGGCAGGATTAAGTGGCGACGAGAAGTTACAATCAGTGCACATCCGTGCGGAACTGGAATTAGAGGTAGCAATTGTCCGGGATGATGCGCATTGTCTATCAAGAGAAGCGCACGTCTCCCGCTGAGCGTCGACCTGTACAATCCACAAAGTGTCTCGACATCTTCCGGCAGCTTCTGTTCAGGGAAAAAAGACCGGATTATGTGCTGCAAGAGTTCTACCGCGGCGATCGGTTCCTCTTGAGTATATATATTTGCCCCACGAAAGTTGAAGTTAATTTGTGCGTCGGAATATCTGTCCTTGAGGTGAAATGCTAGCTTGCGGGCCAGCTCAGTCTTTCCTATGCCGCCCATGCCGTGTAGGCTTGAGATAACCGCACCTTGGTCATCGGAATTGAAGGCCGAGAGGAGCACTTGCAACTCACTACCCCGACCGACATGGTCGGGGGTTGGCTCCGGTATCTGGTGCAAGTTTCGAGGTTCTGTGGACGAGCCTAGTGTGTGAAAATGAATGTCGCGCTCGGCATTGAACTGATTACCTGCGATATTAGTCTGGTTGTTAACATATTGCCCACTTTGATCGACGCCACTCACTAGAACCATCCTTGGAACTTAGCGTAGGCCGCTCCGATCGCCGTTGCAAGTGTAGTTGCAGATTTCGAGGCACCCGCCACCTTGTCTAGCATCTTCTTGGACGAATCCAAATATCCCAACAGCGTGGCTCTCTTGGGTTCTGCCTTCTCCAGCTCCGAAGATGCCTTCTTCAGTGAGAATTCGACGTCAAGTAGAATGTTGTCGTCAAGACCATTATAACTCGAAATTTCTTGAACCATTTGGAGCAGGGAATTCAACTCCGCTATCGCCGTGGCGGTAACCCCTTGATCTCCGGCAACCTGATGGAAGTCCCTTCCTGCGCTATACTGGTCTCCGGCAATATTCGTCTGATTTGTAACTTGTTGATGACGTTGATCAAAGTCGCCCACTTTCTAGTGGTTTGATTTATAGTTGAGGGAATTTATTGCCAATTGTATTTGTTCTCTATATAACCAGAACACAATGGAGAGCAGAGAACAATGCGCATCGCCCCCCAGATAGTCCTCAGTGACGAAGAACGTGAAACGCTCGCGAAGTGGTCCCGAGGCCGCAGCACGCCTGCGCGAGTGGTACAACGAGCTAAGATAGTGCTGCTGGCGGCCGACGGACTGGAGAATAAGGAAATAGCTACGACGCTTGGTGTAATGGAACGCACGGTAGGGCGCTGGCGCAGGCGGTTTTTCGATGGTCGGGCTCGGGCTCTCGAGAAGGACCTACCGCGTGGTGGCCGCCACGCAAACCAGCGCGAGAAGTATGAGAGCATCATCATAAAGAAGGTCCAGGAGGAGAAACCCGAAGATGCGACCCACTGGACCACGCGTCTCTTGGCAGAGGCCGTCGGCGTCAGCCAAAACCTCGTGTTCCGCGTGTTGCGGGCAAACAACTTGAAGCCCCATCTGGTAAAGACGTTCAAGATCAGCAATGATCCGAACTTCGAGGAGAAGCTGTGTGATGTCGTGGGATTGTACCTCAATCCGCCCGAGCACGCGCTGGTGCTGAGTGCGGACGAGAAAACTTCTATTCAGGCCCTTGACCGTACGCAGCCGGAACTGCCTATCAAGAAAGGCCGCTGCGGCACCATGACACACGATTATAAGCGTAACGGCACGACAACCCTTTTCGCCGCTATCGATATGGCCGAAGGCAAAGTGATATCGAGCTGTATGGATAAACACCGCCACCAAGAATGGATCAAATTCCTTAACCTCATAGACCGGGAAACTCCCCCGGAACTGGACATTCATCTGATCGTCGACAACTACGCCACACACAAACATGCGAAGGTCAAGGCATGGCAAAAACGGCACAAGCGATTTCACTTTCATTTCATACCGACAAGCAGTTCCTGGCTCAACGTAATTGAGGGCTTCTTTGCCAAGCTCACGCGAAAGCGATTAAAACGTGGCGTCTTCGAGAGCGTCGCTCAGCTTAAGCAAGCCATCACTGACTTTATTAACGCACATAACAACGATCCGAAACCGTTTGTGTGGACGAAGACAGCAGAGTCGATCATCGAAAAAGTGGGGCGAGCACGGCTCGCACTGAATAAAGATCCATCTGCTTAAATCAATCCACTAG
>JBHEKR010000306.1:0-3338 GCA_041859365.1 Candidatus Hydrogenedentales bacterium
TGGGCCTCGATCCGATGGCCTACGGGCAGACTACGGCCGAGGTCGGCAGGGGGTGCAGTTCGGTGCGGACCCTGCTCACCGTGCATACCTCGTTGGTTGGCGAGACCCTGCTCAGGTGGGGGACCCCACAGCAGAAGACTAGGTACCTGCCGGCCATGGCCCGCGGCGAGTTGTTGGCCGCATTCGCGCTGTCGGAGCCGGACGTCGGCTCCGACGCCAAGGCTGTGACAACCACCTATTCCCGACGGGGTGGCGGTTTCGTGCTCAACGGGCAGAAGAAGTGGATCTCCTTCGGACTTGCTGCCGACATCCTGTTGGTCCTAGCCAGTCATGGAGGCCGCACCACCACCTTCCTCGTCGACGCGGCGAAGACGACCCGAACCCCGATTCGCGGCATGCTCGGAGTTCGCGCCAGCCAGCTCGCGACCATCGACTTCGTCGATGTTGAGGTCTCGCCTGACGATATCGTCGGCGGCGAGGGCCATGGATTCCAGTACGTAGTGCAAACCGCCCTGGACTACGGCCGTGCAAGCGTGGCTTGGGGCGCCCTGGGCGTCGCCCAGGAAGCGCTCGAAACCATGGTGGAGTATTCGCGCACCCGAAAGCAATTCGGCGAACCCATCTGTAACTTCCAGCTCATCAAAGGCATCATCGCCGACGTAGTGACCGGCGTTCATGGAGCACGCGCGCTCTGCGAGCGGATGAGCGCGCGGCGGGCCGGCCGCGCCCTCGACGCCACCATGGAGACCAATATCGCCAAGTACTTCACGTCGAAGGTCGCAGCCCAAGTCACGTCCGACGCTGTCCAAGTCCTCGGAGCCAACGGTTGCACCGACGCCCACCCTGCGGAACGGCTGTATCGCGACGCCAAGGTATTGGAAATCATCGAAGGTTCGTCCCAAATACAACAAGTCTTAATCGCAAATTTCGGGCTGAATCATTACAAACGATGAGCCACCCGAAATACCCAAACTCAGAACCATCTGCGTGAATCGGCACTGGATTGTCTATCCTAAGCCGCGCGACTCGTCGCAGCTGCGTTTGTTCTGCTTCCCTTTCGCCGGCGCGGGGCCCCATGTCTACTACCCCTGGAGCCACGAGGTTCCACCCGAGATTGAAATCGCTGCCGTCCAACTCCCGGGACATGGCGCGCGACTTGACGAAAAACCATGGGAAGACTTGGCGGCGTTAATTCCCACACTCTGCGAAGGTCTCGCTCCCCATTTGACCAAACCCTTCGCGTTCTTCGGGCACAGCTTGGGAGCGCTCCTAAGCTTCGAAGTTGCGAGAGAGTTACGAAGAACCAACAGACCTAGCCCAGCCTATCTGTTCGCTTCCGGACGTCAAGCGCCACATATCAAAACCGATTTAATCCCTGTCCACGCTCTCAGAACTAATGAGCTTATTGATGTCCTTCGCAGATTCCAGGGCATGCCGGAGGTGCTCCTCGATAACAAAGAAATGCTGGATTTGTTTCTTCCAATCATCCGCGCTGATTTCATCCTGAACGAGTCATACGTGTATGCAAACGAGGTTCCGCTCCGATGCCCCATTTCCGCATTTGGCGGCATTGATGACCAGTGGGTCGGAAGCGACGACGTGACTGCATGGGGGGTACATACCGAGGGTTCATTCAACGCGCGGCTTCTCCCAGGTCATCATTTTTTCATTCAAAGTTCCCGATCAGAACTAATCCAATCCGTTTGCAACGACTTGTTGTCGGTGCAGAACTTTCTGGGGACGCCGGCCGACGGAGGCGCATTCAATGTCGGCTGAAACCATCAGCGAGTTCATCCTGAGGCTCAAGCGGTACAGCATCTCCATTTCAAGGCGCGACGAGGACATAGCCATATCCTGCCCTAGGGGCCAGATATCGAGGCAACTTCTTGCGGAGCTCAAGAACCGGAAGACAGAGATCCTGCTATTCCTAGCGAATACCAAAGCGAAACGGGAGGAAGAGATCGAAGCTGTCGAAAGGCAAGAGAGTTATGAGACTTCGCCTTCCCAACAACGGATCTGGCTGTTTGACCATCTCGACCTGTCGAAACAAACACACAATGTGCCAGGTGCGTTCCAACTCGTTGGCAGGCTGAATAGATCCGTTCTGCAGCGCGCATTGAATGCTCTGATCGCGAGACATGAGATCTTGCGGACCACTTTCCATCTCCTTGACGGAGCCATCCGGCAGGTGGTCCACAATGAGTATGTCTATTCCGTTCAGGAAACTGATCTGTCCGCCGCCGACCGGCAGGAAGGCCTAGAACGCCTCGTCCAACAGAATCTGGAATTTCGGTTCGACCTAACGAAGCTTCCTCTTTTCAACTTTCAGCTGGTTCGACTTGAAGATGAGTTGACCCTCGTCCTATTCAATCTGCACCACATCATCTGCGACGAACATTCTCTGTCGCTTCTCTACCAGGATTTGTTTTCACTGTACAGGTTCTGCAATGGCGAAGAAATCGAGGCTCTGAATCCGCTGCGAATCCAGTACAAGGAATACGCCTCATGGTTCAACCGTCTTCTGATATCACCTAAGTTGGGCGAACAGAAGCAATACTGGCACACGAAGCTGGCCGGTATCGGTGCCGCGCTTGAGCTTCCCTACGATTTTCCGCGCCCTTGTCAGTTGAGCCATCGGGGAAATACAAAATCATTTGCGATTTCACCGAGAGATTCAGGCCGCATCGCAAGTCTGGCATTTTCGGAAAATTGCAGCTTGTTCAACGGCCTCCTAGCCTTCATTAACATACTCCTGTACCGCCTCTGCGGAAATAATGATATCTGCGTAGGCATCCCTGTAATGGTACGAGATCATACCGATCTCCAAAATCAGATCGGCTGCTACTTCAATTTGGTTGTTCTGAGAAACGATATCCGCGGCACGGGAAGTTGCAGGTCGCTCCTGCATGCAATCCAGATCAACACGGCTGAAGCCTATTCAAACAAGCTTTATCCGTTCGACCGACTGGTCAATGAACTTGCGGTCTCGAGGAAGCCGAATCAGAATCCGCTTTTCGACGTGATGGTGACGCTGCAGGAGAACAAACGCGAGCATTTCGAGATGGCGGGTTTCGGATTCATTCCCCATCCTGTCCGCTCGAGCGTTGGACGCTACGAGCTAACCTTCGGTTTTGAAGAAACCGAAGGCGCCATTCAACTGAATATTGAATACATGAGCGAACTTTTCGCTGAGGACACCATAGAGAACATCGGTTCCAGCTTTCTCAAATTGCTTCAGTCCGCGCTGGACAAACCCGACATCGAAATTGATGACCTGAATCTGATTCCCCGCTACGACAGGGAGCAAATCGGCCGGTTCAAAAATACACTAAGATACT
>JBHEKR010000363.1:0-6128 GCA_041859365.1 Candidatus Hydrogenedentales bacterium
GTAGCCAAGGGGCGTTGAACTTCCGCGCCCGTGCCCGTGGCGATCGCCATCGGCACGAATCCAAGGGATGCGACCAGCACAGTCATCAAAACCGGTCGCAGTCGAGTTATGGCACCTTGGGAAATCGCCTGGTCAATGCCAATGCCGTCCTCGCGTAACTTTTGTATGAACGAGATCATGACCAATCCATTCAGTACAGCGACGCCGGAGAGGGCGATAAAGCCGACGCCGGCGGATATGGACAATGGAATGCCGCGAATCCAAAGCGCGATGATACCGCCCGTGAGCGCGAGTGGAACGCCGGTAAAGACCAGCATGGCGTCTTTGGCACTGCCGAACATCATGAGCAGCAACACAAATATCATCAAGAAAGAAAGGGGAACCACGATCCGCAAGCGCTGTGCGGCAGAAATCAATTGTTCAAACTGGCCGCCCCAATCAGTCCAGTACCCGGCGGGAATTTTGACGCCCGACTTAATTTTCGCCTCGGCTTCGCCTACGAACGAACCGATGTCCCTGCCTCGAACATTCGCGGTGACCACAATCCGTCGCTTTCCATTTTCTCTGCTGATTTGATTGGGGCCTGGCGCAATGTTGAAATCAGCTACCGTTTCCAGAGACACGTATCCCGCAGCCGAGGACGGGGCGGCACTTTCGGTAAGGCTTGGCTCGTTATCTCCTACTGATCCGGCGGGCAACGGCACGGGCACGCGTTTCAACGCTTCAATATCCGACCGAAGCTCCTCTGGCAACCGTACGACGAGATCGAAGCGCCGATCGCCCTCAAAAACCTCGCCCGCACTCTTGCCGCCCACGGCAACTTCAATAACTTCTTGGACATCGGCGACATTGAGTCCCAAGCGGGCGATGGCTTTTCGATTGGGCGTGATGCTTAGCATCGGCAAGCCCGTCACCTGTTCCACCTTAACGTCGGCAGCGCCTGGCACGGTCTCCATAACCTCGCTGACCTCCTGCGCCGTAGCCAATAAAACGTCCAGATCATCGCCGTACAATTTCACGGCCACATCGCTGCGCACACCCGCTATCAGTTCATTGAAACGCATCTGGATTGGCTGGGTTATTTCGTAGTTATTGCCGGGAAGTTTTTCGACCATCTCCTGGACTTCGGCGACAAAATCTTCCTTGGTCTTATCAGGGTTCGGCCATTCCTCGTGTGGTTTGAGTATCACATACGTATCAGCAATACTGGGCGGCATGGGGTCCGATGCGATCTCCGCTGTTCCGATACGAGCAAACACGGTCTGAACTTCGGGCAACCCTTTCAGAGATTGTTCGAGGGTCCGCTGCATTTCGAGCGACTGTGTGAGGCTTGTTCCGGGGATACGCAGGGCCTGTACCGCCATATCTCCTTCGTTCAGACTCGGAATGAACTCTCGTCCCATTCTCGATGCGAGCACGCCGCAGACTATACATAGGAAGAGGGCGGACACTGCGACGGGCAGTTTGAATTTCATTGCCGTGTTAAGTGATGGCCGGTACAACTTCTTCGCTGCAACTACGAGCACATTCTCTTTTTCAGCGATTTTTCCACCCATAAATGTCGCGACGGCGGCTGGGATAAAGGTCACCGAGAAAATCATCGCACCAAGAAGCGCCGCCAGTACTGTAAACGCCATAGGCCCGAACATCTTCCCCTCAACACCAGTGAGCGTGAGAATCGGCAGATACACCACCATGATGATGAGCTGGCCGTAGATGATAGCCCGCCGTGTCTCACTGGAAGCCTCAAAAACCATGTGCATCCGTTCGGCAAGTGTCAGGCGTCGGCCAAGCCGGTGTTGCTCCTCTCCGAGCCTACGGATACAATTCTCCACTATGACCACCGCACCATCTACGATGATGCCGAAGTCAAGTGCGCCGAGACTCATTAGGTTTGCGCTGACCTGATTGGTTACCATTCCCGAGATCGTGAAGAGCATGGAGAGTGGGATAATGAGCGCGGTAATCAGGGCTGCCCGGAAATTACCTAGAAACAGGAACAGCACGACGATAACGAGCAGCGCTCCCTCGCCAAGATTTTTGTAGACCGTCTTGATGGTTTTGTTAACAAGGACGGTTCGGTCATAGACCGTTTTTGCGATCACGCCCTCCGGGAGTGAGTCATTGACTGTTTCCAGTTTCTCGCCTACAGCCTGGGAAACGGTTCGACTATTCGCTCCCATGAGCATGAACGCTGTCCCAAGTACAACCTCCTCTCCATTCTCCGTCGCCGCACCTGTTCGAAGTTCCTGACCAAGCCCCACTTCCGCCACATCATGGACATGGATGGGAACGCCATCGTGTGTCGCTACGACAATTTCCTTGATATCCTCCGGCCCCTGCACCTGTCCGGGCGAACGCACCAAAAATTCCGAGCCACTCCGCTCGATGTAGCCTGCACCAACATTGCTGTTATTTTGTTCAAGTGCCGTCAACACGTCGTGAAAGGTAAGGCCATAAGAGGTAAGTTTTCGAGGATCAGGAGTGACGTGATATTGCTTTTCGAATCCGCCGATAGTATTTACCTCAGTAACTCCAGGCACTGTTCGTAACTGCGGTTTCACTACCCAATCCTGTATTGTACGCAGGTCGGTTGCCGTATAGGGCTGCCCGTCCTCCTTCAACGCACCTGGTTCAGGCTCTACGGTATACATATAAATTTCGCCCAGACCTGTCGAAATCGGTCCCATCGTGGGTTCAAGTCCGGGCGGCAGATTGCTCTTTGCTTCCTGTAGGCGCTCATTTACAAGCTGACGCGCAAAGTAAATATCGGTACCATCCTTGAACACGATAGTTAATTGAGACAACCCGTAACGAGAAAGAGAACGCGTATAGTCCAGCTTGGGAAGACCCGCTATTACCGTTTCAAGCGGAAAGGTGATTCGCTGTTCTACTTCCAGAGGAGAAAAACCCGCTGCTCTGGTATTCACTTGCACTTGGACATTCGTTATGTCCGGCACGGCATCTATTGGAAGCAACGTGTAGCTGTAGACGCCCAGCGCGGCAATTCCTATCGTGGCAACGAGAACTAACCAACGCTGCTCTATGGATATTTTCAGCAGACGATCAAACATACTGCGATTTCCTTATCATTCGTTGTCATGGGAGACGAGGAGAGGTGCTAGACGGCGGCGTCGTTACGTTCACCACTGCGAATGCGAATAACTTCGGCGAGATCTGTGATCCCGATTACCCCATCTCCTGGATTTCCCGTGTGCGCGGCCATTCTGATAGCCTCGGCGAGATGTTCGCAGTGCTCGTTGGCGCAATAGATTTCGATTCGTGACATTTGAAGCAAGGATAGGCCCGGTTCCGGGCGATGGCTCCCGCCCACGCCTCTGCCACGGCTCTCGCCATGACAATTGCTCACAGTAACTCCGGGGAAATGTTCACAACGCTCCAAGGCGTGTAGCACTCGGTCCAGTACGTGAACGCGAACGACGGCAGTGATTGTTTTCATGTTCGTGAGCTCCGTTAGTGTTCGTGTGCCGCGCCTGCTTTTTCGATGTCAGCCTTGACAAGAAAACTGTTCTCCGACACATACATCTCCCCTGGATTGAGTCCCTCGACAATTTCGACTTGACTCCCGTCACTGCGACCCAATTTGACCGGGCGAGACTCAATAGTATTGCCTTCCCGGACGAAAACTACCGACTCATCCTTAAGAGTCTGAACTGCATCCAGTGGCACGGCAATTTGGGCAGAGAATTCGTCCTGAGTAATTCCCACTGAGACAAAGAGACCTGGCCGCCACTGGCCTTCGGGATTGGGTAATTCGACGGTTGCCTTGGTGGTTCGAGTTTGCTCTCCCACCAGGGCTCCTATGTACGCCACTTCTCCATTAGCCTCTATACCAAGGTCATCGGAACGAACGACTACCTGCTGGCCTTCACGAATATTCTTGAGATCAGCGGCGTAAACGACCACTGACACCCAAACCTGACTAAGATCAGCGATTACAAAAGCGTCCGCCTGGGCTTCGACAAATTCGCCAGTGGTGAGATGCTTCTCGATGACCGTTCCATTTAGTGGGGAAACGAGGGAGTAGTCCGTCAATATTCGGTCGCTACGGTCACGTACCGAGGCAATTGCTTCTTCGGAAAGTCCCAGTGCCTGCAATTTCTGGTCAACGGTTCGGATCTTTATGTCTTCTTCCGCTAATGCTTGTTTAGCGGAGAGAAAGTCCTCGGCAGGCGAGATTTTTTTCTCAAAGAGTTCCTTTTCTCTCGCGAAGCGGGATTGCGCCAGCGAACGACGCTCTAACGAGGCTAGGTAGTCGCTTTTTAAGTCGGCAAGCTCCCGGCTGTCGATTTTTGCCAACAAGTCTCCCTGGACTACCAAATCACCCAGATTTTTGACTACCTGCTGAGCCACACCACTCAAGCGCGGGACGACGTGTACAACTCTGTTTTCATCAAGGGCGACTTCGCCTGGCAACGATAAACGATTTTGAAGTACGCCACCGCTAGCGGAGGAGAACTTGAGCCCATGCTTCTGCGCAGTGGCCTCATCGATTTTCGCGTGTTGGGCGCTATCTTCGTCCCCATGCTCATCGCCCCCCCCTTCTTCATGTGATACTTCCCCCTCGCCGTCGTCTTTTACGCTCTCTTCGGCATGGTCTTCGTCGCTGCCATGTTCATGTCCCTTCTCCCCTGCTTCCTCAGAGTGCCCACCTTCGCCTTCCTCGGTAGCTGCGACCGGTATTTCCATGGTTGCAAAGTAGTACGCAAAACCGCTGCCCACAATAATGACCAGCGCTACAATCGCGATATTAAGCACTTTCATTGGTTTTCCTTTATGGGCTCAATTAGTTCAACTGGCCGTACAGAGTTCGAGAGCACCCCGGTAAAGCGCTCAATGTCAACAACGGTCTTCTGAAATGAAGCTTGTAATTGGGTCATTTGGCGCTGCGCGTCAAACAGGGAGCGTTGTGCGACGAGTACGTCCAGCAACCCAAATTTACCGGCTCGGTACCCCTCCTGGACGGCGTCGAAAGCCTCCTTCGCTGTGGGAACTACGGTTTCTTTCATTGATAGGTAGCCTGTGTGGAACGCCGAAGCGCGTTCCAAGGCTGCCGCTAAGGCGTTCGATATTGCCGTTTGGGTAGCGCGACGCTCGTCAGACGCCTTGTGAGCGAGATACTCCGCCTCTGCAATGGAGCCTTGGTTTCGATTGAAAAGAGGTAACGGAACTGAGAATCCAAGCACAACGCGAGTATCTCGTTCGGAGTCCATACTTCCCCTCGTTACGGAGAGCCCATCGCCACTTGAAAGGTCCCAATCACGGGAGTTCGCGCCGCCCGATCCCGAGCTACGTAGTCCGAAGATTACAGTGAGATCTGGCTTTCCGTTGGCACGCTCTAAAGCAACGACCGCGTCTCTCCGCTCCAACTCCGCGACCCAACGAGACATATAGGGAGACCTCTCAATAGCGCTCTCTAAGTCTTCAGCGGACATCGGCGCGAACGTCTCAGGAAAGCTTCCCACTGCCGATTCAAATACTGGCTCGTTCGACCCCCACGTCCCGGCAAGTTCAATGCGCGCCGCGTTCAGTTCGCGGATTGCTATTTCACGCTCGATGCTGAGCTGAGCGAGTTCCACCTGACTTCGGGACTCCTCAATGGCGGAGACTTTGCCTGCCTGCACCAACGTCCGAATAGTTTCATGGGCCTGGTTTGCCAGACCCGCCAGTGTTTCCGACAGGCGTACGTGTTCCTGGGCGGCAACTACGGCGTAGAAAAGTCGGGCCGAGATTGCCAGCACATCGGCACGAGCAACTTCATAGTCCCAAGCGACAACGTCCCGTTCGCGGTTCGCCGCCATCATACGCTTGGCGCGCTTGCCTCCAAGCTCTACCAATTGGGAGAGAGCAAGGGTAACTTCTGTTTCTCCAAACACGGCCCTTTCCGGAGATTCTTCCGAACGTGAGACACCCGCAGAGAGGCCATCGACGGCGGAAAAGCCCAGCGACCGAGACGAAGTGCTTGTGCTGTTGGAACCACCCAATCGAATATCTTCGATATCAAGCGAGAGTTCTGGATTGGGGCGCAGACCCGCCTGAATCTCCCTTGCTTCGGCGGATCGGATATCCCAGGAGTACACCTTCAAGTCAGGATGTTGTTCAAGAGC
>JBHEKR010000015.1:0-15896 GCA_041859365.1 Candidatus Hydrogenedentales bacterium
GACACCCTGGGCGCGCGGCGCATCGTGATCCTCCTGGATTCCTCCGCCAGCATGCTCACCGACGAATCCGGCCAGACCCGCTTCGCCCTCGCCCAAACCAAAGCTCGCGACGTGATCACCGGCATGGCTTCGGGCGACACCGCCATGCTTGTCTCCGTCAGCGCCCACCCGGAAACGGTCATGCCATTCACCTCCAGCCGCCGCACCCTCCACGAGGCGCTCGACGGCATCGCGGCCGGCCACGGCGGCACAAACTACTCCGAAGCTTTCGCCCTGCTCAAGCAACTTCCACCCGACGAGCGCGAGACCTGGGTCTACGTCATCGGCGACGGCGCCTTTGATCCCGTATCCTTCGAGGGCAACGAGAAAATGCGCTTCGCCTATCTGTCCGTGGGCGAGGCGAAAGACAACGTGGGCATCACGGCCTTCCAGGTGCGCCCCCTGCCCGCGTTGCCCCGCGACTTCGAGATCATGTTCACCGTCGCCAATGAGACCGACGCTGATGTCACCCTGCCCTTCGAGGTCCATGTGGCCGACAGCCTCGTGGACGCTGACGAGATCACCGTCCCCGCGCGGGGCACGGTAAACCATTCCCTGCGCCAGTTCAGCGCCACCGGCGGCGCGGTCAAGCTCGTGGCCGATTGGGATGACGCCTTCCAGCTCGACAACACGGCCTACGCGGTGCTGCCACCGGCCGTGGTTGTGCCCGTGGCCCTGGTGACGGAGGGCAACTACTTCTTCGACAGCGCCCTCATGACCGACGACGCCATCAAGCTCGAAAGCATGACGCCCGCGCAGTACGCGGAGAAGGCCGCCACGCTCGACGCGAAGGTCATTATTTTCGATGGCTTCGTGCCCGAAGCGCTTCCCGAGCGCCACACCATCTTCGTGGGCAAGTGGCCGGAGAGCCTCGGCATCACGGCCAACGGCGACATCGGCGAGCCCCTTATAACCGAGTGGGACCAGGAACATCCCGTCAACCGCCACCTTCAGCTCACCAACATCTCCATCGAAGCGGGCCAGCGACTCACCGCGCCCGAGACCTTTACGCCGTTGATTCAGTCCTTTGAAAATCCCCTCGTGTTGCTCGACGAATCCAAGCCACTCATGACCATGGTCGTGGGATTTAACACCACCTCCTCCGATTTGCCCCTGCGCGTGGCCTTTCCAATTCTTGTCTCCAACACCATCCGCTACATGACCGGCGGCAACGATCAAGATGCCTGGCAGGCCCCGGAAATAGGCACGGTCCTCGGCCCCGACGCCATCGCGAAATACGCGGGCGAAGCCAAGATCATCAACGTGCTCGCACCCGGCGAAACAGTCGAATCGGAAGGTGAAGTTCCCGAAGAAACGCCCGAAACAACGGCGGAAGCAGCACCCGCAGCCCTCGCCTCCGTCCCCGTGGATCGCGCCGGGATCTACAGCGGTGTCACCGAGTCGGGCGAGACGATTCCTCTCTTCGCGGCCAATCTGAACAATCGCCGCGAGGCCAACATCGCCGTTTCCGAGGGGCTGCCCGTAAAGAGCGAGAAGCCCCTCCAGGAAATCACCGATGGATTTCGCATCGGCGCCGCGCCCTGGCGGATGGTTGCAGTTGCGGCACTCGCCCTCCTCCTCCTGGAGTGGGGCCTCTTTCATCGGCGCTGGGTGGAGTAGCATATGACATTCGAGTTTGAAAGCCCCCTGTTTCTCGCCCTGCTCGTGGCATTGCCGCTGCTCTTTGCCGTGCTGCGCTTCTCGCTCACGGACAGCCCCCTGGGCCAGCGGCTACTCTCCGCCTTTGTGCGCGGCATCGTGGTGCTCCTCGTGATCCTCGCGCTGTCCGACGCCCTCTGGCTCCGCACCACCGACGATCCCGCCGTCCTCGTCGTGGCCGATTTGTCCGACTCCGTGCCGAAAGACGCGCCCGCCCAACTCAAGACTTTCCTCGATCAACTCGAAACCCGCGTGAGCAATCCCTCCATGGCGGGGCTGGTCACCGTGGCCTCCACACCTGAGCTGATCCAACCCGTGGTGATGCACCCGGAGTTCCCCGACTCGATCACCGTGCCCGAAGCGGGGGAGGAGACCCGCCTCGCCGATGCCCTCAACCTCGCGCGGGAGATCATGCCCCACGAGAAAGTGAACAAGGTCGTCTTCTTAAGCGATGGCAATGAAACCGACGGTGACGCCCTCAGTGCGGCCCGCCGCCTCGCGGCCCACGGCGTGAAGGTCCACACCATGGCCTACACCCGCGAGGAGAAGCCCGAGGTGCTGCTGGAAGACCTCCAGGTGCCCGCGGAAGTGAAGCGCGGCCAGTCTTTCGGCATCACCGCCACCGCCCACGCCACGCAAGACACCAAAGGCCAGTTCACCCTCTACCGCGATGGCTTTAAAGTGGGGGAGAAAGAGATCGAGCTGAAAAAGGGCCCCAACGCCCTCTCTTTCGACGAATCCAATCCTCCGGACGGCCTCGTAAAGTATGAGCTGCGCGTCACCACGCCCGACGACTTTTTCGTCGACAACAACGTTTCCTCCGGTATGGTGTTCGTCTCCGGCGAGCCCCGTGTGCTTCTCCTCGAAGGCGAAGAGCGCGAAGGGCGTCACCTCGCCCGGGCGCTGGAAGCGGAAAACATCCGCGTCGACTTCCGCGAGAGCAAAGGCATGCCCGGCACGCTCGAAGAGATCGCCGCGTTTGATGCGGTCATCTTCTCCGACGTGCCCGCGACCGACGTGACTGTTCAGCAGATGTCCCTCCTCCGCAGTTACATCGAAGATCTCGGCGGCGGCTTTATCATGCTCGGCGGCGAGGAGTCCTTCGGCCTCGGCGGCTACTACCGCACCTCCATCGAGAGCGCCTTGCCCGTGCGCATGCGCTCGGAAAAGAAAAAGGACACGCCCAGCCTCGCCATGATGCTGATCATCGACAAATCAGGCAGCATGGGCGGCGAGAAAATACAGCTCGCAAAAGAGGCCGCCGTTGCCGCCGTGGAGCTCCTCGGCAGCCGCGACTACGTCGGCGTGGTCGCTTTCGACGGCGAGCCCCAGTGGGTCGTTGATCTTCAGAGCGCGGGCAATCAGGGCGGCGTGCTCCAGACCATTGAAAGCATCGAAGCGGGTGGCGGCACCAACATCGCCCCCGCCATGGAGGAAGCCGCCACCGCCCTCGCGGGTGTCTCCGCCACCTTCAAGCACGCCATCCTCCTCACCGACGGCCAGTCCCAGGAAGGGGACTACGCAGGGATCGTCGACCGCATGGTGGGCGACCTCGTCACGGTTTCCACCGTCGCCGTCGGCGAGGGTGCGGACACGAACCTGCTGCAGGACATCGCCCGCTGGGGCCGGGGCCGCTATTACTTCACCGCCGACCCCTACGACATCCCCCAGATCTTCACCAAGGAAACCATGTCGGCCTCGAAATCCTCCCTCGTGGAAGAGCCTTTTCTACCCCAGGTGCTGCGCACCCACCCGGTGATCCAGGGCATCGACTGGAACAGCACACCCTTCCTATTCGGCTACGTCGTGTGCTCCGCGAAAGCGACGGCCGAGGTACCCCTCATCACCGAGCGCGGCGATCCCCTCTTGGCCACCTGGCGCTTCGGCCTCGGTAAGACCGTCGCCTTCATGTCCGACGCGAAAAGCCGCTGGGCGGGCGACTGGCTCGGTTGGCCGGGCTACAACGTCTTCTGGGCCCAGGTCGTTCGCGACACCATGCGCGTGACGCAGAACCAGGGCAACGAAACCCAGATCGCCTTCAAGGGCAGCGCGGGCCACATCACGATCGACTCCGTTGACGAAGACGGCAATTTCGTGAACGGCCTCAATACCTCCGTGCAGCTCGTCCGTCCCTCCCTTGAAATGGAGTCGGTGCCACTCCAGCAAACCGCACCGGGGCGTTATGAGGCCCAGCTCAACACCAACGAAACCGGCAGCTACCTCTTCAAGATTCGCCAGGAATCGGGTGAAGAAACCTACTCCGACTTTACGCGTGGCCTCACCATTTCCTACAAGCCCGAGTACCGGCACCTGGCCACGAACACCGAGTTCCTGACCGAGATGGCGGCGGCGACCGGCGGCAAGTTGAACCCAACCCTCGATGAAATTATGGCCGTGAGCCCGGAAGAAGCGGTGCGTGTGCGCACGCAAATCTGGCCCTGGCTGTTGATAGCGGCATTACTCCTCTTCGTGGCCGATGTGGCGGTCCGGAGATTCGACTTGGCGGGCGTGCGCCTACTCGGCGGCGATCAACGATACGGTTGAGAGAGAAAAATAGTCTGGAGTCTGTAGTCCGGAGTCTGGAGGAAGAAAGCCGAAAGCGGAAGCCGATCACATTCGTCCTATCCGTCTAATCGGTCCTGTTTCTTTCCTCCCGCCTCCCGACACTCCCCTCCAGACTCACCATCAAAAGGGATCGATCATGAAAATTCGGGCACTTTTCATCGTACTGGCGTTGGCCGTCTTCCCCGTCGCGGCGCAGGAGGAAGCTCTCTCTCCCGAGCGCGCGCAGCAGATCCGCGAGCGTTACGAGCAGGTCCTCACCCGCACTCCCATGCAGGACAGCGCCTTTGATCGCGTCTATGCGAGTTACCTTGAAGCCGAAGGCGTGGACGCCTGGGTCGCGAAGCTCAAACCCGCCGAAGGCGAGCCCACCAAAGAAAGCTGGGTGCTCCTCGGGCGCATTCAGGAGCGCCAGTTCAAGACCGACGAGGCCATCGTCTCTCTGGAGAAGGCCAAGGAACTCGGCGTGCAGGATCCCCAGCTCGACTTGCTCATGGGACGCCTCTACTATGAGAACGGTCAGGACGACAAGGCCGCCACCCTCCTCACCACCGCGCTGGAGCAGCCCATCGATCCCGAAGCGCGCTCCAGCGTCGTCCGTATCCTCGGCAACCTCTACATGCGCCAGGGCAAGCGCGACGAGGCCGTCGCCGCCTGGAAGCGCCTCGCGGAGGACAACCCCGGCGACACCTTCGCCCAGACCGAGCTTGCGGAGATCTACGAAGACAATCGCATGTGGGAAGAGTCCATCGCCGCCTACACCCAGCTTGCCTACGCCTCGGCGAACGATCCGTACCAGAAGTGCCGTGCGCTCCGCGCCATTGGCCGCGCCCGCATCGCCATGGAGGACTACCCCGAGGCCATCGCCGCCTTCGAGCAGGCCCTCGATCTCGTATCGCCCGGCAACTGGCTCTTCGAAGACCTGAAGATGCGCCTGGTGGGCGTCTATCAGGATCTCGGCGATCTCCAGGGCCTCGCGACCTACCTCAGCGAGAAACTCGAAGCCAATCCCGCCGACACGGAGTTTCGCGATCTCCTCGCCGAGACCTACACCCGGATGACCAAGTTTGCCGAGGCCGAAGCCGAGCACAAGAAAATACTCGAACGCGACCCGACCCGAATCGCCACCCACGAGCACCTCATCACGCTCTACGAGCGAATGGAGCGGCCCGACGATGTGACCGCGACCTACGAAACATTGATTGCCCAATATCCCACCGAGCCGGACTACCTCCGCCGCCTCGGCGAGGTCTACCTCCGCCGCAACCAGCCCGACCAGGCCAAGGCCGCGTGGAAGCGTGTGATCGACGCGACGCCGACGGCCAGCCAGCACGCCCAGTTGGCCGAGTGGATGGAGATGTACGAGTTCGCGCCGGAGGCCATCGCGGAATACGAAGCCGCCCTCGCCATGGAGCCCAACCGTGAGTGGACCTTCAAGCTCGCGGCGTTGAAGCACGTCGGTGGGGAGGGAGACGCCGCGAAGGCCCTGTGGACCTCTGTGCTGAAGGAAGACAGCCCGGCAGCCGAGCGCGCCGAGGTCGCTTCCATCCTCGAAACCTTCAAGTATATCGCGGAGGCGGAGCCTCTCCTCGCCCAGGCCCACGCCCAGGAGCCCGAAAACCTGGAGTACGCGCAGGCCCTCGCGAAGAACCTCATGGAGCAGGAAAAATTCGACGCGGCCCTGCCCCTTTTTGAGCAGATGGCCAACCAGACGGAAAACGAATACTTCCAGGATCGCGGCGAGGGTGGCCTGCTCGACGCCTATGGTAAGCTCGGCATCCTCGCAGACAAAAAGCAGGAGTGGGAGGATGCCGTCCGCACGAATCCGGAGGATACGAATCTCCTTATGCGCCTGGCCCGCATGTATGGGCGCTCCGGGGACAACAACGCCGCCCTCGGGCTCTATGAACGCTGTGTGGAGCTCAAGCCGGAAGACTCCGGCTATCTTAAGGCCCTGGCCGACGCCTATACGCGCGGGAGCCGCATTGAAGAGGCCATCGAGCTCTACAACAAGCTTATCACCCTCGACGCCAACCGGGCCGGTGGCTACTACCGCGAACTGCTCGATATCTATCTGAAAGCCGACTTCAAGGATCAGGCCATCGAGACCGCGAAGAAGGTGGTGGAAAAGTCACCCTCCGACGCTGAAGCCTATCTCAGCCTCGGTCAGGTTTATATGACCTACCAGCAGTATGACGACGGTCTCGCGGCCTATCGCGGCGCCTTGCGCCTCTCGCCGGACGAACCCGACTACTACCGCCAGTATGGCCAGGC
The DNA here is from genome assembly GCA_041859365.1 of Candidatus Hydrogenedentales bacterium. Taxonomy (GTDB): domain Bacteria; phylum Hydrogenedentota; class Hydrogenedentia; order Hydrogenedentales; family JAEUWI01; genus JAEUWI01. The sequence continues at coordinate 6,535 of JBHEKR010000015.1, forward strand.
CCTCCAGACCCAGGATCGCCTGGGTGGGGCGCAAGAAGCTTTCCGCAAAATGCTCGACACGGCGAAGGAAGACGAAACCCGCCTCCAAGCGGTGGCTTCTCTGGCCCAGATCCACATGCGCGAAGGCAAGGTTGAGAGCCTCCTCGCCGAGTTCCAGAGCCGGGTTCGCAGCACACCCAAACGCCTCGCGGCCTATCAGGAGCTGGGCGCGATCTATGTGCAGGCGGGCGACACGGCCCGATCACTGGAAGTGCTCGAAGGCGGATACAACGCCGTGGACGACAAGGGCGAGGCCCTCAAGGCCCTCGTCCGTGCGAGTTTCGAGGCCCAGGACTTCGAAAAAGTCGTCCGCTACTTCGAGGAACTCATCGCCCTCTCCGGTAAGGCCACAGCGTTCGAATACGAGCGCCTCGGTCAGGTTTACGCCCAACTGGGCGACATCGACAAGGCCCGCAGCACCTGGCAGCGTATCGTCGATGAAGATAAAGACAACCCCAAGGCCTACATCACCCTGGCCAAGGCCCTGCGCCAGGCGGGCTTCACCGAAGAGGCCGCCGCAGCCACCGAGGCGGCGCTGGAAAAAGAACCACACAACTTTTCATTGCGTTTTGAGTACGCTCAGGAACTCGCGGGTCAGGAAGAGATGGGCAAGGCCTACGAGCAACTCCAGGCGCTGCTGGACCTTGGCCCGAGCGACGCCGACAAGGAAAAGGCGAAGAAGGAGGAAGAGCGCGAGAAGAAGGTGGAGCAGATCCAGCGCGCGCGCATGGGCTATGAGCGCGTGCAGATGTTCTCCGCTGGCTATCAGCCCGGCGAGCGCTATTACTATGGTGGCGGACTGCGCAGCGGCTCCTTCGACGCGATCCGGCCCCAGGTCATCTCCACCATGGCGGGCATGGCGGAAAACAGTGTCGGCATCGACGAGTTCATCGCGACCTACAAGAAGCGCGTAGAAGAGAATCCGAGCTCCCAGCAGGCCCACGAAGACCTGATCCTTGTCTACGAGAACTGCAACAAGCAGGAAGAGGCCCACGCCGCAACGGAGGCCCTCGCCGCGCTCCAGCCCGAAAATGTGGAGATTTTGGATAAACTCGCCGTCCAGTATTCCTACACGCAGCAGGTGGACAAGGCCCTGGAGAAGCTGGACCAGATCGACGCCCTCCAGCCCACTCGCAAGAAGAGCAGCGACCTTGCCCGCATCAACCTGCTCTATCGCGGCGAGCGGAAGGACGAAGCCAAGGCCCTGCTTACCAATCTCATGGATGGCAACACCGACGATCAGAATGTCCTCAGCATGGCGGTCAATGTCGCTTCACAGTATGGCGAGAAAGACGCCATCGCCTCCATGCAGGCCAGGCTGGAAAGCCTCGATCCCAAGTTCCGCAGGAACATGCGCCAGAGTCTGGCCTACGCCTTTAACCGGACCGGGGACACGGCGGCGGCGCGGAAACTGTTCGAAGAGATTCTTTTTGACAAAGACGAGCAGGACCCCTACGCGTACCAGATTCCCCGCGGTCGACGTGTCAGCAGCTATGCGCCCCGCGTCGGTGCAAACAATCAGAACGTGTACTACGGCGGCGGGGCCTACTACCAACTCAGTAATCTTGGGATTTCCGCGTCCATCGACTACGCGCGCTCCAATGCCGTGGAACAGTTGACCAAGCTGCTCGACGGTCCCGAAGAAGAGGCCTTCATGCAGCGGCTCCGCGATGAAGCCGCGGCCTTCGCCACCGCCGAAGGGGCCGCCGCGCGGCAGCGCGCCTGGCTCTTCGGGCAATTGCTCGCCATCCAGAGTGTCGGAGCCACGGACTACGTCAAGGCGCGGGAAGTGCTGGCGCCGTTTGTCGCAGGAAAAGTGGACGACGCCACCGCCTACAATTTGACCATCTACATCGATGAGCAGGAAGACAAGTTCGACGACATGATGGCGAACTATGCCCATCTCCGAACCCTCTATCCCGGACAGATTCGAGACATAATTCGCGCGGAGACGAACGTGCTCATGTTGGCCGGCCGGCACGAGGAGGCCGCGGATCACATTCGCGAACTCGCGCGCCGGGGCACCCCGCCCAATGACCTCGTCGCCATGGTCCAGCTATTGAAGCAGGAAGATAAGTCGAAGCTGGCGAAGGCGCTGCTCGAAGAGCAACTCTCCGGACTGCAGCGCAACTCCCAGGCCCTCGCCATGCTCGCCGCCATCTACGGCGAAGAAAATGACTACGAGAAAGCCATGTCCCTAGCCCGGGAAGCGTGGGAGGGTCAGGCCCGGGGCAACAGTGGCCGGGGCGGCAACTACTATTACTACGGTGGCTATTACCAGTCTTCGGGTATGTCTGTCGACGATAATCTCCGGTCCTGGTTTGAATACGCCAAGTCCGCCGGCAAGAAGGATGAGCTTATCGAGGAGTTCAAGGCCCGCCTGGAAAAACAGCCCGCCTCCGTTTCCGCCCACGAACACCTGGCGGCCCTTTATTCTCTGGATGAAGACCAGGACAAAGCCATCGAACTCTACAAGAGCCTGATTGAGAAGCGACCCCACTTCGTGAAGGCCGCCACGGCCCTCGCCCAGCTCTACGAACGGGCGGGCAAGTACCAGGAGGCCATCGCGCAATACGAATCCTTCATCAAGAGCCGCCCCGGACTCTACAGTGGCATGGGCTGGCAGATTCGCAACCTGTACCAGCGCATGGGCAAGGGGGAAGACCTCGCGAAGATCGAAGAGGACATGGTCAAGCAGGCCCGCACACCCGACCAGCTCCAGAATCTCGCCTGGCAGTTCCGTAACGACGGCGAGTTCGAGAAAGCCCGTGATCTCTACCTGAAAATCATCGACATGCAGCCCGCTCAGAGCTACTACCGAACCGAGCTCGCTTCGATCCTCCGGGAAATGGGGCGCAATGAAGAAGCCCTGGAGGTCTTCGCCAAGTGGTTCGAATCGCCCGTCATGCGCGCCCAGGGCTACATCGACCAGAACGCACTCGGCCAGATGGTTGGGCAATACAAGGCGGTCGGCCGACTCGATGAACTCAAGGCGAAGAACGAAGTGGCCCTGATCGACAAGCCCGACGACCTCATAGCCAAGTCCGTCGACGCCCACATCGCCTTCGTAGAGCACCGCTTCGACGAGGCTTCGGCTCTGCTGCGGGAAGTCATGAAATCGCGACAGGACGGTAACGCGGTCAATCTCCTCCTCAGTATCGCCGAGGTCCAGGACAACGCCGTAGCGATGATCGAGCAACTCGAAAAAGACGGCCAGATGACCAACTTCTGGGACCAGCAGCGCCTCGCCAAGGCATACCTTTCCGCCGGTGATCGGGTTAAGGCGATGGAAGCCTACCGGAAGTATGCCGAACAACAGGGGCAATGGGGTCTGCAGGAAGTCATGCGCGGGCTCTATGATTTCGGGCTCTATCAAGAGGCCGAAGATTTCTACCTGAAGAACCGCAAGAAGACCCGCGAGATGGACGGCATCGCGATGAACATGTACATGGAGGGCAACGGCCTCGCGGGGCTCGTCCAGGAGATGCTTGCCCAGGAGCTCAACGAGCAAACCCAGGCACTGGTGGACAACATCGTCCGCGATGAAAAAACGTCTTATGCGAGCGCTCTGGAACTCCTCGCCCCGCTGTTGGAGCGCGAGCCCGAGAACAAGTTCCTGCTCAACACCATCATCGCCATACACGAGAAGAACGAGAAATTCGCAGAGACCCTCCCCTGGTGTGAAAAGCTCCTGGCCCTGAGCGAGCATGATCTCGAGGTTCGTCGCCGCTATGCGGGCCTGCTCATCAGAAATAATCGGGAGGCCGAAGCCTTCAAACTGATCGATGATCTACTCGCGGCGAAGCTGAATGCGGACAACGTAACCGCCGCCATCGAGTTCTATTTGTCCCAGGGCCAGGTCATCAAGGCCCGCGCCCTGCGGGAACAGGCCGTGCCCGTGCTCGACGCCAAAGAAATGGAGATGCTCGACGGCCAGTTGGCCCGGCACGAGGCCCAACTGGGCAAAGCGCGGGCCTGCGCGGACCGCCTCAAGGCGGCCTTCGAAGCGGAGCCCGATGACCGACGCTTCAACGACTATCTGCAGTTTCTACTGGATTCAGGCTACTCCGAAGAGGCCTACAATTTTGTCAAAGCGCAGGCGGAATCGGGCTTCATAAACAATCGTACGATCAGCCGGGGCGAGATCCTCGGTGCGGCGCTCCAGTGGGGGACGGTCGAAGAGGTGGTGGAGCTTTTCTGGAAGTTCGTTCGCCACGGCGAGCGATGGGATCGGGATAACCAGATGAGGCAGGTGACGCAAGCCCTTCAGGGCCTCGGCTATGGAAGGCCTCTGGTCGACGCGATCCGGGATCGCGCCCTGGCCGAAACGCCGCCTTTCGTCGGCATACTGGGTCCCGTTGCGGATAGTTACGAGCAACTCGGAGATCGCCTTTCGGCCCTCGAAGTGTTTGATGTTCATCTGGCGCTCCAGCCCGGGCGCCGCGAGCACTTGAGCAGGAAGGCCGGACTCCTTGAAAGCATGAAACGCTTCGACGAAGCCCTGGCAGTGCGGGCCGCCATGCCCGGCGCCACGGAGCTGCAGGTGGAAACCGCCGATACGGTCGCGCTGGTGGGAACCTATCTGGCCGCGGACCGCGACACCGACGGGCTCGCGAAAATCGGGGAGCTGGCCGCCTGGAACAAGTCTCCCGAGGCCGCCGGCCAAATCGGTAGCGCCCTGGCCTCCGCAAAAAAATATGCGGAAGCCATTCCCTACCTCGAGAAGGGTATGCGCGATGCCGATTTTCGGCGTAACAGCAGCGTACAACTCCTGAACGCCTACCTGGAAGCCGGCAACGTGGAGAAAGCGCTGGAACACTGGCGCGCAAATAAGAATCAGCGCGAGATGAGGGAACTGTTCCGGCTCACGGATCAGGAGCGGTATCGTCCCATCGCACGCGAGGTTCTGGAAGTTCGCATCAAGGCCTTTCCCGCCGAACTCGATGCCTACAACAGGCTCGCCCGGCTGCTGCTGGACGGCGGTGACGCCGCTGGCGCCCGGGAACTCTTCAATCGCGCCCTGGCCGCTTCCCAGCCTTCCGTGGCGGGTCAGGTATCAACGGGTTTCGGTGCGCTCCTCGCCCGAAGCGATCTGTATCTTTCCCTGCTGGATGCGCCACCGCTGGATGACCCCATGATGATCCGGGCGCTTGTCGCCGGTTATTCGAGTCTGCCCGCCGAACGGCGAAGCGACGCACTTCGTGACAAGGTCCTCGCCCTGCCATTGACCGACGCGGGCGACATCATCGGCCTGGCGAACTTCTTCCACGGCGCGAAACACACGGCGACCGCCACCGCGCTCTGGCAGCGGGCCCTGGCCATGGAAAACCTTGAGGACACACAGCGCATTGCCATACTCCAGCAATTGAGTGAGGCCGGCGCGCTGGACAGCGTCGCCCCGCAGGTCTTGGCCACTCTCCAGAGCGCTCCGTCACTCCTCCGGACCAACCCTCAGCTCATGGCCTTCGTCGCCAAGGCCGGTGGCCCGGAGGCGCTGGCTGCGGCCCTGGCCGATCTGCGCACCCGCGTACCCGAAGGCGACAACGTGGTCTTCTTCGAGAAACTTGCGGCCTACCACGGCGGTGACGCTGCCGATCTCTCCACCTTGCTCGCTTTCGCCGAAACCGCCATTCTCGAAGAATGGCAATGGCGCCACCTCGCCAAAATCTGCCAGGACGCGGGCAACAAAGACGCCGAAGCGCTCATGCTCAACCATATTGTCGACGGCGGTTTCGGGACGGACAACCGGAATCGCGCCCTGGCCCAAATCTGCGTCATTGAAGCCGAGGCAGGTCGCCCCGTGGAGGCCTTCAAGCGCTACCTGGCCATTTCTCAGGCCTATGGTGATCGGGAAGGCTTGATGGAGAGCATCCAGAAAAGCTGCGCAGCGGAGCACATCCCCGCCCTTCAGGCCGCCGTGGATGAAATTTGCGCCGCACGACCCGGCAATGTGTTGGTCCCCGATTGGATGGGCCTGATCGGCCAGATGTCCGCTTCGGCGGGTGCGCCCATCGATCTGGCCGCCTGGATCGCCGCCGCGCCCCTCACGCTGCTTCAGAGAACCGAGGCGTTCCAGTGGTCGAAGCTCTACGAGGGCTGGCAAGTTTCTCCCCGCACCCGAGTAGAAGATGAGGCCGCCTACTACGACGAGGAAAAGGTCCGGGCTGCCCTCACGCCCGAAGGCGCTCCAATCGACCAGACGGGCTGGCTTTTCATCACCCCGGAAGAGTCCCTGGGCATCGTGAACCTTGGTCCCCTTCTTTTTCCCGAGGAGAGTGACTTCGAGTCCTCGGGCGCCATGGCCTATAAAACCATCGAGTCGCCCTCGGGCGGCCCAGCGGATCTGGGTTTTGCCTCGAACACCGTAGGAATCCAGGTCTGGCTCAACGGCGAGCTTGTGCATACGGGATTCAATCGCATGGCGGTCCGTCCCGGCCTCGAACGTTTCCGGGTCGATCTCAAACCGGGTGTCAATCACGTGGTGGTCAGGAGCATGAACAGCAACAAGCGCTGGCTCTTCTGTCTTGGTGAGTTGGAACCTCGTCCGCCTCTTGTGGTGCCCTCCGCCCCTGCCGAGACCCCAACCGAGGCCCCGGCAATCGCGGCGGCGGGATGAGTTGGTCAAAGTAAGACCGATTTGACCGATAGGACCGGTTTTATCCGTCCTATCGGTCGCATCCGTCCTATCAATCCCCAATTTTGCCCCGCGCCCTCGATTCGCGTACAATACTGCCCTGCGAATCCTGTTTCTGCGGAGGAGTAGCATAATTGGTAATGCAGCGGTCTTGAAAACCGCCGCCTTCGGGCTTGCAGGTTCGAGTCCTGTCTCCTCCGCCATTACGAAATGCAGAACGCCCCGTTGCTCCCCCCTTGGCATCGGGGCGTTTTGCATGAAGAATCAGGATTAGCGTTTTGGGAATAGTGAATTGAATACCGAAGCACCCGGGCGGTCGTTCAGCCCATGTTCCCAATTCACTATTCTAAATTCGCTATTCCCAATTCTCCCCCATCTGCTATGCTGTCGGGACAACACCAACCCTTCGGAGATGCATGCGAAATGGCTGATGAACAACCGGAAAAGGAAGTGACCCAGGAGGAGGTCGTGATGTCGGACGAAACCCCGGGGGGCGATGCGTCCCCTGCTGAAGAAGCGTCCGCCACGCCATCCGAATCGGCTCCTCCCGCGGTGCCCAGACCGCGTATCGCCATTCCCTTCGTTGTGATTCTTGTACAACTGCTTTTCACGCTCTACATCGTCAACACGAGCACCATGCCCTTCCGCACCTATGTAGGCATCGGCATAATCCCGATCCTGGGCACCCTGGCGCTCGTGGCGTGGTGGGGCCTGTCCCTGTCGGTGCCGTGGCGCCAGCGTCTCACAGGTTTTGCCCTGTTTGGCGCAGCGACCCTGCTGCCCGTCCTCGTGAGTCGTCCCTTTGCGCCATTTCTGCTGGTCTATGTGCTCCCCTCGATGACGACGATGCTCGTTCTTGTCCTGGTCGGCACCTTTCGCTGTGACTGGGCCGAACGGCGACGTCTTCTCCTGATGGCCATGACGCTGTGCTCGATTTTCTTCTGCTTCACCCGCGTCGCAGGCGTCGATGGTAACATGGCGCCGCTGATTGCCTGGCGCTGGGCCGGGCCGCCGGAACTGGGCGTCACCACCTCCGCGGGCAAGACCGCAGCCGTCGCGTTAAACCCCGAACCCGAAGACTGGCCCGCCTTCCGTGGCGCCCGGCGTGACAATCGCAATATGGTCGCCCGCTTCGGCGTAGACTGGGCAGCCAATCCGCCCCGTGAACTGTGGCGGCGTCCCGTGGGCCTTGGATGGTCCTCCTTTACTGTTATTGGCGACTATCTTTTTACCCAGGAGCAGCGGGGCCAGGATGAAGCAGTCGTCTGCTATGAAGTGGCCACCTGCGCCGAAGTGTGGAGCAATCGCATCCCCGAGCGTTTCGACGATGTCATGGGTTCCGGGCCCCGGGCCACACCGGCCTATGACAAGGGCAAGCTCTACACCCAGGGGGCCACGGGTATCCTCCAGTGTATTGATGCCGCCACCGGCGCGACGGTCTGGAGGCGGGATCTGAAAGAAGACGCTGCCATGGGCGTGCCCCAATGGGGCTTCTCCAGCTCGCCCCTCGTCGTAGGGGGGCTGGTCTACGCCTATGCGGGTGCGGGCGATGGCAAGAGCCTGCTGGCCTACAAGATTGACAGCGGTGAACTTGCCTGGGCCGCAGGCAAGGGCACCAACGGTTACAGTTCACCCCACTTTGCCGAAGTGGCCATTGCGCCCCAGATTCTCCAGATCAGCAACTACGGTATCGAGGCCTTCGACCCCGCGACCGGCACGGTGCTATGGGAAGACGTCTGGGATATCAAGAACAACCCCCGCGTGGCCCAGCCTTACGTGGTAGATTTTTACACCCTGATCGCCGGCACCGGCCAGGGCAAGGGCGCGCGGCTCCTCAAGGTGGTGAAGGAAGGGGAAACCTTCGTGCCCAAAATCCTCTGGACCAGCGAGAAGTTCCGTCCCTATTTCAATGACTACGTCTTTCACGATGGCTATCTTTACGGATTCGATGGCAATCGCTTCGCCTGCGTGGATGCCGCGAACGGCTTCATGCGTTGGACCGGCGACCGCCTGGGTGGCCAGATCATCTCTCTGAACGCACTGGACATGCTGCTCTTGCTCACGGAGGAAGGCGAAGTACAACTTGTCGCCGCCTATCCCTCCTCCATCGAAGTGAAGGGTCGCCTGAAGGCCCTCGACAGCAAAACCTGGAATCACCCCGTGGTATCGCGCAACAAGCTGTTCGTGCGCAATGATCGCGAGATGGTTTGCTACGAATTGCCGCCCGCGCCCCCGAAGGAAGAAAAGCCCACGGAAGGGGCCCACTGAACGCCGGGCCACCATAGCCCTGAATAAATTCTCCCGCGAAGAGGTACTACGGTTGACCGCGTTGGCACGTGAGCTGCCTCCTGGCGCAACCGAAATGGTGAAGGAGAATATCATGGGCTGGATCAGAACAATTCTGTTGGGTGACATCGGCAACCGTCTGGATATTGAAGACAGCGAACAGGAAATCGAGCGATTGAAGCGCTCTGTCCGTTCGCTGGAGGGGAGAAGTGACCCCAGCCACGACCAGATTGCAGTGCTCGCCGCGGAAAACGCCGAGCTTAAGCTCTACCTGGTCGCCACACTCCGGCTCTTGATGGAGAAGGGGATATTTTCCCGCGAAGATATCGAGACCATGTCCAGCACGATCGACTGGGAAGATGGTATAGCCGACGGAAAATTCTCCGGCCCGATTGTCTGAAAT
>JBHEKR010000211.1:0-37689 GCA_041859365.1 Candidatus Hydrogenedentales bacterium
TGACGAATTAATTCGGGGGACCCTGGCGACGGAGCTTCCCTGGCTCAAGGTTGAATACCGATTCGAAGACGTTCACTTTGAAAGCCGGTAAATGCTCCCGACTGTGCCCGAACAAAAAAATGGCCCGACGGCAAGGCCGCCAGGCCACGGGGATTACGCATCTAGTCTTGCATCGCCTCAGTCTTCGTCGATAAGCAGACTGTCGCCAATAACGCCATCTTCGTCGTCATCATCCAAAACGACATCCACATCGAGAGCATCCACTTCACCCTCAATGGCGAAGGAATCGCCGAGATCGACTTCGTCACCGAATTCCGACTTCGCCTCAGCCTTCACCTTGACTTTCGGCTTCAGCTTGCGCTTTGCAGCACCCTTTGAAAGCGAGGGCGCGCCATCCTCACCATCGGGATGGGTTCCGACACGGAAAAGCGTCTCTCCAGTGCAGGTGGGGCACTTGAAGCCAAGCTTCTCCGCGCCCCAATCAATAAAGCGCTTCTCACATTTCGGACAATAGTATTTCAACGGCATCGGCGCCATTCCTTTCTCGGTTGTCCACGTCCCGACACTACTCGGATTTCGGGACGGTATTATAGCAATTTGATTCGAAGGTGCAAGTTTATTGTGGTTGGCCCATCAGGAGCAGGAGCGCGGTGTCGTCTCTCCCGATTCGCACGCTTCGTCGCGGCGGCAAGGCTCACCCGTGTGGCAGCAAATCTCGTTGCCAAAATCGTCCGTCATGGGACCCCGACAACCAATTTGCCGCTCGCCCATGCGGCGTCGCGCAAGGAGGTGCACGCCGATCCAAATCCCGTACACGGTGACCAGGGCCAGTACGGCCACCAGTCCATTTACCAAGGTAGGGTTCACGCCGGGGCTCCTTGCTGATTGGCAAAACGCTCTCATGAGCGACGGCGGTATTATACCTGAATTGCGGTTGGAGTGGGCAAGTTTCACCGCAAAAAAAGGCGCCCGCCCCTTGGCGTGGGGCGGGCGCCTGAGCATTCACTATATCGCATTTTCGAGATCAGGGATCGGGAAGACCTTCGACACCGACCCGAAGGGTGATGGGGTCGGCAAAGTCGGCCGAGAATACGATATCGAATTCGGACTCGCCCTCGGGGACGAATTCACGGATGATGTTGATTACCACGACGGATTCTTCGTCGGGTCCCGCCGTACCGACGATATCGCTCAACTCGAGCCAGGTCGGGAAGGCCCCGGCATTCGCCTCCCAGACCAGGGTGCTCTGCCCGGTGTTGCGCACGCGAATCTCCTGGCTGTCGGGCGTGAAGCCGAAGGAGATGAAGTCCACCGGGATCTGCTCGCCGCTCAGGTTGTCCTGCGACGTGATGAGGAAAACCGGATTTTGAATGGTGTAGCGGACCTTCAGCGGATCCAGTGTGCCGCTGCTATTCACCGAGCCCGAACTGTAGTTGATCAATACCTCACCTTCACGCAGCCCGGGGGGGACTGATGCGCGATTCAGATTGATAAACATGGTCGATGGTGTAAAGGTGGAGGTGACGAATCCCGACTGCTGAGTATTCTCCTCGAAACTTAAGAAGTTCGAGTCAGAGCCAATCGTCGCTTCCCAGAAAAGTCCGACGTTCACCAGACCCTCCGGATTAAATTCACCGGTGATGGGGTCTGGAACTGAGCCGGGGGCGACATGCGCGCCGCCAAGATTGAAGATGTCGATTTCCACCTGATCGGTGTCGGCATCCGCAACGACGACGAATTCACCGTCCAGATCCAGCGGTGCGGGTCGAGAATCAAAGAAGGCGGCTGGGAAGGAAGTCCCGAGGAAGGGGCCGCCACCGACGTTGATGCTGTCCGGATGGGTGAAATATTTGGTCTCGAAATTCGCGGATGAATAGAGGGGACTCGTGACATCAAAGTTGAGCGTAAAGGCCTGGGTGACATTGGTCACGCGCACCGCCAGCAGATCGCCAAAATCCGAGAAACGGAAGGGCTGGCCGTCGGGCGAACTCAGGGTGTACGTTCCGATGGGGCCTTCAACCAGATTCCAGTTGGACGCCAGACCGCCGGCGGTTTCAGCGACGCGACTCACGTTGATCGTTGGTGTCTCTAAACTTGTCACGGAGATTGCAAATTCAATTTCCGTGATGTTGCGGGGCATGTAGTCCGCTCGGACGATTACCGTGGCCTCGCCGCCGGAGATTCCTTCCGTGCGAAGTGAAATCTGGCCCAGGCGCACATCGCCGGAGATCGTGGAGAAGTCCTGCTGCCGGTACTCCACGCCCGCACTGATGTCGCCCTGCTCGGGGAGGCACAGTGTGTTCTGATCGTTGGGATCGTTGAAGGTAACGTCGGCAGCTACGACCACGCTGGGTTGCTGGTTCAGCGTCGTGTAGCTCAAGACAATTTGGGAATTCAGATCGTTTGGCAGCGATTCGTCACACGCATCCTCTCCGTCGAGGGAGCAGATATCGACAAGTTCGGAAACGAGGGGTACGCGGATCGGAACGCCGAAGGGATCAATCTGGCCCGTGGAACGGGCATTCGTTGAGTAATAGTGCCCGCCGGTCGTCGAAGAAAGGCGGATCATTGGGTCGGCATCCACCTTTTCGCCCCAGCCCACCATAAAGAGGCGAACCCGCTGCGCGCTGATGATGTTTGCGGTCTCCGTTACCCGGTTCAGACTTGTGTCCCGGCCATCGGTGAATACGATAAGTCCTTTCACATCCGGATCATCGAAGGGGCGCAGATTGTCGTTGGAATCCTGCTCAATGAGAATGGCGGCTCCGGCATCGAGGGCGGGGAGGAGATCCGTCGCGCCGTTGTCATTCACGTCAATCGAATTAAGTCTGCTCGCTAGAATGGCCTTGTCGCGGGTGAAATCTGGCTCGCCGTCGTTGTCCGTGATAATGCGGACGACGCCACTTTCGGGCAGGGCATGGTCGTTGAAAATGCCCAGACCGACGCGATAGTGAGCGGGAAGCTGATCCAGCAATTCGGGGATGCAGCGCAGGTAAACAGTCTTCAGCGCATCCTCAGTTAGCGCACCTGGATCGCCAAGCTGGCCATCGGCGAGGACGGTGTTGGCCGCCTTCAGCATACTACCCGAGAAGTCGAGAAGGATCAGGATATTCGCGGTGTAATCCTTCTTGAGGAACTGGTTGGTTTCCGTGAGTTCGAGGGGGATGTCTGTCTCTGAAATTCGGAATAGGTTGCCAATATCGGTGAGGCGGCTGTTCGGAATCGGGATAGACTCGGAGCGGATGTTGCGCATCATGAGCACATTGCGGACCAGGGACGGAACCCGCGTGCGCGGCAGCGCGGATTCGATAGTCAGGGGAGAGGCTTCGACCGTAACCGTGACTTCAATCGGGGCTACCGAAGGATTGGGAACGGCCACGCCGTTTTCGATCAGGATTGCGGAAATGATGATGCGCGCGGAGGAACCTGCGCCATCCAGCCGGGAGCGGTCTACCGTTACACTATGCTCCTGGAAATCCTTGATAGTGGAAAGGGTGCCTTCACTCGTGCCCGTGGCGGGGGATATGGCAAGCCAGTCCTCATTGGTAACCGCCTGGTAGTTGAGGATGGTTCCGGGGTCACCATCGTTTGCGATTAGAAGCAGTTTGGCGCTTTCGTCGGGCTGAAAGCCGAGCGCGGTTTTGTCCGTTACGATCGCAACGACGGGAGGCACGGCGAGCGCCACGTCGAGTTGCGCAACGCTGTCGTCGGGATCATTGGTGGCAATATCCAAAATGGCCTGGACGCCTGGAGAGCGCAATCCGGCGCGATCCACGGTCAACGTCACCGTTTGCTGGACATTGGAGTTGAGACTGCCCTGTGAAGGGGAGATGGAGGCCACCCATTCGGGGAGCTCGCCAAATGCCCACGTCAGGACTCCCGTGCCCTCATTGCGGATGACGAAGGTTCGGGAGACAACGTTGGCGGGCACGACCAGCGTGCTGATTCCGCGGTCGTCCACGGAGTCTGCCTCGATAACGAATTCCGGCACCTGTGCGACGGTCAAATTGAGACGGATGGTGATTCGGTTTGTGGCGTCGCCTGATGCGACGATGTCGAACTCGTGGGTTACTTCGAACACCCCATCGGGAACCTGACCGCGGTCAACCCGCAGCACGACTTCATCGGTCGCATCGCCGCTGACGCTTCCACCGGCGATGCCGCCGCCGTCGACGGGCGTCAGGGCCAACCAGGCGGGGAAGTCGCTGGAATCGATTTCCCAGTCCACTGTGCCAATACCCACGTTCCAAATGGCTATCCGGCGCTCGATCAGCGAGGTGCCGAAGAAAATCGATTTGGGAGATGCTTCGAGACGCGCGGGCTCGGGACGGCTCATGGTGATGGTCACCGTCTCGGTGAGGTTACTGGTCGCGTCGCCGAAGCGGATCGTCACGTCGACGTCATAGCTTCCGGCGTCGGCGGCCTCGGGATTGGCGGTAACGGTAATGGCCTGGGTGTTCGTGAGGGTGCCCGTCAACGGAGTGATAGCGAGCCACGGATTGCCCGAGGGCACGGTGATAGTGAAGGGGAGAGGATTTGGGGTGAGGTTCTCCAGTTCGAAGCCGCCCGTAGCGCTCTCGGTGATTTCTCCGAATTCCACCAGTTCCGGCGAAACAGAAATGCCCGGAACTTCAAGGCGCACCGTAATGATATGGCTGAAGCTCAATGCGGGAGATGACACGGTAATCGAACCGGTATATATTCCTGGATCGAGCCCTGCGGGATTGGCCGCCACTTGAATCGTGGCGGAATCCAGCGGATCGATGAGGGAGACGGGATTGGTGATGTTGAACCAGGCGACATCCGTTCCGGGGCGAGCGATAGCGAACTCAACGCCGACTACGGCATCGGAGGGATTCGTGACCGTGAAGGTGCGGTTCGCGGACTGGGTCAGCGTGCCATAGTCAATAAGGTTGGTCGAGACCGTCAACGGGGGGACCGACATTGAAATGGCGATGGTGGTGGAGCCGCCGTTGGAGGTTACCGGAATCTCCGCAGTGTAGTTCCCGCCGGGCAGTCCGGCACGGTTCACGGTGAAGGTGACGGAGTCGGCGCTGCCATTTTGCAGGTTGGTGTTCTGGCGTAACGAGGCGGAAAGCCACGGGGCGGTGTCGGGTATGGTGAAGGACCACGAGAGGGCCTCGAAGCCGGCATTGCTGATAACCACATCCATGGCGTTCGTCGCCGAGCCAAACGAGAGCGTGGTGGGGGCGATCTGAAGCAACGCCGCGCCGCCTTCAGTGACGGTAACGCCGATGGTCTGGTTTCCCGCGTTGGACGTAACCACGACGCTGCCACTGCGCGAGGTGGACTCGGCGAGCACAGTGCGATTTACGGTCAGTTCGATGGTATCCACTTCATTTGTGGTCTGGCCTTCGACAAGCTGGGCCTGCTTGGCGCCGGTGAGCGCTTCGAGGGTCAGCCACGGTGCGCCCTCGGCGACCGCCACTTCCCAATCGAGCGTACCGCCGCCCTGGTTCTGTATGCGCAGCGTTTTCGTGTTCTCGTTCGCGCCGAAGTTCAAGGCGAGTGGGGTAACCGACAGATCGGGTGTCGCAATCGGACAGCCCGACAGTGTAATCATGGTCGCCATAAGACCAACCAAGGCTATGCAGCGCAGCGAGCGTAGCATCCCAAACTCCTTATCATCGTAATGACTCATTCGTATCGCCACCTTGCCAATCCGGCCTCGGTTACGGGTTCGTCACCAGGGTAATGGGTACATTTTCCGGTACAAAGAACGCGTATTCACTATTGCTGATGCTGAACTCTACGAGAGCAGAGGCCGTGGAGCCCGGCGTCTGGCCCGTACGATCCACCGTGAAGTGTATCGTCTCGGACTCGCCGGGAAGCAAGGTGCTGTGAGGCTCGACGCCTTCCGCGGCGCCGTAGCGGATTTCACTGAGGGGCAGCCAGGACGGGAGAGACGCGGGGGTCAGCTCCCAGTCGAAGCGATCCAGGGTATCGTTGCGAATCGTGAGGGTGAACTCGGTCTGGTCACCATCAACCTCGAAGGGACTCGGCACGACGAAGGCGCCGGGAATCTCATCGTCCAGGGGATTCGGATCGTTGAAATCGGGGAACGTATCGCCATCGCTGTCAAATGCGCCCGGCGCCTCGGGGTCGAAACCGGGGAGGCCGACCAGCAGAGCCACGTTTTGCGCGGGTGGGGCCAAATCGGGCAGGCCAAGTTCGACCGTGAGGAGGCGTTCAGCGTTGGCCGGACCTCCTGGGAAGAGGAAGTAGTTCGTTCCCGAGGGCTGACGCTCCGACTGGGGAGATACGTAGATTTGGTTGTCCATGCGCATCGCGATCTGAAGCGCGGGCTGGCGGGCGCCGCCACCGAAGGCGGCGACATATTCGTCCAGGTTCGTCAGCGTAATCTTGAGAAGATTACCGAAGGAACCCACGGGCAGATAGTTTTCTTCGTCCGTGATGGCGCGGTAGCGACCATCGCCGTCGCCGGAGATGAGACGCCAATCCGAGGTGCCTTCACCATCGTCCGCGAGGATTCCGTTATCCGCAAGCTCCACATCCAGCTCAATTTGGTCCAGGAGGGCGAGCGCCGCATTCGGCACGTCCGCTGGGGCCTCGAGGTGGAATCGGAAGGAGAAGGAGGTCGTGTTGCGCGGTATATAGTCGGCGTAAACGTATACGTCGGCGCGGAACCGTTCATCCGGGTCTACGGTGGTTAAATCCTCTACAATGCCGGCGGTCTTCAAGGTAACCTGGCCTACGCGGGGATCGCCGATGAGAAAAACGCCATCGCGCTCAAAAGCGCCCTCGATAACGCGATTGTCCGCCAAGGTGTGACGGCCGGTGAGGAGGTAGGCAAAGGCTTCCTCCTTCGGTGTGATGTAGGTGACGACGGCCTGGTTGTTGAACTCTTCCCAGATCGTGCCGGGCTCATCTTGAACGAAGGTGACAATATTGCTCGCCGTCGTGTCGGACAGTGCGGTGAACTCCACGCCAACCGTACCGGCTCCATCGCCCGCCGTGACGTTGAGTGATCCGCGGACCGTGGTGCCCGGGATAAGTCCGTCGGTGTTCAACGCCACACTGACGTCCTGAGTGGCATTGGCCTCGATCATGCCGCTGGTTTCGCTGAGCTCACCGAGCCAGGGAGAATTCCCGTCTTCGGCGACTTCAAAGAAGATGGCCTGGCTGCTGAGATTGCGAATTGCGAAGCGCGCCACGTCGCCGGTGGCGATTTCCTGTGGGCTCAGCTCCATATTGCTGCCGGTTCCGAGTATATCCCGGAGGTCCCGGACATCCCCTGCGTTGTAGAGGAAGCCACCGGAAGACTGGGAAAGGGTGATCATATCCGCCAGGTTCGCTGGATCGCCGTTCGGGCTGTAGGCTACGGGGAAGAGGCGGGTTTGGGAGTCCTCCGCCGCACTTTCCACTTCGCTCAGCGCCACACCGGAAACATTGTCTTCGCCATCGGTGATATACACGATAGCGCGCAGATCGGCGTCGTCGAGGGGGAGGGTGTCCAGCGGATCTTCCGCAACCAGGCTGTCCATAGCGTCGACCAGTGCTTCATGAATGTCGGAGGCGCCGAATTGGGCTGGCGTCAAGTTGAAACGTTCCAGCGCCGATTTAAGCAACGCTTTGTCGGAGGTGAAGGGCTGGATGATGCGATTCTCCGGCGAGCGATCACTGAAGTACATGAGCTGGAGCTTGAAATTCGGGGGCAGGTCGGCGATAAAGGCCGCCGCCGCGTCGCGCATGAGGGTGATCGCCTCGCCTTTTTCGAGGGGATCGTTGCCGGTAGTACCGGCGTTGTACATACTGCTCGTATAGTCGAGCATCAGCACAACATTTCCGCGGTAGTCATAGGTCTGGAACTGGCTTGTCTCATTAAGATCCAGCGGAACCTCATCTTCGAAAATGGCGTAGTTGAGGCGCGAGCGTTCCTCGGCGGTTTTCAGGGGGACGATCTGTCCGAGGTCGTTGCGATTGCTGAATACGAAGCGCATGATGTTCGGTGGGCGGCTGCGGTTCAGGGCGCCCGTTACGGTCAGGGGCTGCTTTTCAACGCGTATTTCGATGGTCGCCACTTCAACGGTCGCGAGACGATTGACGTAATTGCTGTCAAAGGCGCGGACCGTAATGGTGCGGGTCTCGACATCTTCAACAAGCTTGCTTCGGTCGATGGTAACTGTGATGGGCACGCCATCGGCCCACAATTGCTGATCAAGCAGGAAATAGTCCTGATCGGCGCCATTGGTATCGCCCCGGGTTGGGGTTATGGATGCGATTAGGGGACTGCTGGAGTCCTGATCGTCGTGGATAATATCGAAGAACAACTCGGAACTGACATTGCCCACATTAACGACCCAGAATTGTTGCTGGATGGTTTCTTTGCCGAAGTCCAAGAGGGTCTGTTCCACGACGGGGGGCTGGAGGTTGACCGTGTCGGGCGGGAAGGCAATCGCGATATCGGGGATGGGGAGTACGTCGATAACGATCGGAACAACTTGAAAAGACTCCCCGGAGCGCACAATCAGTTCGTAGCGGCCTTCACCAACGACGGCTTTGGCGGGGTCGGTGATGCGAACGGCCACTTCGCTGGTCGCGCCCACGGCGGTTGTTCCGAGGATGGGTGTGGCGGCGAGCGGGGGGGGCGTATTGCGATCCAGGCGATCGGCCAGGCTGATGGTCCAACTGATCGGCAGGGTGCTGTTGTTTTCGAGGGTCAGGGTGGACGAGGGCTGGTCTACTGTGGTTGATCCGCTCTCGGCCTTTGAGACGCGAAGTTTTGCGGGGTTGATGATCAGTCCGCTGAGGGAGGCGCCCACGTTGAAGCGCACTGTAGCCCGTCCAGACGTGGAGTTCACAAGCACGCCAAAACTCGCCTGGCCCGCAGGGAATGTGAGGTTCACGGAAGTGCTGGCGAGGGCTTGATTGGTACCGCTTCCCGGAGTGACGGAAAAGGAATTGGGAAAGGGGATGGCGCTCTCGGGATCGTCGGGATCGGGCAGGAACTGCGTGCTCCAGCTAAGGGGCACGTTGGCGCTGTTGCTGATGGTGAAGCTTGCGGTTGTGTCGGTGGAGGAGAGCGAGATCTGGGCCGGTGAAACGCTCAACGCCGCTTCCACCGTCAGCGAAACGGGCACGGTGGTGGTGCCGCCATTGCTGTTAATCTGCACGCCCGTGTTTGTAAACAGTCCCGCGTCCAGTCCTTCGCGGGATGCGGTGAGCGTCACGTTCTGAAGCTCGCCGGCGATGGAGCCTTCCGTGGCGCTCAGACTGAGCCAGGGCACTTCACCAGCAACCCAGGGGGACTCGGTGTCGATGCGGGTGACTTCCTGGGCGGTCCATTGAAGGGTGCCGCCGCCGGTATTGGTCAGGGAAAGGTTTCGCGTGGTCTGGCCGACGCCAAAATCCACAGCGGCGGGTGTCGCGCTCAACTGGGGGGGCAGAACCGGGGGGCACCCCGCGATCAAGGTTGCAGCCAGGACCAGCGCCAGCTTCCCAACACGCGATTTCCATTCAGCCATAGTGCCTACCTCAATAACCCGTTTGTTCGTTCGCATCCTGGTGGAGATGCGGGCCGCGCCACCGTGCATGTCATGCCCAATCTGGAGATCGGCGCTCCTTGGACTGCTTAGATTTGGGAGTCGGTATCGTCGAAGAGTACATCCACCCCGAGGTTCAGCAGCGTCTGATAGTCGTCTTCCCAGTAGTCGAGGATATTGCCTTCGGCGTCCTGGGTGGTCGTGGTCGGGAGGACGACCACGTCGCCGGCTCCGAGGCCGCCATTGGTCGCATTCGCCGAGAGGGGAGACCAGTCGATAATTTCCATCGCCGAGCCGGAGAGCGTCAGCTCCTCCAGGAGAAAGAGGCCGGAGAGGGCGGTTATCTGGGAAACGTTGTTTCCGCCCAGATCCAGAACCCGAAGGTTCACCAGGTTTTCCAGCGCTGTGATGGAGCGCACCTGATTGTCGCTCAGATCGAGCACGGTCAGGTTTCTGCAGCCCTGTATTCCCTCCAGGGACTGAATATTCAGTTCAGCGGCGTCGATTTCCGTGACGTCGAGCAGGTCGCCCTGGGAGAGGAAGCCCAGCGGCTTGCCCAGTTCCGCGCGCACGGCCGATTCGAGGGCGCGGTCGGCGAAGAAAGCCGCCCCGCCTTCCGCAATGGGGCAGCCGCTCAATGCGATTCCAACGCCGACCAGGACACCAGGGAGCAGGAGCCTACGAACAGTTTGATTCATCATGGTTACCACCTTTTTATCGTGATCGCATTGCAGTGCAATAGGTTGCGGTGTCAAAGAACAGCGATGCGCCTCCCGTCGACGCCCATCATCCAATACTTAATATTATGCGTGAACACGGGGGAACTGTCAACAATATTCCCGAGCACTCGCACGTAAATCATTGACACCCCTTGCCTTGGATGTTGTTAGGCATCCGTTGAGGCCCATTTGGGCGCCAACAAGGGTCTGTTTTCGACGAATGCCGCAGCGAAAACTAAACGGTGGTGTTGCCGCCCGTATCATTCGGTTCCGGGATCAGGCACTTCTCTCCAATGAACGACGTGATGGGGAGCGTACCGCCGATGATCGTCAGGAAGGAGTTCAGGGCCTGTGCGGTGAAGCACAGAAAGTCCTGGAGTGCGTCGGCCGGTGCCGGCTGTGATTTGGAAATGCGGGTCAGGTGTTTCACGAATCTGGCCTCCGTGGATCGGGTCACTGTGGTTGAAGGGCTTTGCAGGGTATTAACCATAAAGCTAGCAGTTTTGTAAACAGTTTACTAGACTCCAGCAGCCTTGTCAAGTAGTCTGGGGCGGGAAAAATGAAAAAAACACCAGATATTGTGGATTGTCACGCCGCACCCCTGTCGAACGACGTAGATTTTCCACCTATCGGACTGCCACACCGGAGCTCGCGTCGGCCCAGATCAGTTTCTAAACTGTTTGGTTTCGACCCCGTACTTGGCCACGCGCAACCCCATAAGGCGCTCCGTAATCCCGAGCTCACGGGCCGCCTTGGCCTTGTTGCCCTTGGCGGTCTTGAGCGATTCGATGATCATTTCCCGCTCGACGCGCTCCATGCATTCTTCCAGCGTGCCCTTCATCGGTGTGTTGGAGGCCTCCGCCGTCTGCAGCGTGGGGGGTAGATGGTGGCCGTGGACCACATCGTCATTGGTAAGCAGCACGGCGCGCTCGATGCAGTTTTCAAGTTCGCGGACGTTGCCGGGCCAGTGATAGCTCATGAGCATGTCAATCGCGGGAGTGGAGATACGCCTCACGTACTTGTGGTTGGCCTTGCTGTATTTCTCTACGAAGAAATTGGCCAATTCGAGAATGTCGGTGCGCCGTTCCCGGAGCGGGGGGATGTGAATGGGGAAGACGTTGAGCCGGTAGTACAGGTCCTGGCGGAAGCTCTTGTCCACCATCATGCTTTCGAGCTCGCGATTCGTGGCCGCGATCACGCGCACCTCGACCTTCAGGGTTTCCTGACCGCCGACCCGCTCAAATTCCCGCTCCTGAAGAATTCGGAGGAGTCGCACCTGAGTCTGGGGGGCCAGATCGCCAATTTCGTCGAGGAAAATCGTGCCGCCGTTGGCGAGCTCGAAGCGGCCCCGGCGCATCTGGGTGGCGCCGGTGAATGCGCCTTTCTCGTGGCCAAAGAGCTCGCTTTCGATGACGGAATCGGGCAGTGCGGCACAGTTTACCCGAATAAAGGGCTTTGCCGCGCGCTGGCTGTTGTAGTGAATCGCATGGGCGACCAGCTCCTTACCCACGCCGCTTTCGCCACGAATCAGGACCGTGGCGTCACTCTTGGCCACTTGGCCGATGAGATCAAAGACATCCTGCATGGCGCCGGAGCGCCCGATGATGTTGGCGGGGCGAAAGCGCTCCTGCAGTTCGTTCTGGAGGCGGGAATTCTCTTCCAGCAGGCGTTTGCGCTCGTCCTGATGCTCTTGACGCAGGCGCACGGCCTGGGCGATCATGGAGGCGATGATGGTCATCAGGCGCACGTCTTCGTCAAGGGTTTCCGTGTCGGAAAAGAGCCGGTCTGCGCTGAGCGCCCCGATTACCTGGGTTTCCATTTTGATCGGAACGCATATGTAGGCAATATCTTCGGGGCGCGCGTCCTCGCGGGAATTGGTTCGGTTGAGGAACAGGGGCTCCTCGGAAATCCGGGGGACCACCACCGGGCGTCCAGTCTGGACCGTCTTGCCCACAACCCCTTCGCCGGGCTTGTATCGGCCCCGCTCCAATTCCTTGCCCGAAAGTCCGTGGGCCGCTTCGATGAAAAGCTCGCCATTCTCGCGATTGACCAGGGTGATGGTCCCCCGGAGCATCCCGGTGTGCCTGGCAATCGATTTCAGGACCGGTCCGAGTTCGTCGCGGAGATCCATGCTTCGATCCAGGATCCTGCTTATATCAAAGAGCAGGGCCAGTTCCGAGATCTCATTCTTTACTTTGGGTGCACCGGTAGACATGGTAAGTTCCTGAACGATGGGGCTGCCTTGAAAACTTACCACATTGTAGGAAAAGAGGGGGCGAAAAGTCAAATTTATGGACCCGATGAAGGTTTTTTTCTACACCCCATGCGCGGGTCAATCCAGACTGTTTCCAAACGGTATGCCGCCCGCGGCGGGGCCGGCCGAGGCGTTTATTCCGGGGCTGGACCGGTCACAACCCGATTTCCGCCTTCGGCCTTGCCCTGCATGACCAGCGCTCGCGCACAGGCCAGCAGGGGTTCGGCCGTCCTGTCTTCGTTGCCGATGGACACCAGCGCGGAGGTCACCGTGAGTGTGACCTGGCGCCCATCTGAGGTGGTGAATCCTGTCCCGCTCAAGGCGAGGTGGCATCGTTCCAGTCCATTCCGGGCGGCATCGGGAAGGACTTGGGGCATGAGGACACAGAATTCATCGCCGCCGGAGCGGGCAATGATATCTTCACCCCGGAGGGTGTCCCGCAGCAATTTACCCATGCGGATGAGGATGCGATCACCCTCCGCGTGGCCGAATTCCTGGTTCAGCTCGGTGAAGTTGTCCAGATTGACGATGCCCAGGCTGACGGGCGTCCTGTGGCGCGCGGCCAGGCACACCGCTTCATCGAGGCGGGCCATGAAGCTGCGGCGGTTGTGCAGGCCGGTCAGGGGGTCGTGGGTTGCGGCCAGAAAGACGTGGTGTTCGGTCTGCTCGCGCCGGGAGATATCCCGCGCGACCGCCTGGATCGCCACCAGGGAATGATTGGCGTCGAATACGGGAATGAGGGCAACGATCAGCATTTTCGGTGTGCCGTCGACGGCCCGGAATTCCGCTTCGACCGGTGTGGGATGTTGGCCGGATTTGCACAGGACCACGGAGCGCCGCAGGACGGTGTTTCCGGGGTGATCTGTGAGCAGCGTCAGAAAGGCCTGCTGAAAGTGGACGGGCTTGTATCCGAGGACGCTGGTTACGCCGGGGCTGACGTAGCAAACTTCTCCAGTCACGCTGAGGGTAAAGGAGAACTCCAGTTGCTGGTTGACGACATTGGTCAGCGGGCTTTCCGCGCTGTCCGTTGCGCCCGGGATCGGCCCCTGGAAAATACTCAACAGCTCTCCGAGCATGTCCCGCACCAGCAGATTAAAATCGTCCCGCACCCACGGCAACCCCGCTGGCGGGTGGGGCTTGTCCGGGGCGACTTCGACGGCGGGCGCGGGTTTGGCCGCGGGGCGCAAAGGAGCGAGGCCGAAGGATGCCAGCCCGTAGGATTTCTGCGTGGATGGTTTTTCGGATTCGTCGCTGAGTAAAAGGCGCTTCGCTACGGACTCAAAGTGTTCCGGGGTGCAAAGGATAGGCTTGAGTTTCAAATCGGGGCAGGCCGCCCGGGCTTGTTCCAGCGCGTCAAGGTCGAGGGGGTTTACCATGGCCACGGTGAGAATCGTGCCCAGGTTGTCGATGGCCAGGAGCTTATACTTGAGGCAGAGGTCATTGGGGAGCAGGCGGACAATCCTGGGATCGATACTGTAGTCCACGAGATTGATGTGGGGGATTTTGCACTGTTTTACGAGAAAGGAGATAAGCTCATCCTGGCTCAGGTAGCCCAGCCGCACCAAGGCCTGGCCAAGGAAACATTTCTGCCGATCTTTCTCCGCCAGCCCCTCTTCGAGCTGCCCGCGGGTAATCAGTCCCCCCTCCATCAACATATCACCCAGACGCTTCCAGCGGGCAATGGCGTTATCTTGTACGGATTGGCTCACAGCTTCAAGTCTCCTTTTTACGCAGCCTTCTCCCAGCGCTTGATGCCGCAGGGACTACGCAAGCATACCCCATGGGCCGTGGACATACAAACCGCAATTTTGAGGGGCTGCTATCGACGATTTCACGACCTCGGGACGGGTGTTGGCGAGCGCTTTCCGGAGGCGGGAACGGGTCGGCACTATCGATTTTCGATGACCCGCGTGTCGCAAATGTGATCGTGGAGGCCCCGCCGCTGCTCGTCGAACAGGGCGATAACGAAACCGATGTACATGATATTGGCGGATAGCTGGTGAGCCCAGAAGCGGGCGAAGGCCCGCAGATACGACACCGGAGATCCATCACTTCGGACGATCTTGATACCGAGTAACATTTTGCCCGGTGTGGCGCCGAAACGCCCGACGAACCAGGTCATATAGAAGAGCACCCAGAGCCCGATAGCGCCGATCAGGAGAAACATGTAGAGTGCCGCCGTTTCCTCCGAGGGGGGCTCGTTGGGAGCTCTGAAGAGGAAGGCCATGCTGACGATGGCGATCGGTACCGACACCACGCCGACCAGTATGGAGTCCACAATGAGGGCGGCAAATCGCTTTCCGATACTGGCCAGGACCATGGTGTCGGGGGCGGCATTACCCTCGCGCATCCGCTGAAAGAAGATATCCTTACAGGAGGCACAGACCCGCTTGCCTTCGAAGAGCAGGAGCTCCTCGACGAGGTGCGGCCGCCCGCACTCCGAGCAGGGCGTGCCCCAGTCGGTTACCGTGCCCGCGATCTCCTGATAGGAGACCCAGGAGGACATGCCCTCACGCCACACCAGCGTCGACGGACCGACGATCCGCTGATCCACGAGGATGCGGAACGCCCCTTCTTCAACGGGTCCGATTTGCTCCTCGCCACGGGCGTAATACCACATGCACAGTCTCCCTCAATCCAAACCATCAACTACGGGCGGCTGGAGGCCAGTCACGACCTCCTGAATGGCAGCAAGTGTACCCATTTTTTTGTGGCGGCGCAACGCGGCGATTCGGTCAGGAGACGGCGATGACTCCGGTTCAATAACCCATGCGATCCAGGGCCTTGTTCAGGCTGTTGGAATCCTTGAGGTCTCCCTTGTCGAGGGAGCCAATCGCGTTGACCGGCTTTACCGGTTCCGAGACCGCCGTGGCGCTCGAATC
Organism: Candidatus Hydrogenedentales bacterium; assembly: GCA_041859365.1. GTDB lineage: Bacteria > Hydrogenedentota > Hydrogenedentia > Hydrogenedentales > JAEUWI01 > JAEUWI01. The sequence continues at coordinate 15,380 of JBHEKR010000211.1, forward strand.
GGCGGTAGTCTCCGCCGGGCCGTGCTGTTTGCCTTCATCCGGGTGGGTTACCCGGCCATCCTGATTATTATAATTGAAGGGCTTGCCGGACGCCGTTCTGGGCAGCGTGGGGATGTAGGTGGGGTAAAGGGCATCAAGCGTCGGGGGGTAGTAGCCCGTATTGGTTCCGAACGCATTGATGGCCATCTCGATTTTCTGAATGGTGAAGTAGTCTGCCGGCGCGGGACCGTCACTGGTCTTGTAAACTTCGCCCTCAATGGGATTGTAGCCATAGGGCTTGTTGTCCGGTCGAAGGGGAACTGCGTCGATATAGGCAGGGACGAGCGCCGAAAGATCGGCAGGGAACGCCTCTTTCTCGGCGGCGTACAGGTCCACGGCTTCCTGCAGCCTGACCATGTCGATGTCGACTTGCGCATCGCTGAAGGTACCCTGGACTTCGCCCGCGTTTTGCGCCGCCATATCCGCCGTGACGGCCGTCGTCATCAACATTTCCACGAGGCAACCCGAAAACAAGAATGCCATCCCCAGGCACAGCGTGCCTTCCATGATCCCGCTCATCCTTTTCACGATCCCCATCCTCCTCACGGTTGAGAAATTACCCAAGTAGAACGACCCCGGACTGCTGACCGGCATCAGTCTAGCACACATGTGGTTAACTTACCACTGGGGCTATCAAATATTCGGTCAGGGGGCGCGGCGTGGACCGACCGTCTCCGGTCGGCTTTTTCCACCGCCGACCCGCGACCGCTTTCAAGCTTCTCACCCCAGACTTTTTCGTGCTAAAGTAGAGGGTGTCCCCGGCGGAGAGATCCGGCTCTCCGCACCGATCGAGTTGGAGAGTGAGCGAATGACCATTGGGTTCAGTTGTATCTGTGGCAAGGCCTTTACGGTGACCGACGACTACGCCGGCCAGACCGGAACGTGCCCGCAATGCAAGATGCCCGTGACGGTGCCGGGCGAGTTGCCCCGGGCCACCCAGGGCGATTTACGGGGACCGCGCTTCCCCCGTGAGCAGCTCATGGCCTACCTCGTCGCCCACCAGTCGACCAACGTGCTGCTCCTCCATCCCCATATCCCACCGGAGCGGGACGCGCGGGCCCACCAGTACTTTGAAATCGCTCCCGAGGACCGCGTACTGGCGGGACTCCACCCGTCCTTGCTGATTGCCGGAGAGGAGGCCGTGATCCTGACCGAGACTGGCATCTACGTAAAAAAGGCTGACTTAAGCAAGGGGTATATTCAGTACGAGTCCCTCCTCGACGGCAGCATCCACCTCGAAGATGGTCGGGATATCGTCATCCAAGCGATAAAACCACAGCGCCTGCGTTACCGCATCCTGGTTTCTCCCAACATAGCGGAGAATCTATCTAAAGTGCTGCGGGGGCTTCAGTTGCTCCTCAATGGCCGGGATCCGAGCCCCATCTTTGCCGAGGGAAATAACAATGCCCTGGCGGAACTCCGCGCCGAGCGTCAGGGCCTCCTCCCCCGTAGCAGCGACACGGGAAACAGCGCCTCCGGCACAAAAAGCCGAGGCGGACTGCTCGGGGTCATGAAGCGACGGGGTTAGCCCGCTTGCCCGGCCCGTTGGAACCGCTCCGAAGTCTTCCCACTTGTCCCGGATGTGAGAGATTCGGGCCGCTTCTTCGTCTGATCATCAGCGTCCGGCGCGCGCGGAAGAGAGGCGTCGTCTCTGCGCCCGAATTCTAAACTCGCTACCACATATGCTACTATTCCGGCACCGATCCTCACACCTTGAACCTCTGGAGTACCCATGAGCACTGTTCGCTGCCGCATTGCGCCTTCCCCTTCCGGCTTCCTGCATATCGGCACGGCCAAAATGGCCCTGTTCAACTGGCTGTTTGCCCGTAAGTCTGGTGGAACCTTCGTGTTGCGCTTAGAGGATACCGACGCGGAACGGACCGACGAGACCTTTGTGCAGGCCATGTGCGAGGGATTCAAGTGGCTCGGCATCAATTGGGACGAGGGTCCGGCCTTTGGTGACGAGCCCGCGAAAGGCCCCTTTGGCCCCTACCGCCAGTCGGACCGAAAGGCCTTGCACCAGGAAGCCGCCATGAAGTTGCTGGCCAATGGACATGCTTACCGCTGTTTCTGCTCGAAGGAAGAACTTGATGCGGAGCGCGAGGCGGCCATGGCGGAAAAGCGGGCCAGGAAGAAGTGCCCCTGCCGCGATCTGGATGGAGCGACCTCCGAGTCGCGCAAGGCGGAGTCCCACGCGCTACGCTTTCGCACGCCCGAGGGGCAGACGGTGGTGGAGGACTGGGTGCAGGGCAATGTTCGCACGGATAACCGGGAGTTGGACGATTTTGTCATTCTGAAGGCGAATGGCGACCCCATTTTCCACTTGGCGGTGGTAGTGGATGACGCGCTGATGGGGATTACCCACGTGATTCGGGGGGATGACCACCTGACCAACGCGGCCCGCCATGTCTTGCTCTTCGACGCCCTGGGCTATCCGCGTCCGAAGTTCGCCCACCTGCCCATGGTGCTGGACGACGCCGGCAAGAAATTCAGCAAGCGTCTCCATGGCGCGAATGTGCTGGACTGGCGCGACGATGGGTATCTGCCCGAGGCATTGATTAACTATGTGGCGTTGCTGGGCTGGACCCCGGCGGAGGAGAATCGCGAGCTCTTCACCATCGCAGAGCTGACTGAGGCCTTTGTGGCCGAGCGGTGGACCAAGTCGGCGGCGCGTTTTGACCGGAAGAAGCTGGACTGGCTCAACGGGCAGCACATCCGGCTGCTGGATCCGGCGGAGTTGCAAAAGCGGCTGGTGGCCGTGTTGCAGCGCGCGGGTATCGACACGACCCAGCGCGATGGTGCGTGGTTGGCGGCGCTTACCGAGATCACGCGCGAGAAGCTTTCCACCCTGAATCAAATCGTGGAGTTGAGCGATTTCTTTTTCCAGGATATCACGGAATACGAAGAGAAGCCGGTTCAGAAAATCTGGCGCGCGGAAGACGCGGCGGCGATCATGGCCCAGTTGACGTCGTGCCTGGAATCGGTGGCGGATTGGAACCGCGATGTGCTGAAACAAGCCTTTCACGACCTGGGTGAATCCATGGGCGTAGGCATGGGCAAGCTCGTCCACCCCGCTCGGTTGGCGTTGACCGGAAAGTCCGTCGGGCCGGGGCTTTTTGAACTCGCGGAGCTTCTGGGTAAAGAAACGTGCCTGGATCGCATGGCGAAAGCCTCCGCGTTCGTCGCGGAACTGTAAAGTTGTGAAAAGCGGGTGAACAGACTTCGTGCAACGTTCATGCACGACACGCGGGTATGAAAACCCGCGCTCCCGATTTGCGCGACACCAGAGTGATCCGGCTTAAGAATATAGACTACTACATTCAGGGCTTGGTGCCCGTGGAGGATGGGGTTTTATGAGCAGTAGAGTCATCGTCGGTGTGGATCTCGGCGGAACCAATGTAAAAACCGCCATGGTCTCCTGGGACAAGCAAGTCCTGGCCAAAGACTCGCGCCCGACCAATGCGGAAGGCGGTCCCGAGGCGGTCATGGACGCTATTGAGTCCAGCGTACGCGATCTCCTTGCCCAATCCGATCTGTCACCGGAACAGGTGATGGCGGTGGGTATCGGTGCGCCCGGTCCCATGGACTGGCGTTCCGGGGTGGTGTTCAGCCCTCCCAATCTACCCGGTTGGAAGAACGTTCCCCTTGCCGAAATTATGCGTTCGCGCTTGAATGTTCCGTGTTACGTGGAAAACGATGCGAACGTGGCCTGTTACGGCGAGTTCTGGCTTGGCGCGGGGCAGGGCACGCAGAACATGGCCCTGCTTACGCTTGGAACCGGCGTGGGGGGCGGTGTGGTGATGTTTGGGATGCTGCTGCGCGGCGAAGACGGTACGGCAGCCGAACTGGGGCACCTTAAGATGCAGCGCAACGGTCGCGCCTGCGGTTGTGGCAGCCACGGTTGCCTGGAGACCTATGGTTCGGTCACGGGCATGGTGCGCACCGCTGTCGAGGGCCTCTCGACCGGTCGGAAATCCATTCTCCGGGAGATGTGCGGCGATTCTTTCGGCGGTCTGACAGGCAAGATGATTAGCCAGGCGGCTGCCGATGGGGACGAGTTCGCCCTTTGGGTTATCGAAGAAACGGCCACCTGGCTCGGTCTGGGCATCTCCAGCATCATCAACTATCAAAACCCAGAGAAGGTGGTGCTGTGTGGCGGGATGATCGCAGCCGGAGACATGCTGTTGAATCCGATCCGTAAAGTGGCCTTCGAGAATTCCTTCGAAGTGCCCGCCAAGCGCTGCGAGATTGTCCTCGCGGGCCTGGGTTCGGATTCTGGTGTTCTCGGCGCCGCCGGGTGTGCGCTTTCGCGTTTTGAGAGCAGTTTCTAGCGGGAACACCGATCGGAACCAACGACGATGATCCTCACCGTAACCCCGAACCCCTGTGTGGACAAGACGGTCTTCCTTGACACCATGGCCGTCGGTGGGAAAAACGTCTGCCACCGCGTTACGACCATTCCCGGCGGCAAGGGGAACAACGTGGCTCGCGCCGTGAAGGCGTTGGGCGAACAGAGCGCCTCGGTGGTACTTGTGGGCGGAGCACCCGGCCAGCACGTGGTGGAGATGATTACCGGGCAGGACAAGCTGGCGTGCTTTCCCGTCTGGATCGCGGAGAACACCCGCACGATCACCACGGTGCTCGAAGAGGGCCCTCACCGGCAGACGCCGCTCTTTGAGCCGGGACCACGCGTCAGTCTTGCAGAAAAGGAGCGTCTGATTGACGAAGTCCGCTTGCGGCTTGGCGAGACGACGATCCTGACGCTCAATGGCACGGTGCCGGATCCGGTGCTCCATGATGTATACCGGACCCTCATCTCCCTCGCCAAAGCGGCGGGGGTTGCCGTTATCCTCGACACCCACGGGCGCGAGCTTGCGATCGGTCTGGAGGCCTCGCCGTTTATGGTCAAACCCAATGAGGCCGAGGCGGCGGAACTCGTCGGCTACGCACTGGATTCCGATGTTGCCCGTTGGCGCGCCATCGACTGGTTCCACGGTAGGGGAGTGGCGATGGTAGTCCTTTCACTGGGGCCCGACGGTGTCTTTGTGTCGGATGGTCGGGAGCGTCTTCATGTGAAGCCACCGGCAATTGAAGAGATCAATGCGGTGGGCTCGGGTGACTCGCTGGTCGCGGGCATGGCCGTCGGCCTGCTGCGCAAATGGCCGCTGGAGCAGTGCGCGATATGGGGGGTAAGCGCGGGCACGGTCAATGCAATGCGCTGGGACATTGGCCACGTGACCCAGGCCGAGGTGGAGCAGATCGCTCCCCGCGTTATGGTCCGGCGACATTGACGGTGCCCATTGACAGGAATGGGTTTCGATAAGACGGATTTTTCTCGCGACGTGAACGATTGTCGCCGTCGTATTGAACCCTTCATAAACGATCAGCATAATTGTATTCTTCATAATTCTTATCTGTTCATTAATTGGAGGTTTTTCTGTGAGTGTACACGTTCAGCCGAGCAAGAGAGAGTGGATCTTCCTGTTTGCGGGCATTGCAATCGCTTTGGGAGCGGTTGGAGCCGTTACCCGCGGAAATTTCTATAGCGTCGTACATACGGGCGGGGCGACCCTGTTTTCCTGGCCGGGGCCATCTGAAGCCAAGGAAAGCTTGCTGGACAGGGGCGCGGATGGTATGGCCGAAGGTTGGATGATGGCCATGAGCCCCCATGGGGCTATCGAGTTGGAAACCAAACTTGTGGATTCCAACCATGACGGCCAGTATGACACCTGCACGGCGGAGATTCGGCCCAGCGGGCAGGAATCGGACGGCTACTTACTTGCGCTCATGGATTCAGACAACAATGGGGCCTTCGACAGTATGCAGGTGAGCAATACCGGTTTGAAGGGGGCCCGATACTCGGACTACAGTGACTGGAATTTGGATGGGTTTCTCGATATCTATTTTGACAAGACCCGAAATGTCTCATGGATAGCAACGGGAACCGAGTGGCTCAAGGTAGTGAAGCGGATTGATTCCGAAGAGCGGCGCTATCTCGTTGAACGCAATGGCGAGGAACGGGAGATCGTGTTCAGGGATGAAGTGTGGGTGGATGTTACGCCGGTTAAATAGGACGGCTGACATATCAGCCGCTTGATGCCGGAATAGTCTCGCCGCGAATGCGTCAAGAGTCCTTGGTGGCTTACTCAGACGCGTTGATTCTTCAGTCGGCGTGCCTGATTTACGCCATTGGTGGCGCAAGCCGGGTCCGCTGCGCTACACTCAGGGCGGTTCTGCTATTTACCTCCCCTTTGCATAAGGAATCCATCATGTCGCGCAGTATTGGCATTCGACGACTTCAACTGACACTGGCCTTCGTTGTCGCGCTGTCCTCTGGCGTCAAGGTATCGTCTGAAGATTTTCGCCGCATTTCCATCGAAGATTACCGCGATAAAATGGCCGGTGCCTGGCTCGGCCAGATGGCCGGGGTGGGCTGGGGCTTCCCCACGGAATTTGAGTTCCTGAGCGAGATCATCCCTGAGGACAAGATGCCGGAGTGGACGCCGGAAACCATCAACCAGTTTGACCAGGACGACCTCTACGTCGAGATGACTTTCATGAAGTCTCTGGAGGACTATGGCTTCGATGTGACGAGTCGCCAGGCGGGGATAGACTTCGCCAACAGCGAGTATCAACTCTGGCATGCGAACGGCCATGCGCGGGGCAACCTGAGACAGGGCATCGCGCCCCCGGACTCGGGGCACCCGGAATTCACGAAGCATGCGGACGATATCGACTACCAGATCGAGGCCGACTTTGCTGGGCTGATCGGTCCGGGGATGCCGAACCTGGGTATTGAGCTGGGCGAGAAGTTTGGCTGCATCATGAACTATGGCGACGGCATCTACGGTGGCCAGTTCATGAGCGGCATGTACGCCGAGGCCTTTTTTGAAAATGACATCAATAAGATCATCGAGGCGGGTCTTCGCTGTATCCCGGCGGAGAGCCAGTACGCCGAGTGTATCCGCGATACGGTCGCCTGGCACAAGGAACACCCGGACGACTGGCAGAAGGTGTGGCATCTGCTCCAGGCCAAGTATCACGAATCGCCGGAGGGTCGCCGATTTGTATGCAAGGAGAGCGAGAAGGGCAACATCGACGCCAAGCTGAACGGGGCCTATGCCGTCGTCGGCCTGCTCTACGGTAAGGGCGATCTCGATCAGACCATCATCATCGCAACGCGCTGCGGCCAGGACTCCGACTGCAATCCGGCCAGTGCGGCAGGGGTGCTCGCCACGACCATTGGCCGGGCAAATCTTCCGGAGAAGTTCACCTCGGCACTGGAGACGGAAACGCTCTTCAAGTACACGGCGTACACCTTCACGACCCTGCTCGAAGCCTGTGAGAAGCTGGCGCGCCAGGCGGTATTGCGCTCCGGCGGGCTTATCGAAAAAGACGACCAGGGTCGGGAGTTTCTGCTGATTCCTGTGCAGACGCCGAAGCCCAGCAAGTTCGTTCAGTCGTGGAAGGCCGAGCCTGCCACGGGCAGCCGCTACACGGACGAGGAACGGGCAAAAATCACTGCAAAATAGTTCATCGCCATACAGCACAAAAAGAGCACAAAGAATCGATTTCTTTGTGCTCTTTGCGTACTTTGGCGACTAAACGATACTGACTACGGCGCGGGCGTCGTCTCTGGAGCCTGTGCGGACTCTGTTGGCACTTCCACGGCCTCCTCAACGGCCACGGGTGCGGCTTCCGGGGTTGGCGTTTCCTTGACCGGGGGCGCGGCGGCTTCCGTAGTGCCTGCAGGCGCGGCCGGATTCGCCGGGGGCTTGCCACTGTGCCAGTGGTTGTGGCCGGGCTCCGGATTAAAGTGCTGGTCCGTTGCCGCGTCATACTGCCACGGTTCCGGATTGGGGATATTGGGAATGGGTTTCGGAGCCGCGGCATTCTGGTTGGGCGGGTGGCCCTTGTGCCAGTGTTTGTGGGTGGGGTCCCAGTGTTGATCCGTGACGGAATCATAGGTCCAGGGGGCGGGCTCCGGCTTTGCGGCGGCGGCGGGTTTCAGCTCTTCTTCGGGGAGACGGATGGGCTCTTTTGAACCGCCCTGGATCACCGCAACGGTGGCGGCGAATCCGCCGAGTACGACGACGAGCGTTCCGATGCCGACAATCCACGGGAAGATTGAATTGCCCGCAGGCGCGGTTTCTTCTGCCAGGGTTTCAGGCGCTTTGTTCTTTTTCGACATGATGCGGCGTCCTACCGGTTAGAGTTTCTTGTGCAGGTGCACTTTATCCGCGTGCCGCTTGCGCATCTTGAGGTTCAGCATTTCAACCACGACGGAGAAGGCCATGGCGAAGTAGATGTAGCCCTTGGGCACGTGAACGTCGAAGCCCTCAACCATGAGCGTCACACCCACGAGGATCAGGAAGGAGAGGGCCAGGATTTTTATGGTGGGATGGGCGTCCACAAATTCACCGATGCCCTTGGCTGCGAATAGCATCACGCCGACGGACAGGATAATGGCCACGACCATGATGGAGACGTGCTCCACAAGGCCCACGGCGGTAATCACTGAATCGAGAGAGAAGACCAGATCCAGGACCGCAATCTGGGCAAGTACGGAACCCACGCTGCGCGGCGCGGAGGTTGCCCCGTGGCCCTCGACGCCCTCCAGGCTATTGTGGATCTCATGGGTGGCTTTGGCCAGCAGGAAAAGGCCGCCGCCGATGAGGATAAAGTCGCGTCCGGAGATTTCCTGACCAAGGACGGTAAACCAGGGCTCCACGAGGCCCACGACCCATGCGATGCAGAAGACCAGCAGCAGTCGCATGACCATGGCGAGGCCCAGGCCCACATTGCGCGCGAAGGCACGCTTTTTTTCCGGGAGTTTGCCCACCAGAATGGAAATAAAGATGATGTTGTCGATGCCCAGAACGATTTCCAGGGCGGCGAGGGTGCCCAGCGCGATCCAGGCCTGGGTGCTGTCTATCCACCCAAACTGGGCAATTAACCATTCCATGATTGTGTTTATCTCCGATGACTCAAGCACTGCAAGGCGGGTGAATTGACACGAAATGGGGACTCCCGCGCTTCCCCCCGTAGACTACCGATTTGCCGCGCCTGTTCGCAAGGCGGCGCGTCTGGTCGGCACGCTTAAGGGGCCGCTGGACCCCGCCCTTCCCGAGAGGCTAGCATAGTCCCGCAACCCAAGGAGTCTTTCGTGCGTATCACAGTCCTTCTATTCACCCTCACGGCCCTCGCTGTTCTCCCGGCCAGCGCCCAATCCACCCTCGGCCTCGAACCGGGCGAGCATCGACTTCAGAACGACGATCTCGGGGTGATTCTCTGGGGACCGGACACGGCGCCGACGTTGAGTGTCGGCAAGAGCGACATCTGGGATCGTCGCCTGCCGAAGGAGCAGCCGGTCATCACCATGGAAGAGATCACCAAGCGGGCCAAGGCGGGTGACAAGAGCATCCTTAACGGTGCGGCGTATTACACGGCCTATAACCACTACGACTTTCCCTGCCCCAAACCCGCGGGGCAGTTGATAGTGCGGTTGCCCTTTGTCGAAGGAGGCGGCACGCTCCACGTGGAAAAGGCCAACGGCGCTTCGACCCTCACTGCGGAGAACGGCGCGAAGAAACTTCGCCTGCGCGTCTTCGTCAGCGCCACGCAGAATATCGTTGTGCTGCAGGGCTCGGCCTCCGGGCTTGTACCGGGCGATGTGACTTTTCGCCTTTGGCGGCATCAGGACACCATCACGCCCGGAGGTGAACTGCACCCGACCCTGCGCGATGGCGTATCGCCCGCCGACTTTGAGGTCCTGCCCGCGCCTCGGGCCGGCGGAGAGGACGGCGTGGCGTGGGTGTCGCAGGATTTCCCCGGTGAGCAGACTTTTCCCGAAGGCTTCCAGAGCGTGCTGGCCCTGCGGCTGGAGGGCGCGGATTCCAGTATCGACATTCAGGAGAACACCACTGGTCTGGGCACGCCCATGATCGCCGAAAAGGAGGGGCGGCTGGACCACGGGACCTTCAAGCGTTTCACGCCGATCAATCAATCGTCCGGCGCGGCGGCCACGCTGACTCCCGCACAACTCGATGGCGTGTTTACGCTCTACGCCACCGTCACCACCACCCAGGATTCGCCAAACGCGCTGGGCTATGCCCGAAAGACGCTGAGGGAGTGTGCTTCCCTGGGTAGTGACGCCCTTTGGGTGGAGCACGCCGCGAAACTCGCCGAATACGAAAAACGCCCCCGCGCACGGGCCTGGTCCGCTGATGGCAAACTCAGTGTCGATCAGGCGTGGGGGGGAGTGCCCTATACCGTGCGCCCCGCAGGCTACTACGGCGATGTGGCCCTCTGCTCCGTGGACAGCACTAAATTCTGCTTTCAGGATTCGGGCCGCTGGCATGCCGATTTCCACTTCAACGAGATCGACGCCACGGGCCCCTGTACGTTGCGCCAGTTCGACTCCCTCGCGCCCTATTACGACATGATTCACACCATGCTCCCCATGGCCCAAGCCAACGCCCGGGAGGTCTACGGATGCGAAGGCGCCATGTATCCCCTGGTCCACTTTCCCCTCAAGGCCGAAACCGTCATCCACACCCACATGACCTGGGAGCAAAGCATGGAGATCACCGCGCTCCTCGCGCGCCCCTTCTGGCTGCGCTACCGATTCACGGGGGACCGGGACTTCCTTCGCGACCGCGCCTGGCCCGTGCTCCGCGAGGGTGCACGATTCTATGCGAACTACCTCAAGCTGGAGGACGACGGCCTCTACCACGTCTTCCCGACGGTCTCGCCCGAGCACCGGGGCATCACGGCCAACCTCGAATTCAACAAAGACAGCCAGTCCGGCATCACCCTTATACGCTACCATCTCCGCGCCGCCGCCGAGGCTGCACGCCTTTTGAGCAAGAACGATGAGGAAGTCGCACGCTGGCGTGACATCGCGGAAAAGCTGCCGCCCTACCCAACCATCGACACGCCCGACGGCCCCATCTTCGCCGATGTGGCCGGTGCCCCGCCCATGGAGTTCAACATTGCGGTGCCCCTCACGGCGGTCTTCTGGGGCGACGACATCGGCCTTGATTCTCCCCCCGACCAGATAGAACTCGCCCGGCGCACGCTGGAGAAGATCAACGTGTGGCAGCCCCACCAGGGCTACCTCACCACGGTTCGTCGTCGCCTCGGCATTTACAAGCCCGAAGATGGGCTCGGCATCGACAACGTGATCCAGTCCCACACGGGCGTCATTCGCGTATTTCCCACCGTGCCGGAGGACTTCGAAGGTGGCTTTGAGAACCTCGGCGCGCAAGGGGCCTTCGTCGTGGGTGCGACCCGGACGAAGGAAGGGGTGGAGAGCGTCACGCTGCAATCGCTGGCGGGGAATATGTGCCGGATGGCCAATCCTTGGCCTGGAAAAGGGGTGACGGTGACCTGCGTGGAGACAGGGGAGGCGGTGGAGGTGGAGGTGGAGCTTGATGGGGAGCGTCTTCGCTTCAGCACGAAGACTGGCACTGTATACACCATACGCTAGTCGGAAGAGCCCAGGACTGACTTCCGCAGAAACGGGTATCGGAGCTGACTGAATAATCCAAGATCGATGTACCCAATCGCGCTGTCACGACCCTTCGTGGTTAACGTTTGCCGCCTGTCCGTTCGCGGAACAACCATTTACCCGGATTTCCATGCGGGCGGACGACCTGGCGGAAACAGATTGACTGTGTGCGACCGGGACACGCCAACACGGCCCGGTAAAATTTCCATACTGAGGCGTCCAGGCTGGTATACTTCCTGAGACTTGCGGTGGGGGCTCTGGAGGGCACATCCCGGCCCCCTTCCGCCAAACCTTCGAGGAGGCGATGTGGCAAATTCTACGGGCGATCCGGATCGTGCGGACCATTGTCCAGATGAAGACGCTGAAGCCGCGGCGCGGCTGAGCGAAGCGCGCTACAGGACCCTTTTTGATCGCGCGCCTATCGGCATTCTGTACGGCGATCCCGAAAGCTACTATCTCGACGCGAATGAGTGCATGTGCGAGATGCTGGGTTATACGCGCGAAGAGCTTATCGGGATGCACGCCACGGATATCATCGTCCCGTCTGAAGCGGATCTCATTCCCGGCGTTATCGCCGAGATCAGTGCCGATGTCGAGCACCGTCAGGAGTGGTTGTTCCGAAGGAAAGACGGCACCGTATTTCCGGTGGACGTTGTTGCCACGAAATTCGCCGATGGCAGCCTGATGGGGATGGTCCGCGACATTACGATCATCCGCGAGCACGAGATTGAGATTGACCGCATGACGCGGTTGTATTCCGCGCTGAGTCAGATCAATCAGGCTATCGTGTGGTCGGCATCGCGAGACGAGTTGCTGGAGAAGGTCTGCGAAGTCCTGGTCGGTTTTGGTGGACTCAAGATGGCCTGGGTTGGTTGGGAAGAGGCGGAGACGAAGCACCTGCTTCCGGTGGCGCAGTTTGGTGACACTTACGGCTACCTGAACGGTCTCACGGTCTACACCGATGAGCGCCCCGAGGGTCGCGGCCCTTCGGGCACGGCGTTCCGCACGGGGAAGTCTTATATCTGCAATGACCTGATGAATGACCCGGCGACCCTGCCCTGGCGTGAAACCTTGCATCGCTGCGGCTTTCGTTCCAGCGCGGCGTTTCCCATTCGGCTTGCGGGCCAGGTCTGCGGCACCATCCAAATCTATGCGGGCGAAGCGAATTTCTTTCGCGACCGTGAGGTGGCTCTGCTCGAAGAAGCGGCCACGGACGTGTCGTTCGCGCTGGACAACTTTGCCCGGGAAGCGGCGCGGCGCGAAGCCGAACGTCTTCTTCGCAATGAGAAGCTCTTCACCGACACCATGGTGGAGAGCATGCCGGGCGTGCTTTACTTCTACGATTCCGAGGGGCGCTTTATCCGATGGAATCGTAATTTCGAGCGCGTGACGGGCTATTCCGGCGAGGAGATCGCCGGCATGCATCCACGTGAATTCTTTGCGGACGCGGACCGGCCCATGCTTGACGAGCGAATCGCGGAGGTCTTCACCACGGGCGAATCCTCGGTGGAGGCTCCCTTCATCTCCCGGGATGGCGCCGCCACGCCCTATTTCTTTACGGGGAGGCGCATTGAGTTTCAGGAGCGAACCTGCCTGGTGGGCGTGGGTATCGATATCTCCGAGCGCCTCCGGGCCGAGGCCGAGCGGGAGCGGCGCCATCAGGCAGAGGAAGCGGATCGGATCAAGTCCGCCTTCCTGGCCACGATGTCGCACGAGCTCCGCACCCCGCTCAATTCGATCATAGGTTTCACCGGCATCGTGCTTCAGGGGCTGGCGGGTCCGCTGAATGAAGAGCAGGGCAAGCAGCTCGACATGGTGCGCACGAGCGCCCGTCACCTTCTCGCGCTGGTGAATGACGTGCTGGATATCTCCAAGATTGAAGCGGGACAGTTTGTCGTGGGGTGTGCGCCCTTCGACCTGCGCACGTCAATCAACAAGGTCGTGGGGAGCGTGACGCCGCTGGTGGAGGCGCGAGGTCTTGCGCTGCACGTGATGCTGCCATCTGAACTGGGGACGGCGCTGGGTGATGAACGCCGTTTCGAACAGATCCTGTTGAACCTGCTGAGCAACGCGGTCAAGTTCAGCGACCGTGGCGGGATTGCGGTGGCCGCGGAACTACTGGACGACTATGCGCCTCAGTCATCAACGGAAGGCCAGCCCGCCATCTGCATTCGGGTTTCCGACACGGGGATGGGCATTCGGCCGGAGGATCTCGCCACGCTGTTTCAGCCGTTTCAGCAGATTGACTCGGGGCTGTCGCGCAATCACGAGGGCACCGGCCTTGGGCTGGCCATTTGCCAGCGGCTTGCGGGGCTCATGGGCGGCGAGATCCGCGTGGAAAGTGAATGGGGCGTGGGGAGCACCTTCAGCATTCTGCTACCCCTGAAAGGACCGGAGGACCTATGAAAGCCAGGATTCTGCTTATTGAAGACAACCCGCAGAACCGCTATCTGGCGCGCTTTCTCCTGGAACAGCGCGGTTACGTCACGCTTGAAGCCGAGACCGGGCCAGAGGGCCTCGCGATGGCCGCATCGGAGTTGCCCGATCTGATACTGCTCGATATTCAGCTCCCCGGCATGGACGGGCACGCGGTCGCGCGCGCCCTCAAGAGCGATCCGGTCCTGCGCGGTATTCCCGTCGTCGCGGTGACCTCCTATGCCATGGCGGGCGACCGGGAGAAATGCCTGGAGGCCGGAGCCGAGGGCTATATTGAGAAGCCGATCAATCCGGAATCCTTTGTGATTGAGGTGGAGCGCTTTCTGCCGGTGGCGCTGCGGAGTTCGTCCGCATGACGCGCATTCTGATCGCCGACGACAATGCGCAGAACCTCTACCTGCTGCGCATGCTGCTGCAGGGCCACGGTTTCACGGTGGACGAAGCGGGCAACGGCGCCGAGGCCCTTGCCGTGGCCAGAAGGCTGCCCCCGGACATTATCGTATCCGATATGCTCATGCCCGTGGTCGATGGCTATATGCTCCTGCGCCACTGGCGGAACGACGAGGCCTTGCGTTCGATCCCCTTCATGGTCTACACGGCCACCTTCACCGAGCCGAAGGACGAGCGTCTCGCCATGGCGCTTGGGGCGGACGCCTTTGTCGTCAAGCCGGCCGAGCCGGAGGCGCTCCTTGCGCGTATTGAGGAGGTACTGGCCCAGAAGGTCCGGGGTGGGCTGCCTTCTCTTGCCAAGCGCCCTGCAGAAGATCAGAGTCTCCTGCAAGAGTATAACGAGATCCTGGTTCACAAGTTGGAGCAAAAGGCCGCGCAATTGGAGCGGGTCAATTGCGAGCTTCTCGAAGAAATATCCGAACGGCGGCGGACCGAGTCCGAGTTGCGTCTTTCGGAGGAACGCTATCGCAATTTGTTCAACAGTATTCTTGATCCGCTTTTCGTCCATGACCGGGAGACGCTGTCCTACCTCGCGGTGAACGATGCGGCGATTGATCGTTACGGATACAGCCGTGACGATTTCGCCCATATGACACGAAAAGAGATTTGTCTGCCGGAAGACCTGCCGTCGATGCCCGGATTTGCGGGGGGGATTGACGTCGATCGCGCTGAAATTGTGCGCCATCGTCGGAGAGACGGGTCCGTTTTTGAAGTGGAACAGTCGAGCCATGATATCGACTTTGCCGGTCGCCCCGCATGCCTTGTGCAGGCCCGAGACCTTACCGGGATCCGGCGTGCTGAGGCGGAAATGGCGCAAACGGCCCGGTTGCTCCAGGCCGTGGTCGAGGGCACTTCGGACGCGGTATTTGTCAAAGACTTGACGGGCAAGTATTTGATGTTCAATGCTGCCGCTTCCCGGCTGGTGGGCAAGCCGGTCGAAGAAGTCATCGGCAATGACGACTTCGCGCTTTTTGGGGCGGAGGAAGCACTGACCATTATGGGAAACGACCGCCTGGTCATGGAGTCCGGTGAAGTGCAGACGGTGGAGGAGCATCTTTTCGCGGCGGGCGTTCAGCGTATTTACCATGCGATCAAGGCGCCGTACCGTGACGAGTCCGGCAACGTCATCGGGGTGGTGGGTGTTTCGCGCGACATTTCGGAGCACCGCAAGTTGGAGGAGCAACTCCGCCAGTCGCAGAAGATGGAGGCGGTGGGCCGCCTGGCCGGTGGCATCGCCCACGATTTCAACAATCTGCTCACGGTAATCGCGGGCTACAGCGACATGATTATTTCCAATCCCGGGGTGAGTCAGTCGGACCTGGAGGCGATCCTGGTCATACAGCAGGCGGGAGAGCGGGCCGCCGCATTGACGCGCCAGCTTCTTGGTTTCAGTCGCCAGACCATCTTGCAGCCCAGAGTGCTTAACCTCAATGATGTGATCTTGGACACGGGCAACATGCTCCGGCGTCTCATCGGTGAAGACTTGGAGTTCACCACGGTGCTGGCGCCCAACCTGAGTCTGGTCAAAGTCGATCCCAGCCAGCTCGATCAGGTGTTGATGAACCTGGCCGTGAACGCCCGCGATGCCATGCCCCGCGGCGGCGCCCTCACCCTGGAAACGGCCAATGTCCTCCTGGACGGCGACTATGCGGCCATGCACCCGGACTGCAAACCTGGACCTCACGTGATGCTGACCATGACCGACACCGGGTGCGGCATGACACGCGAGGTGCTCTCCCGCATCTTCGAGCCTTTCTTCACAACCAAGGCCGTGGGCATGGGCACGGGACTCGGTCTGGCCATGGTTTTTGGAATCGTACAGCAGAGCGGCGGGTTCATACATGTATATAGCGAAGTGGGGCGCGGAACGACCTTTCGGATCTACCTGCCGGCGGTGGACGAGCCAGTGCCGGAGATCGCGGCGGGGGGCGCATTACCCGATCTCGGCGGCACGGAAACGGTTCTCCTGGTAGAGGACGATGCCGCGCTGTGTGAGCTCGCGCTGATGTCTCTGAAGCGGTACGGCTATCGCGTACTGTCGGCTTACGACGGCCGGAATGCCCTCCAGGCGGCCCAGGAACACACCGGCCCTATCCACATCCTGCTGACGGATGTGGTCATGCCCAACATGGGCGGGCCCGAGCTGGCTCAGGAGCTCCGCATGCGTTTTCCGGGAATCCGGGTGTTGTTCACGAGTGGCTACACCGACGATGCGGTGGTGCGCCATGGCCTGCTGGAAGCGCATGCCTCGTTCATTCAGAAACCCTACACTCCCCAGGCCCTCGGGAAGAAACTACGGGAGGTGCTGGAAGGTCATTGAGGGTTACGAAGGCCCGACACCGGCGTTCATGGAGTCCTCATTGTCGAGTACATCGCGAAGCGTCTGCAGGAGTGCCTCCGCCGTGTAAGGTTTTGGCACGAACCGCACGGTATGGGAACCCGGCGCTTTCATGAACTTTCCATTGTCGTTCAGTCCGCTGGACGCGACAATGCGCACGTCGGGCTTGATTGTTCTCAGCGCCGCAATCATCGCCGGGCCATCCATTACCGGCATGCTCATATCGGTCAGGACCACGGCAATAGCATCCCGATTCCGGACGAATACTGACACCGCTTCGGCGCCGTTGCCGGCCGTCATGACGCGGTACCCGAATATTTCCAAGGCCTTTCCCGTGGCTTCCCGAATGGCTTCTTCGTCATCCACAAGAAGGACCAGTTCGCCGTTTCCCCGAAGTAGAGTCTGGGGCTCCGGGACAGTTTCTTCGCGATTTGCCGCGATGTCGGCGGGGAAATAGATCCAGAAACGGGCGCCTCGGCCGGGCTCGCTGTAGAGATCGATGAATCCACCGTGGCCGCGCACAATGGAGAAGGTGGTGGAAAGGCCGAGCCCCGTGCCCTTGCCCACTTCCTTAGTCGTGAAGAAGGGCTCGAATATCTTCTCCCGCGTTTCCTCCGACATGCCCTCGCCCGTATCTTCCACACGAAACTTGACATACGGGCCGGGCTTCGCCAAGAGGTTCATGCCGCAGAGTACGCTGTCCAGCACCGTGTTTTCCAGCGCCAGCGTGAGCCGTCCGCCCCGTGGCATGGCATCGCGCGCATTGACACAGAGGTTCATCAGCACCTGATGGATCTGGGTCGGGTCCGCGTGAATCGGCCAGATATCCTCCGGGGCGATGAGATCAAAAACGATATTTCGCGGAAAGGTGTCCTGAAGGACTTTTCGGAAATCGCGGGCGATTTCGGCGGGGGCTACGGAGTGGCGCACCCCCTCGATGCCGCGGGCGAATCCGAGAACCTGCTGCACCAAATCGGCGCCGCGCTGGGCGCTCGCCCGCACCATGTCCAGCATGGCCCGGCCCTCGTCATCCCGCACGTGGTCGGGGAGCATGTCCGTGGCCATCAGGATCGGGGCCAGAATGTTGTTGAGGTCGTGGGCGATGCCCCCGGCGAGGGTGCCGATGCTTTCCATTCGCTGGGAGCGGAGAAACTGTTCCTCCAGCTTCTTGCGCTCGGTCAGGTCGCTCATGCCCCCGATCATGCGGAGCGGTCCGCCCCCTTCGCGGCGAATCAAATGGCCCCGGTCAAGCACGTGGGCGTAACCGCCGTCCTTCCGCAGAAAGCGATACTCCTCGCTCCATTGTTCCACATTCCCCGCAATTGCCGCGTGCAGGCTGTCGGTCACGCGCTTTCGGTCATCGGGGTGAATTCGCCTTCCCCAGTTGCCAATATCGGGTGTTTTCTCGCCCGGCAACAGCCCGAAGAGCGCTTCGAATCCCTCGTTCCACCACAGGGTGTCGGCGGAAAGATCCCAGTCCCAAATCGCGTCCGTCGTGGCGCGCGAGAGGACATGGAATCGCTCCAGACTCGCGGCGAGGGCCTCCTCGGTGCGGCGGTGTTCTTCCACTTCGCTTTCGAGCGCGTGGTTGGCCAGGGTGAGATCGGCGGCGCTTTGCTCGGCCACCGTGCGGGCCTGAAGTTGGTGGGCCAGGGCGTTCTCCAAGGTGGAGATGATGGCGCCGATCGCAATCACGAGGAGGGCGTTCATCATGAGGAAATTGGCGGTGATTACGATCCAGGAGAGGGGGTTCTGATCCCACACGGCCGCCATATTGGGCGAGGCCGCCCCGGCCAGGCCTATAACGAGCAGGGTGACTCCGTTGATGGCGACACCGACGAGTCCCGCGCGCAGCCCGAGCAGGAGCCCCGTAAGAATGGAAAAGCCGAAGAGATAGATCTGGCTGATGGGGCCGAGGGAAATGAGGAGCACTGTGCCGAGCATGAAGCAGATCAGGGCGAACCACAAAGCCTTGGCGGAATAGCTGATCCCGTGAAAATAGTACAGAGCGATAAAGCCGACAATCGCAATGGTGTCGGTGATACCGATGAGCCAATAACCGCCGCTGTAACACATGTAGAGGCTTGGGAAATACACCCAGGGCGCCAGCAGGAGAATGACTCGGAGCAGAAGCGAGAACAGACTCTCACGCCAATCACCCCCCACCGAGCGCCAGAGCGCAGGGCTGAACAGGTCGCACAGGCGATCCTTTATGGCTGAGCGTGACACCATGCTTTCCACCCGGTGGCTGAAGAATTCGACCGTGAATTGTCGTGCCCAATCCCCGATTGAGTCTCGGGCGCGATTGGTATCTCATCGGCAGTGTAGCACATACTCTGGGGCTCTATTAAAGAACTACCGTAACGGCGCAGGTGCGAGGTGCTCTCCTCGCTATTGCGCGTTGGAAGCTGGACAGCCGCGCGCCCCGAAGTGTACTCTCGACGGCGGTCAATACAGACCGCATCCACCGTCGTAATCTTGACTTTGACCTGCGAGGCCGCCCATGCGCACTTTCGCCCAGTGCCAGCTTACCCTACTATGCATTCTGGCGGGGGCCATGCCTTCCGCCGCCATGGAACTGGCGTGGACCCGTCCCGCCGCCCAATACCGAACGGAGGCTACGCCCCTGGTGGTGGATTTCGACGGCGATGGCGCGCCGGAGATTCTTTCGGTCAATCTCGGCGGTCAGGTGCTACTCTGGGAGGCCGACGGCGCGCCCATCGGCACCGGGCAGGATGGCATGGTCGCCCAGTTGCCCGAGGGGCGCTGGACTGCGCAGCCCGTGCAGCTCTTCCGTCCGGAGGGACCGCTTTTCGTCTTCGGCAGTGTGGAAGGGAATTTCGTGGCGCTCGACAGCGCCGGGACGGTAGCCTGGCAGCATGCCCTCGGCGCGGAGACGACTTGGTCCCGCGCGGTGCCTGCTGTGGTGGACGCGGGCGACAAGACGCTCGTGGTCATCGGCGATGCCTCGGGTAAGATCACCGCGTTGGACGCTCAAGGGGCGGTGGCGTGGTCGACGGCCCTGGAAAGCGGTCCAAGCCGCGCCATGGTGAAAGCCTGGACTGATTCAGCAGGCAATACGCTCCTGTTGGCCTCGGCGGGCGAATCGCTCTTCGCGCTGGACACCACCGGCGCGGTGCAGTGGCAGCGCGCGCTGGGGGGCGAGATCATCTCTCAGGCCGAAGTCTTCGCCACGCCCGAAAGTACCCTGATCCTCTGCGGGACGCGCGCGGGCTCGCTCTTCGCCTTGAACTCCGGCGGCGAATTTGTCTGGGAAGCGAAAGTGGGCGGGGAGATCGACACCTCCATCACGTTCCTGCCGCGCAAGGAAAAAGCGCCACTGATCCTCTGCACGGGCGTGTGGGGCAATCTCCACGCCATCGAACCCGATGGAACGCGCGCCTGGACCCATATCTTCGACACCAAGAACCGCGCGCGGCCCCTCGTGGTTGATGCGAACGGCGATGGCGCCCTCGACGTGCTCGTGGCGACCTACGACCAGCGGTTACTCGTCTTCAACACCGAGGGCCTGCTCATTGACGAGGTGCGCCTCAGCGGCGCGGTCAACGCCTCGCCGGTGCTCGTGCCCGGCGCGGAAGCGGGGGAGAGCGATGTGGTAGTTTTCAGCAATGTACTGCTGGCCCACCGGTTTCGTCCAGGGCTGCCGGTGGCGCCTTATGGGGCGGGAGGGGATTATTCGAAAGTTTGGACTGAATTCGTATCAAGACAACTAAATGGGGATGTTTTCGCGTTTTATGTAGACAACAGTGACGGCGCGTTGCTTCGGGTAAATGTCATCGTAGCGAAAGAGGGCCAGGCGACAGAAATATCAGGATCGTTGACTGCCCGCTCTTTTGTTGAAATGCCGCTGCGCGATCGGGACAAATCAACAAAGGCGAAGATACGCGTAGATCGACCCAATGGATGGTTCGTAGACGAAGCGACCGCAGTGTCCGTGACATCGGACGAGGCCCCAGTCGCGCTCTCCAACCTTGACCTCTGGTCATCCGTCGCCTATGGTGAGTTTGACCTCTCACAATTGAAACCGACGCTTGCAGATGGCGATCAAAGAGAATTCGCCTCGGCCCTATTCTCCGGTTGCGGGGAAGCGAGCGAGTTCTCAGATGACTATGATCGGTTGCCTGACGGCCCCGTCGTGTCATCCGCCGTCCTCTACCAGCGCGAAGTCTGGCATGCGGCATTCGTCGTCGCGCGTGGAGAAGACTCATCGGCACGTGTCCGTGCTTCGATCGAGTGGCCGGTCCGCTCTGACGGAAAGCGCTTTGGCGGGACATTGATGTTGCGCGAACAAACGGCTGTGGGGACCGTAAATGGAGAGGAGGCCGCAGATGCGCTGGTTGAACTCGGCGATTCAGGGTTGCTGCAGATTCCGGGGAAACGCGCCGCAAAAGTTTGGGTGACCGCAGACACGAAAGACACCGAAGCGGGGTTTTACTTGGGAAAAATAGTGATTCAACCACTCGGTGGCGGTGAATCGAAGGCGCTCCCGTTAGTAATCCATATCACCTCCCTCCGCATGCCCGACAAATTCCCCCTCACCCTCTGCACCTGGGATTACATCCCCAATCAGTGGTTCCCGAATCACCCCGATGCGGTGCTGGATGGCATGGGCGATCATGGTGTCAACATTTTCCCCCGCAACACGGTGCCCACGGCAACCGCCGATGCCAGCGGCGCGCTAAGCATCGACTGGACCGCGCTCGATGCCGAGTTGGATCGCCTGAAAGGGCGTGGCGAGTTGCTGCTGCAAGTGGCGGATCCGCCCATCACCTGGGCCGATGGATTTGCCGAGGACGGCAAGCGCACGGTCAAGATCGCCTATCTTCATCAGCTCCGCGATCACCTGAAAGAGCATGGCTGGGACTATGGCGACTACGCCCTTTATCCAGTAGACGAGCCCGGACTGGACTACGGTCCCCGCGTCCCCATCTATGTGGATGCGGCGGAGCTCTTTCGCGAGGCCGATCCGAAGTTCCGCATCTACACCGACCCCGTGCCCGGCCTGTCCTGGCGTGATTTCGAGCGCATTGATCCACTGGTGGACGTGTGGTGTCCCAACATGCGCCTTGTGACCGGTCTGCTCGTGGGCGATCCGCGCATCCAGCGCATCATGGATTCCGACAAGCCCGTCTGGTCCTACGAGTGCGTGTCGCAGGTGAAGTCCCTCTCGCCGCTCCTGTACAACCGGGCCAACGCCTGGCGCGCGTGGCACTTCGGCCTCGACGGCATTGGCCTATGGACCTTCAGCACCACCCAGGCCGACCACTGGCTCGCCAACGCCGACAAGAACGACGAATACGCCCTGGTCTATCCCGGTGAAATGCCCGTCTCCAGCGTTCGCTGGGAGGCCGTGCGCGATGGACTCGAAGACGTGGCCGCCATGGCCATGCTCAAAGAACGGATCGAAGCCTTTCGCAAGAAGCCCGACATGAAGAAGGGCGACAAAATGCTTTTGAAGGAAGCGGAGGACGCCCTGCGCATCGCCACCGTCGATGTGATGGAGCTATCCGCGCC
>JBHEKR010000268.1:0-4967 GCA_041859365.1 Candidatus Hydrogenedentales bacterium
GCCGCCGCCGAGGACCAGATCGTCGCTGGTATCGCGATAGACCGAGGCTCTGGCGCCGAGGAAGGCGTACATTTCCACATTGCTGATGCGCTTCTTGGCGTAGAGGCCGTCAATGCGATTGTAGGTGGCGCCTTCCTGGATGCGCTGGCGACCGATGCGGAGGACGGACTGATCGCCCAGAGCATCGTCGATATCGGCGTAGAGATAGAGGAGGCGCGCCTGAACGTCCGAACTGGAAGCGTCGTTGATGTCGCGGAGGGTACTCGACTTGCCCTCATCGGAAAGGAGATCCTGATGCAGCCAGAGCGCACCACGCAGGTGCAGCTTCGGCTTTTTCGGGGGATCGGCCTCCAGGCGCAGATACTGGCTGAAGTCGAGATCCGAGCCGCCATCCGTGATGAGGCTGTCCACCTCCGCTTCAAAGGTGCCGCGATACCAGGGGGGGGCGTCTTCAGATTTCTCGGCGTCGTCCCCGGCGCCGGGTTCGCCCGCTTCGGCAGGGGCATTCTCGTCGGCGGGGGCATCCACGGAGGGTGCTTCGGCAGCCGCATCCGTCGCAGGCGCTTCCTCGGCGGGAGCGTCCACCGCAGGTGTTTCGTCCGCTGCGTCAGGCGCAGCTTCGGCCACGGGTGCTTCGACGACGGTGGGGGCCTCTGCGGCGGCGGGCTCCTCTGCGTATGCGCTTCCCGGCGCCAGCATGACCATCAATGCAAGGGCGACAAGGAGCCTCGCATGAGAGCGGTTTAATGAATACCTCCAGCCTTTCAACACCCGGTGCCCTTCCATTTCGTGGCGGTCATAGCTGCCTTTTCCTCCATTGTGAGCATCAGGGCAGCGCACCAATCAATTCGTACAGCGACTGCAAGTCTTCATTGCTGTCGAGATCGTTTTCGTCAAACGCGGGACCGGAGCCCGGAACATCGGCGTCATGGCAGCCGGTCACACCCGCACAGGAGTTGGGCGGGGCGGGTTGCACGCCCTGTTCCACCGCCTCATTGCTGGCGATGGGCGGAATGGTAAATAGGGAGTGGTCGTGCCCGGTCGCATCGCCCGCTTCGAAGGGGGGGAGATGGCAACTCGTGCAGCGACTCGCGCCGCTTCCCGCGGGATCCACCGGATGCCCGGTGTGCAGCGCCACGTCTTCATCCGTTTCAAAGCCCAGTGCGAAACTCTGGTGGCATTGCAGGCAAAGACGGTTGTCTTCAGGCGCGGCGGTAAACATCGTGGCCCCGTGCATATCGTGGCAGCTCGCGCAGGTGGCGACGTCCTGCTGGGCATGGCCGCTCTGGGCAAATTGCTCCACGGTGCCCTCGTGACAGCGACCGCAAAGTTCGGCGAAGTTCTCATTGCCGAAGCGCGTGGGGGACTCGGCGCTGATTGCCATGCCCCCGCGATTGTGCACGTTGTGACAGTCGGTGCACGTCGCGCCATTGCTGGTAAAGTGGGCGGTGGTCAGAAAGCCATCGACGGTGCTACCGCCGGGGCTATCCACCTCGTCGTGACACTCGATGCAGGCTTCGTGGCGCCTCTCAAAGGGAAGGTCCCCGGGATTGTAGATGAACAGCCCAAATCGACCTCCCTCGCGCACGTGCGTGAGGCCCGGGCCGTGGCAAGACTCGCAGGAAACGGAGTTATGCGGGCTATCGAGAAATTCACTATGGTCGCTCGCACTGCGGCCGTCGTGACAGGCCAGGCACGTGGTCGTCCCAACCTCGCCGGGCCCGAGACCGGCCTGATCACATCCCCCAAGGCCCATGGCAAGCAAGGGCATAATGGCAAGGCTGAAAAACTTCAGGGCGCGCCAAAGGGAGGGGGTGGCTTGGTGTAATTCTTTCGTTTGCGTAGAAGAGTTCACGCCAGTTGGCCCCATGGGTTCCCAGATTGAATAAACAATCGTACATTCTCCCGGTTGCAACGCGCTTATCAGCGGAGTTGGATGGCGTGGGATTCCGGTGACGGGAACTATCGGGCGACAAAGAAGCGGAGGAAGAGTGTTATGTTAGTGAATGGGTTACCCAAATCAGGCGGGACGAGCACCAGATGGTATGCTCTTCTCGCGCTCCTGTTTTCCGGTGTCATTATTGCGGGATGTCCCGTAGATCCGGATCCAGACCCGGATCCCGATCCCGATCCGATTCCCGTGCTTCCGGTGTCGACATCCCCCGGCCTGAATGTGGAAATCACCGACGTAGAGATTCCCGAGGATCTTCGTCCCTTGGTTTCTTTTACCATCACCGATGATGCGGGCGAACTGATTCCCCTGCGGGAACTGACCGACGCGCGTTTCGCCATCGCCTACCTCGATCCGGATCCGGGCGAAGGTAGCGTGGCCCGCTATATCAGCTACATCACCCGCACCCGCGAAGGCTCCGGCGGAGAAGAGATTCTCCAGGCCACCACGGACAGCGCGCGTCTGGCCGGTTTGACGCAGATCGTGGACGGTACGCTGACGTACAAGTTTGCCGACGCGATTCCCGAGGATTATCTCGCGACCGCGTCCCACCAGGTGGCAGGTCAGTTCCGCCGCCTTTTCCCCATTGATGAGGTTTCCTACCCCGCGAACGCGGTTCTGGCCTTCCGCCCCGATGGCGGCACTGAAGTCGCCACACGCGAGATCGTCACGACGGAATCCTGCAACCAGTGCCATACCCGTCTTTCTGCCCACGGAATACGCCGCGAAGTGCAGTATTGCATCATGTGCCACAACAACGGTTCTGCGGATGATGAGGGGATCTCGGTAGATTTCGCGCAGATGATTCACAAGATCCATCAGGGTTCCGGCCTTCCCAGCGTTCAGGCGGGCGAGCCCTATGTTGTCGCCGGTGAAGACTACTCCGAAGTCACCTTTCCCCAGCCGGTGCAGAATTGCGCCGTTTGCCACGATGATGCGGTCCAGGGTGACGTTCACATGACCAAGCCGACCCTTGAAGGTTGCGCCTCCTGCCACGACCGCACCTGGTTTGGCGATCCCCTCGGCACGCCCGAAGGCTTCACCAACCACATCGCCGGCCAGCAGGTGGACAACAGCCTTTGCGCCTTGTGCCACACGCCCACGGCCCCTGGCCCCGCGCCCATCATGGAAGCGCACCGTCTGGCGACCAACAGCCCCCTCGCACCGGGACTCGCCTTCACGGTGAACGAGACCACGACCGCTGAAACCGAGACGGGTGTCACGGTTACCATTAACTTCACCGCGGCCAACGGCGCGGGCGAGCCCTACACCGACCTGACCGCCATGACGACGGTTGCGGCCACGCTGGCCTATCCCGTGAGCGACTACCAGACCTCGGTGCGCGAGACTATCAATGCGGGCAATGCGGTCAACAACGGCGACGGAACCTTCAGCTACACGTTCACGCGCCAGGCGCCGCTTGGCTCGACGGACACCTTTGCGGTGGCCATGGACGGACGTCTGAACTTCGACAACAACGGAACCACCGTCACCCAGGGTACCTCCAGCAACGGTCGCATGATCTTCACGACGGACGGCAGCGAACCCGTCGAACGTCGCCAGATCGTGGACAATGAGAAGTGCAACGTCTGCCACAGCGACCTCCGTCTCCATGGCAGCCTCCGCGTGGGCGTCGAATACTGCGTCATGTGCCACAATCCCAATGGCACCGACATTAGCCGCCGTCCCGCTGAAATGCTTCCGCCGGAAACCATCAACTTCAAGGACATGGTCCACCAGATTCACCGTGGCGCTGAGCTTGAAACGGACTACACCGTGTTCGGCTTCGGCAGCACGCCCTTCGACTTCACCCACATCGGGTTCCCCGGCGACCTTCGCAACTGCGAGATCTGCCACGTCGAAGGTTCCTACGAACTGCCGATTTCGATGGACGCCATGCCCACCGTCGTCAGCGATGGCGAGTCGGTCGTATCCGAGAAGCTTCCGGAGCGGGCGGCCTGTACCTCCTGCCACGATAGCCTGATCACTGAAGTGCACGCCATCCTGGCCACGGAGCCCAACACCCGCGTGGAATCCTGCTCCACCTGCCACGACAGCAGCGCGGAGTTTGCCGTAATCGACGTCCACAATATGGGGCCGTGACCGTCGAGATGCCCGTGCGGCATTTAAACGGAAGCACCCGAAAGTTGATATAACATAGCGTCGGCGGGGAAGGTTGTACCCAACCTTCCCCGCCGCTTGAGCAAAAAACACCCGTACTGAATGGAGAATATCATGGCCAATGCGGCAAAAGGTTGGATCGGGGCCCTGACCCACTTGATCTGGCGCAACTGGATCACCCTCTTCGGCAGCAGCCTTACCACGGTCAGTGGCGCCGCCATCGTCGGTTTCCTGATGATGGGGATCGTTGGCGTTCCCCTTTCGCCTTATATCGGCATCCTGTCTTACCTGATTCTGCCGGGGGTCTTCGTCTGCGGTCTTCTGCTCATCCCGTTCGGAGCCTGGGTGGATCTGCGGCGGCGCAGAAAACTGGATGTGACCGAAGCGGCTCACATCGATCTGGACTTTAACAGCCCCCGTATCCGCAAGCTTTTTGCCATTGTCGTTACCCTTACCCTGGCCAACTTCGCCATCATTTCCGCCGTGAGCTACGAGGGCATGGTCTACATGGAGTCCGTCGAATTCTGCGGTCTGGCCTGCCACAGCGTCATGGCCCCCGAATTCATCGCCCATCAGAATTCCCCCCATGCCAACGTAAAGTGCGTGGACTGCCACATCGGCCCGGGACTGCCCTCACTCGTCCACGCCAAGGTCAATGGACTCAATCAGGTTTATGGCGTTCTCACCGGCACGTATGATCGGCCTATTCCCACGCCCGTACACACCCTCTCCGACGCCGAACTCACCTGCGGCGAGTGCCACAACCCCGAGAAGGACCTGGGTGACGCCCTGCGCGTTACCACGGACTATACGGCCGACGACGCCAACACCCCTTTGACTTCAGTGCTCATGATGCACATCGGCGGTCGTGGATCGGAACAGAAGGGCATCCATA
>JBHEKR010000290.1:0-9075 GCA_041859365.1 Candidatus Hydrogenedentales bacterium
TGGATTCCATAAAGTGACTCCTCTAGGGATTTAAGCGGTGCTTCTGATTACTATAAGCAATCGAAGCAGGAATGCAACAAGTCCACAAGAATGAGAAATCGTAGTCAGGAATCCATTTCTACGAGTTTAGTCAGTCTTGACGGGCGAGTCCGAGCTCACTGGTACCCCGCTTCTTTCTGATGACGAAAAGCGAGGACATATACGGTATCCGCGCCGGGGTCGTGGCGATAAAGCGCCACGTAACCGGTGCTTCCAAACGGGATGATCAGTTCGCGCAGCTCAGGTTGATCCTCCAGTGGTCTTCCGATTTCGGGCGTGGTCTCGAGAACTTCAAATTTCTGCGCGATGGATTGGCCCGCCCGTCGGGAGGCTTGAGAATTTTTCTCTGCCAGGAACTGGCGACAGCGATCTAAGCCACGTGCCGCCCCCGCGGTGACAATTACTCGTGGCACGCCGGAAATTCCGATTCATCATCCGTACCCCAACGGCTCAACCATTCACGCGCTTCCTCGCCGGTCACGTGAAGTCCAGTCTCCTGGTACCTTGCCCAGGATTCCAACGCTTCCTGTTTGAAGCTTTCCCTGTTTTCTTCACGTGCAACGTACTCACGAATGGCCTCCTGCATAATCCAATGAGGAGAACGCCGCCGAAGATCCGCAAGTTGTTGGATACGGCTCTTCAAATCATCATCGATCTTTATCGACGTTGCCATGGCAAGATACCTCATTATCACCAAGTAGTACCTATGAATACCTTAGCACAGAGCGCGGGATTTTACAATCCATAACTTCAGGGACCACAGGACTTTGAAGAATGCTGGCACCTGCTGTCTCTGCCGTCCCTGTAAATTCATCCCGTAAACCAGCCCTTCGGCAAAATCTTCAACTCCAGCGACAACCCACTCCCATAGCTGAAATACGTCAACAGCGCCTCGTCGCCCACCCAGGTCACCGCTGGGTAAGCCCACGCGCCCGTGTCGTTCTCTTCAATATTCTTGAAGTGCTCCCAGGTCGCGCCTTCGTCCTTCGATATCGCCGCCGTAAACGGATTTCGCAAGTCGCGCCCCGGATTGTGATTCCAAATCGCCAGGATCTCGCCCGATCCGGGAATTCGACTCAAAGACACCGGTGCGGCCGATCCCTTGAGCGCCGACGGCTCTGGGATCGTCCACGTTTCACCACCGTCGCTGGAGAAGCTCTGATACTGGCCGCCAAGGCCCGTGCGCATCATCATCAGCACCCGCCCATCCTTCAACTCGATGGCCGCCGGCTCCCAGCATCCGTCGCCGGGGCGCACGCGCTGGGACTCACGCCAGGTCTTGCCGTCGTCGTCGGAAAGGTAGCAGTAGCCATCGTTGCCTTCCCAGGCCTCCAGCACAATACGCCCCGAGGTCAGGCGAAAGGACCGGCCATTCGTCAGGCCTGTGTACTTGCCGTCCGGGCTGATCTGGAGCGGCGCACCCCAGGTTTTGCCTTCGTCTTCCGAAGTCCGCAGCATCACCCGGCAATCCGTGCTCTCGCTGTTCTTCTGGCAATAGAACAAGTGGATGCCGCCGGTCTTGCTCCGAAGGAAATTCACCTCCATCACATTGCAGCCACCCTCATTTTCCACCAGCGTGTACTTCTCGCCCCAGGTTCGACCGCCGTCCTTCGAGATCTTTCCGGAGAGCCGCGCCGGGGCATGATCATCGCCACTCGTACCGTAAAACTCGCTCCACCCCAGCAACAGCGAGCCATCCTTCAGCGGAAAAATGGCCGCTTCACTGTTGCGCGGATTCTCCGGACCCGACGGAGCGACGGTTATGTGGAAGGGGGTTTCCGCGAACGCGGGGGAGAGGGGCACCGCGACGGCCAATGCCGTCACAAAAGTTTGAAACAATTTGCGCATCGGGGTTTCCTTATCCTAGGTTGTGAGCGGCCATCATGGGCTATTCTGGGGCAGTCTTGCAAGCGCCAAAGCCAACCCGCAAGCGTGCCACGCGATCCGCCCGAAAGGGCGGTTCGTGTGCCCGTGGCGAAGTTTACCGGGTGCGCCAACGGAGACCCGACCGGCCCTTTTGTTCCCTTCCTCCCTATGTGGGAGACGGTGCTCCAAATGTCACATCAGTCGAACAAACCGCCCGGTCGGAGTACGGACAAAAATGTGCTGGTTGAGCTGCTCCAGGCACACGAACCGCCCTTTCGGGCGGATCGTGTGGCACGTCCGTATTTGTCTTGAATTAAGTGAAGTGTGGCCCAATCACACGTACTTCCCAGAAAGTGTTCTTGATATTGCGAAATAGCCGTAGTCCTCCTTTATACTACGCCCCTCGAACCCACAGGAATTGCCCCATGCTCTCCATGCTCTTACTTGTATCCTCCTTATTCACCGCAGACCCCGACCTCCTCAACGCCATGCCCCTCCATGCCGCCGAAGGCTGGCACGTGGACGTTGGCCCCGGTTCCGTCACCATCGACGGCACCGAGATCGCGCTGGCCGATCCCGTCCGCCTCGTCGTCCCCGAGCCCAAACCCATTACCGTGAAAGGCGAGGAGTACACCCTGCCCCTCTTCAATGAAAAAGCCAGCGGCTGGACCAAAGGCGTAAACCTCAGGGCCCTCGTCACCCAGGAGTGCACCGCCACCGGGTTGCTTCGCCCCGAATCCGTGGTGGTCAAGAAAGCCGATGGCGCCGTATGCGCACTGGGCAAGGACTACGGCCTCGATCCCCTCTGGGGCTCCATCGGTCGTCTGGAGCTCGGCGCCATCGCCCCGGACGAAAAGGTACTCATCGATTACACCTTCGGCCCCGCGCGCCTCGACAGCATCGCGATGAATGAGGCGGGCCAGGTGCGCCTCGTGGTGGGCACCGCCGGGCTCGGCGTCGATCTGCCGCTCGCGCTGGCGAAAGGGGAGCACCACATCGGCTCCGTGTGGAATCCCGGTAACACCAAATCCCTCACGGCGGAAAACCTCCTTCCCGTGGAGCAGATCGCCACCGAAGCCACGCCGCCGGAGTATTATCCCGCCGAGCAGTTCCTGCCCAAGACCCTGGCGAAGCTGGAAGCGGGCGAGCCCGTCACCATCGTGGCCTGGGGCGACAGTTGCACTGCCGGTGGCGGCGTTGGGGGCGACATGACGCTGTGGTATCAGAATCAGTTCGTGGAGCGCCTGCGCAAGCTGTATCCCAAGTCGGAAATCACCCTTCACACGGCGGCCTGGCCCGTTTACGGTAGCAAGAACTATCTTGATTCGCCCGCGGGCAGCGAGCACGATTTCCAGCGCGACGTGCTCGATCGCAAGCCCGATCTGGTCACCATGGAATGGGTGAACGACGCTTACCTCCAGGGCGAGGCGCTCAACACCCACTACGCGCTCATCATGGACAAGCTCCGTGGCGCTGGCGCAGAGCCCGTCATCATCACGCCTCATCTCGTTCGCCTCGACTGGATGAAGATGACGTCGGTCAAGTTCGACGACGATCCGCGCCCCTACGTCCAGGGCCTCTACACATTCGCCGAAGCCAACGGCGTCGCCGTCGCCGATGCCTCCCGTACCTGGTGCGGCCTCTGGCGCAAGGGCATCCCTTATACAACGCTGCTGGCCAATTCCATCAACCACCCCGATCTGCGTGGTCAGGTCATCTTCGCCGATGCCCTGATGGCCCTTTTCCCTGAGGAGTGACTCGATGAGCGATCAAGAACCCGAAGTAAACGAAACGCAGGCACCCGGACTCCCCGAATCGCCCGAGGCGGTTGAAACATCGGGGGAACCCACCCCCAGCCGTCGCCCGCTCCCCCTGGTGATCGCCTGGGCCCTCGCGCCCGCCGTGCTCATGATCCTCGCTGGCGTCTGCATGGAGCTGAAAATGGACGACGCCTTTCCAAGCCTCCTGCTCTTCACTGGTGTGATGGGCGGCATCCCCGCACTCTTCGCCTGGAGCATCTGGATGGTCTACCCGGCCAACTGGACCACCCCTGCAAAAGTCATCGCGGTGCTGCCCATCTTCGGGGGCATGTGCGCCGTGAACCTCTTCCTCGCCTTCGGCGCCTGCGCCGTGATCGACCCGCCCTTTCATATTCAATAGGAATTGATCGTCCAGAAAGGCGTTTGGAAATTGAGAAGCGCGCCAACGTGGCTTAGCCTTCCAGGCTGAGACAAGGCCGTCTACGGTCGCCGATAGGCACTACGGATCGTAGGCGGACTGTGGTCGGAAAACGCTACGTAGGGCCGCATGAAAACTCAAGTGAGCTGAATCTCAGGCTGGAAGCCTAAGCCACGTTGGCGCGCAACGCTGTGTCGGGAACGGGCTACTACGTTTAGAGTGAAAAGATTTGGACTGGAGCAGCATGGGGAGAGTTCTATGGCCACAGTACTGAAAACCACCACCAGCCGCTGCCCCATATGCCTCGACCCCGTCCCCGGCCAGGTCCTCGCAGCCGAGGGCAAAGTCTACCTCGAACGTTCCTGCCCAACCCACGGCGATCACAGCATCTGCATCAGCAGCGACGAGCGCTTCTACCACGTCTCCAGTGGCGCGTCCTCCTGCTGCAACGGCGGATCCTGCTGCGGCGACGACCCCTTTGAAACCCTCTCCACCTGCCTGGCCCTTATCGAGATCGTGGATAGCTGCAACCTCGCTTGTCCCGCGTGCTACGCCAATTCGCCCCAATCCAAAGAAGTCGACGCCATCTCTTTCGAGGATTTCCAACAGCGCGTCGATGGCGTCATCACGCGCAAGGGCAAGATCGAGATTCTCCAGCTTTCCGGCGGCGAGCCCACGCTCCATCCCGAGTTCTTTCGCCTGCTGAGTTGGGCGCAGGCCCATCCCCGCATTGACTATGTGCTCCTGAACACCAACGGTGTTCGCCTCGCCAACGACGTCGATTTCGCCCGCGAACTCGACGCGATGTACCGCCGGGGCGGCCTCCAGCTTTACCTTCAGTTCGATGGTCCGCAAGAGGCCGAGCAGAAGGCCCTTCGCGGTGCGGACCTCCGAAAGACCCGTCAGCGCGCGATTGAAGTGGCGGGCGCCATGGCGGGCGGCGGATTGCCCATCACCTTGGCCATGACGGTCACCCCCGGCAATCTGGGCCACCTGTGGGAGGCCGTGGCCTTTGGCCTGAAACATCCCCACATTCGTGGCGTGGCTTTTCAGCCCATGACCTTCTCGGGCCGCCAATCCGTGACAGCGGGGGAGGACCGGGGCCGCACCCAGCGCCTCAACACCGCCGATGTTATTCTCGGCCTCATCGATCAATCGGCGGGACAACTCAAGGCCGAAGATTTCACGCCCCTGCCCTGCGGCGATCCCAATTGCGCCACCATCGGCTATCTCCTGAAAACGCCCGAAGGCCTCCGCGCTGTGAGCGACTTCATCGACTTCTCCCAACTCCAGAGCTTCCTCGCCAACCGCATGAACTACAACCTCGACGACCTGGCCCATTGCGGCTGCGAATCCGAGCCCCTGGGCAATCTGCTCAAGAACTTCGAACTCGATGAGTCCCAGACTTTCCGACTCTTCATCAAGCCCTTCATGGACGCCTGGACCTGGGATCAGGATCGCATTGACCGCTGCTGTACCCACGTGATCCGGCCCGACGGCCAGCTCGATTCCTTCTGCCGCTACTATTCCCAGTTCCCCGGCACCTGGAACGCCCCGGCAGAGGCCTGTTGCGGCGGTGGAAGCTGCTGTGGCTAACGCCTGGCTCTATCCCGTCCTGGCGGTCACCGGCATACTCCTCTCCAGCCTGATCTGGAGCCGACTCCTCCGGCGCAAGCCCGATGCCCGCGATTCCCGCCTGGTCTACATCTACCTCGCCGCGCTCGGCGGGGCTTTTCTCGGCGCGAAGGCCGCCTACCTCTTCGCGGAAGGCTGGATGCACTGGCCGGACTACGCCGAGCACCCCGCCCTCGTCTGGCGGCAATGGCTCACCGGCAAGAGCATCACCGGGGCGCTCCTCGGCGGCTACGGCGCCGTGGAACTTGTGAAGCACCTGACGGGATACAACAAAGCAACGGGTGATCTCTTCGCCGTGATCGCGCCGCTGGGATTGGCCCTGGGGCGCGTGGGGTGTCTCGCGAGCGGCTGTTGCCTCGGCCAACCCATGGACGCCGCGTGGTACACCCTGGCGGATCGCTCGGGAATGGAGCGCTGGCCCGCCGTGCCCCTGGAGCTCGGATTCAACCTGGTGATGGCGGCTTTCGCCCTCGTTTGCTGGCGCGGTCAACGCCTTCAAGGACAGCTTTTTCATGTCTATCTCATGCTTTATGGTCTATTTCGCTTTGCCCATGAATATTTCCGGGATACCCCCCGTCTGGTGGATGGAATCTCGGGCTACCACCTCCTGGCCATGGGCATATTCCTGTTGGGGTTGGTGCGCTATGTCCAGCGCCTGCGGGTGCCTACCAAAAGTTTCGTATAATTCGCGGAGCCGACACCCTTGGACCGGGATCCCGCGCCATGCTACAATTTAAACAGGTCTCACGAGCGAAACCGCCTCGCAATCGCGGCTCGGGATCGCCCGCAAGACCCACGCAGCAAGGTAACCACGTGTCGGATCACATCGATACAGATTTCGTCGGGGGCGCCAGGCCGTCACCCGCACTCAAGTTGCCCGGCCACCGCTATCGGATAATCCGCAAGCTGGGTTCAGGCTCCATGGGTGAGGTGCATCTGGCCGAAGACACCAAGCTCCACCGACGCGTGGCCATCAAATCTATCCGGGCCGACAAAATTGCCGCCGGCCAGATACTCCGCCGTATCAAGCGGGAATGCCTGCTCCACGCACGCATTGGCGCCCATCCCCACATCGTTACCCTCTTTGACCTGCACGACGAAGGCGATCAGTTGCATCTGGTCATGGAGTACGTCGACGGTGACACCCTTGATCACACGATCGCGGGTTATCGCCGGGAATCGAGAAGCTTTCCCATCGGCGACGCCGTGGACATCGCCATCCAGTGCCTTCACGGCCTCGCCCATGTTCACGCCCGGGGCATCATCCACCGGGACATCAAGCCCGCCAACGTCATTCTCACCCAGGACAGCGCCGGGCGCTACATCGCCAAGATCATGGACTTCGGCGTGGCCCGCCAGGAAGAACAGGATCCCGACGTCACCACATTGACCCACCCTGGTAGCCGCAGCCCCGGCACGCCCCTCTACATGGCCCCGGAGCAGATCGACTCCGTGACCTATGGCCCCGTGGTGCCCGCGTCGGACCTTTATGCCGTCGGCGTAATGCTCTATCAGCTCGTGGCGGGGCATACGCCCTTCACCGGATCGCTGACGGATGTGTTCAACGGGCACCTGAATCTGGAGCCCCGGCCCATCGTCCGCCCCAGTGGCCGCGTGCCCCATCCGCTCCTCACGGACGCCATCGACCGGGCACTGGAGAAGCATTCCCACTTGAGATTTGCCTCGGCCGCCGAGTTTGCCGCTGAGCTCGAATCCATACGCTTTCTCATCACCTCGGGCGATGTGACCGAAGAAAGTGAGGAGGACGACTCCAT
The DNA here is from genome assembly GCA_041859365.1 of Candidatus Hydrogenedentales bacterium. GTDB lineage: Bacteria > Hydrogenedentota > Hydrogenedentia > Hydrogenedentales > JAEUWI01 > JAEUWI01. The sequence goes on from JBHEKR010000290.1 coordinate 7,494, forward strand.
GCTGGCCAGTGCCTGGCACTCCTCCTTCACGCGCTGGGCCATCGCCGGACTCGCGGGTCTGGCCATTGCCGCCGTGGCCTTCGTCGGGCTGCGCGACGTGCCCATTCAGTTGGCTCTCGATATGCTCGACGGCATCGCCGCCGCCCCTTCGCCCCAGTCGTCCCCGCCCGTCGCCGTGCCCAACAACGAAACAGCAGAAACGGTGGAGCCCGGCGAAGATCATGAGCCGGATCGTGTTGTGCCCAAGCCCGTCAAGGCCGCGCCTCGGAAGACCGAACCCGCAACCAGGCCCGAGCCGCTGCCCACACCCGCTCCTGCGGCGCCTCCTGCACCGGCACCCGTTGCGCCCGCGCCCGATGCCGCTGCACCGATTACGCCCGCACCCACTACACCAGAACCCGCACAGCCTGCGGCGCAGACCGCACCGCAGGGGACAGCGGAGGCAAATGTCGATTCCCCCGTGGCGGTGGAGGGTTCCCCGGTGCCTGTGGCGCCTGTCACCCCGCCGATTACACCGCCCATCACCCCGCCAGTCGCACCTCCCACGACGGAAGCGTTCCTGGATGAGGCTCCCGTGATGGATGAAACCGTTCCGGGTTTGGAGTCGGTCGTGGTTCAGGACCCCTACCAGCTCAATTCGACACCGGAATCCCAGGTCGGCACGGGGGTGCTCCTCGAAGTCGCGGAAATTCCAATTACCATGGAAGCGACCGATGTCGTGACGTTGGAAGAACCTGCCACCACGCCCGTCGATGAGGAAGCGGGACTTGAGCCCGTCGAAGTCGTCAAAGTGGCGGAGCCAGAGTCCAAACCCGCGCCGGAAACTCCCGCGCCTGCCAAGACCTATACGGTCCAGGCGGGCGACACGCTGGATATCATCGCGCGCCGCTTCGGGGTCACAGTGGGGGACCTGACCCGATGGAATCAGATGAGCAACCCCAACGACCTCCGCGCCGATCAGGTGCTCTATCTGTATGAACGCCCGGGCCTGCCGCCCATCGTAGAGAATTCCAATGCGCTGGATATGGGCAAGCGGGAATCCAAAACCAAAGAGTTCATAAGAAAGTCGAAAGACCGCGTCAAAGGTTGGATTGACTGAGGTGGCACGATTACGCCGAGGCTTTACAGCCCTCACATGGCGCCAGTGCGGGCGAGCATACGGGGATTGGGGAACGGAGAAACGTCCCACGCATCTAACTTTGGCCAGTCTGGCTATTCTCCTTGCCGGTGGACTGCTGCTCGCCGGATGTCCCAGGTCCGCCGGGCCCGATCTGGCGCCCCAGCCCGACGCAAAGGACACCCACCTGCTTCGCCTGGTCCACATTACCGATCCCCAGATCGTGGACGAGGAGAGTCCGGCACGGGCAGTGCGCACGGAATCGCTCATCGCACCGTCTTGGCGCCCCCAGGAAGCCCTGGGCATTCACACGCTCGATGCAACCCTCCAGCGCATCAATGCGCTCCACGAAGAAGGCAAACCCCGCGACCGGTCCGTGGACTTCGTCGTCATGACCGGGGATCTCTGCGATCTCGCTCAGGTAAACGAACTCCAGTGGTTCATGGATACCATGGACGGCAACGA